>CAYFXU010000033.1:5957-18594 GCA_964347145.1 uncultured Candidatus Bathyarchaeia archaeon
TGGTATCAACATTGGCACGTTTTTCTTGTAGTCTTCATATTCTTCGCCAAACTCTCTGATCAGCTCCTTCTCCTCTTTCCTTGATATGAGATAAACAATTACAAACATTAATGGAGTAAAGAGTAAAGAATACATTGCGGACAATAGAAAGGAAATTCCTACATGGGATAGTAGTCCGCCAAGATATTGCGGATGTCTTACAATGGAGTAAGACCCTCTTGTAACGATTCTCTCAGTTCTATGCGTTTCTGCTACTTTCAGGGTTGTCTCTTTTACACTTTTTATTGCAAGCCAAGGACCTGCAAGAAGGAAGGGTGCGCAAATCATGAGGTGAAGCAATGGAATCGAGAAATTGATGACCGGAACCAAACCTATCAGATTCCGAAGAATCGGAATAGCAAATCTGGGCTGAGGTGAAAACCAAATTCCGATCCAAAATAGAAAAAATCCCCAACCTGAAATTAGACCATAGATGTCACCAATCCTAGTTCCTTTCTCCCTCCCGTATCTTTCTTGGAGTCTTAAGTGCTCAACTGACAGAAAATTGAGTGGTATCATTGCAATCAAACCTAATACGGAAATGAAAAACCACACATACATTTCACTGCCCTCGATTTTCCATAGATGCCCATCTTTAAAAGTCGCTCCAAGTGCTAGAAAAATATTGTTTTCAACATTCTGGCGGCATTGGCTTCCAAATAGGAAGCGGAGACTAGCAAGTTGATTCAGGTCTAGCCTAGTAGCCTGCTTTTTTCATGAGTTCCTTCACTGAATTGTATGCAAGGGACGAAGTAGGTAGATCAAGCAAGGATTTCCCAGAGAGAACGTAGTTTTCAACGTTTTTGTCGTAGGCGATTTTTCCAAGATATTTTAACTCTATTCTTCTTTCAACTTCTGCTTCTAGCTCCTCCGGAACTCTGTAGCCCGCGACGACGTAGAAATTCTCAAAATCTATCTTAACCTCCTTGGCGACTCTGTATGCTCTCTCCACATGGTTGAAGGATTTTTGGGAAGGATCTATTATGTCAAATATGTCCTCTACCTGAGAAGCGATCCTTCTGTTTAAGTGTTCCAATCCAGCCGGAGAATCGATGAGAACGTATTTGTACGTTCTCGTTAAACCTTCCAAGGCCTTTTTCAAGGCGGCGTCTGGTAGACAGTAACAACCTTCTATGAATTTTGTGCCGACAGCGATTAGATCGAAGGAAACCCCCTCATAAAGTCCTCTTTCCCAGATTTTGCTTTCAATCCTTTCTGAAGGAGGAACTCCAACGGTGGTTCCCCCACCCTCCAGAAAAGTTTCAATAAGCAATTCGGATATGGTCTTCTTCCTCTCTTCTTTAAGGTCAATTCCAACCATTTCCCCCAAGTTTTGATCAGGGTCAACGTCTACGAGGAGCAAGGGAGTGTCGCCAATTTCAACGAAGTATTTGGTCATGAGAGCGACAAAACTTGTTTTGCCAGCGCCTCCTCTGCCCATCGACACAATCTTTTTCATCTAACTCAACCTCTTGCTGCTTTCATCCCCTGACTTACAGTCACTCAACTCGCATCGTATCTTCTTTTTTGTAGTCTGTTACAACATTGATGTATCCTTTGAGTACATCTTCGAGACCTGTGTGCACGTCCTCCAATTACCTTCTTTCCCACCGGCTATTGCAACAATCATCTTGGTTGTTCTCACAGATGCTTCTTTAGTGCATCTTCTAGTGGCCCTCGGCCGACAGCACCAACAATTCTTTCAGCAGGATGACCTTTTACAAATATGATGAAATGCGGTATGCTCATGATGACATAGCGGCCTGCAACCTCCGGGTTCTCATCCACATTGACTCTTGCGAACATAACTCTTCCTTTATAATCGCGCGCCAGTTCTTCCATTACAGGTGCCATGATCCTGCAAGGCATACACCAATCAGCCCAAAAGTCAACCAAAACTGGAAGGCTCGTATTCTCTAGGAATTTGTCAAAAGATGAAGAGCCTAGAGTGATTACATCCTCTGTTTTCTCTTTCTGACTCTTTTTCAGTAGTTCCTTCAGTTTTTTTGCCTTTAGCTTTTCAAGTTCTTCGGCTTCGCTCATGAATCTATCTCCATGTCAAAGGCGTATTTTCGTTTCTCGTTTGCGTGATGCATTATAGTCTATCTAATTTACATCCGTAATAACTTTACGCAACGTAATCAGTATTCTTCTAATGGCAATTTTCTCGAAAGATCGATGTTTGCTAGAGTTCAAAGAAACCAGTTAACAAGAGTATGAGCGTAAATCCGGTTATGAGCCCGATCGCAACCGCATGCTCATGCCCATGGGCGTGGGCTGTTGGAATCAGCTCATCAGCTGTCACGTAGGTCATGACCCCTGCAGCACCCGCTAACATCAAGGCAAGAACAAGCTGAGAGGGAACTATCAAAATCAAGGAGCCAACCAACGCACCTAAAGGTTCCGCTAATCCGGACAGAAACGTAATAGCAAGGATCTTTTCCATTCTGATACCCGCAGCATAAAGAGGCGCAGCAGTTGCGATTCCTTCAGGAATGTTATGGAAGGCTATTGCCAAAGCCACAAGATATCCAAGTTTCGGCAGATATGCATAACTAGCTGCTACAACTAGTCCCTCCGGCACGTTGTGCAACGTTATGCCAACTGCCATGAGCATGCCTGTTTTAACCAGTCTTCCTTTCACGGGTCCATACTCTTCAAAAGAAAATATGTGCGGTATTTTTGCGTCTAGGACCATAATTGCTGAAGCTCCAACTACGAATCCCACGGCCACCGCAACGTGCCCTACATTCATGTTTAAGGCCTTACCAACGAGATTCAGGAAGGATACGGTTAGCATTACCCCTGCAGCAAGGCCCATGGAAAAGTCTAGAGACCTCTGCCTCGGCTTCCCTGCTAAAACTAATATAATCCCCCCAACACTCGTACTTAAACCTGCTAGAAGACTCAAAACAATGGCATAGAAAGTTGGATCATCCAACAGTCACTCATCTCCGCTAACCCCTTCTGGCTTAACCCATATTGTTGATGCAATGCCGTAGTCTAGAGAGTGACTTGATCCCATCACATCTACAGTGATGGATCTTCCGGAAGACTCCATTTCCTTCATTTCAACAGTTGACCCAGGAATCAGACCTAAAGTTGCGAGGTGTGTTAGTACCTCAGGCTTCTCTTCAGTTACCTTGACTATGATACCTCGTTCACGAGATTCGAGTTTCACTAGCACCTTAGATCCTTCCTCAACCACCTCTCCCAATTCTGACGGTATCGGATTCCCGTGGGGACAACTTTTTGGGTGCCCCAGAGCTTTGTCAAGAGGCTTGAGGATGTCCGTTGATAGCGCATGTTCGAGTCTGCAAGCTGCTTCATGAACTCTGTGCCACTCCAACTTTAAGACGTCTATCAACAATCTCTCGGCGAGGCGATGTCTCCTTAAAACATTTAGGGCTAATTTTCGACCCTTCTTTGTCAGTTTTACTCCTCTGTAAGGTTTATGTTTAACCAAGCTCCGTCTCTCCAAACCTTCTACAGTATTTGTGACTGATCCAGGCACCACCTTCAATTGACGAGCCAGCTCCATGGTTTTGGCAAAACCTGTTTTTTCCTCTAGGCGGTAGATTGCCTCAAGGTATTCTTCAGCTTCGCTAGAGATTGTGAGTTCCTCGGTTCCCATGTTTTTCACCTCGATGAAACTACGAACAATCGTAGTTTTATATAACAGTGTTATAAATAAATCTTGCCCCAACCAAACCTAATGAAGAGAGCAAAGACCAGATCGCATCTTCATCTTGGCTCCCCCCAACACTTCCGAGACGCTTACTGAGCCCACCTCTCTTTTCAAGCCTGCTTCTCTTTAGGCCCTCAGAAGATGTGTTCCTACAATTATCCAGCATTCTCCGGCTACCAAGGCATATGCGTGAATCTTTAGTGGCCTCCTCTTTTTGGTTACATCATCTGCGTCCAGCTTGCCGCGCGCATACGGAAAAGATTTCGATCCTAGGTGACAAAAGTGGATTAACCAAAGTAATTTTCATGCAAATTAAAGCTGTATGTTAAATACATTATAGCATTTTGCTGATTCCGGGCAATGAGCATGGCGCGCGCGGAAGGTCTGGCTATAGAATTCTACAATTATATTTGTCGCCGTAGCCAGTTTCGGGTCCACTTGCGCATGCAAACTTCGGAACAGAAAACGTAAAGTTTGTTTACGCAACAGGTTTTTCGAGTGACAGGATTCGTGACAAGCCTGCCGCAAACTTGGCATCGCATTCTTGACTACCCCAATAAAAGACATTATAAGTCGTCCATATAACACTAATTCCAAAATAGAGGTGAAGCTGTCGTGGCCACCAAAATAAGGGAAGTGGAAGAAGAAGCCATAACACGCGCTATCATTCGAAAAGCAATGGAGGACTGGATCAATTTTACCGAATCAGACGTGGTAGTGGCTGGTGCTGGTCCAGCTGGCTTGACAGCTGCCATGTACCTGGCGAAGGCCGGATTGAAAACCGTGGTTTTTGAGAGGAAGCTGTCCTTCGGAGGCGGCATAGGCGGCGGCGGCATGCAGTTCCACAAGCTGGTGGTGCAGTCTCCCGCAGACAAGATTCTGAGGGATGTCAAATGCAAGTTAGAATCATTGGAAGATGGAGTGTATGTTGTTGACACAGCGAATATGATGGCAAGGCTTGCCGTGGGGGCTATTGACGCGGGCGCCAAAATAATCCTTGGCGTCGTTGTGGACGACCTAATCTACAGAGATTCTCCGCCCAAGATAACTGGGGTGGTCGTTCAATGGACATCGGTCATAATGTCCGGAATTCACGTTGATCCATTAGGCGTGAAGACCAAAGCTGTTGTCGACTGTACAGGACATGACGCTGAAGTTCTTGCCATAGCCTCCAGAAAACTTCCTGAACTCAACATCATGGTGCCCGGTGAAAAATCCATGTGGTCCTCCCGCGCTGAGCAACTGACGGTTGAAAACACCAAGAAAGTGTGTCCGGGACTTTTCGTTGCGGGAATGGCTGTTGCGGCTTTGCAGCAAACACCTCGAATGGGTCCAATATTTGGAGGAATGTTACTAAGCGGAGTCAAAGTGGCTCAGCTGGTTTCCCGAGAAGTTCTGGGTAAGAAGGCACCAAAGTAGGGTCTTGGTCAATCTAGGTTCCGAATTGAACTAACTGTCCTCTTTTCAATTGGATTCGGCGGCATCAATAATGAAGATTTGTGATGTGTGTGGCCAGAGAATAGCTGGCAGTGTCTGCAGAAGGTGTGGGAGTTCAATCTGTAAGAGGTGCCACTTTCATCATGGACTGTGTAGATCATGCGCGGAGACTCTTGGTAAGCTCAAGTGAATTTGTAAATGGGACTCTAAACATCTTGCGCGCGGGCATAGATTCAAAGGCAAGATTTGTACAGACGAAAAAGTTTATAACACTGTTATAGACACTCTAGAGTTGGTTTGCCGGGGTGGCCGAGTGGCTCAGGCGGTGGGCTGCAGACCCGCTCTACGTGGGTTCGATTCCCACCCCCGGCTCCAAAAGGCAAAAGGGAAAAGTGGCTCTTGATCATTGTCCCAAAAAATGAGTACGATAGACTCAAAGCATGGTAACAAGGTGGTGGTGTTATGGTCGAAAAAGCTGTGGAAGAAACCTTCGCGGCCTTGTTCGCTTTAACCGATATGAGGCAGATTTTTAGAGACACGAAGCCTAGCTACCAGTTCAACAGCGAACAAAAGAGGCAAATTAGAGAGATCATTGAGAAAGTGAGACAGAGCTTGGAGGTGATCGAAAAGGAGCTGATAAAATGAAACAAATGATTGAAGACATTGAGGTTAGAGCAAGAGAAGAGTTGTTCATAAACATTCACCCTATCCAGGCTGCTGGTAGACTAACTCCAGAAGCCATGAAAGCCATTATCGCTTATGGAGATGGATATTCAACCTGTGACTGGTGTAGGAAACCTTTTAGACTCGACAAGATTGGCAGACCACCGATAAGTGAATTTCACCTCGAACTCGCAAAGTTCGTGGGAATGGACCAAGCCAGAGTTGTTCCAGGGGCAAGAAGAGGCTTCCAAGCTGTCGTTTCCTCGCTTGTGAAGAAAGAAGATTTGGTAATAGTTTCCGCGTTAGCGCACTACTCGGAGTTTCTAGCTGTGGAAGACGCCGGAGGCATAGTTAAAGAGGTTCCTATAGATCCGCAAAAGGTCGTCACCGGAGAAAACACTGCCCAAAAGATAGAAGAGGTAAAGAAGGAGACTGGAAAGCTTCCCAAGTTGATCATGATGGATCATTTTGACTATATGCTTGGGAATGAGCATGACATTCATGGAATAGCGAAGGTTGCCAAGGACTATGATGTTCCCTTTTTGGCTAACTGCGCATACTCGCTGGGCGTGATGCCGATCAACGGAAAGCAGATGGGGGCTGACTTTATAGTCGGTTCAGGGCACAAGAGTTTTGCTTCTCCAGCGCCTTCGGGTATAGTTGCAACTACCGATGAGTGGGCTGACAAAGTCTTCAGAACTACCCAGATGGTCGGCGACGTGACGAAAAGAAAATTCGGAATAAAAGAAGTTGAAATGATGGGTTGCACTTTGATGGGGGCCAATCTAATCGCCATGATGGCCAGTTTTCCCAAAGTGAGGAAAAGGGTCAAACAGTGGGACGATGAGATCCAAAAGATCAACTATTTCACCCACGAATTTCTAAAGATCGAAGGAAACCAGGTTCTCAGCGAGATGCCTAGGAAGCACACTTTAACCAAGGTGGATACTACCGGAAGCTTTGACAAGATTGCACGAACACACAAGAGAAGAGGGTTCTTCTTTAGCGACGAATTGAAGGAAAGGAGAATTGTCGGTGAGTTCGCTGGAGCCACCAGGCAGTGGAAGTTGAACACCTACGGACTTACGTGGGATCAAACAAAATATCTAGCCCAAGCATTTCAGGACATTGCAGAGAAACATGGGATAAACGTGGTCTAACCGAGTGATCATTGCTATGAGTATAGACACGAAAAAGCTGCTCAAAGACGCAAAAAGGGATTACAAGAGAACTTGGGCTAAATCAGCGAAACTTCTGAAGACGAAAGGCAGATATTTTACGTTAGCGAACAAGAGGAAGCCACATCCCCTTTTTGATCTCATAGTCAAGGCTCGAAACATTTTTCTAGAGATGGGATTCGCAGAGGTTATAACTCCGTTGATAACGGATGAATGTCACGTCTATCTGCAATACGGGCCAGAAGCGCCTGTCATATTGGACAGAATCTTTTATCTTGCGGCCCTCCCAAGAGCGGACATAGGAATTTCGAAAGAGAAGATTTCCGAAATCAATAAGATAATACCGCATTTCGATGAACTCAAGGGGCTTCAACATATTTTTAGAAAATACAAAACGGGGAAGATAGAATCAGATGATTTGATTGAGACGCTTGTAAAAGAGCTCAAGATAGGAGAAGATAAAGCAACACAAGTAATTTCATTGTTTCCAGAATTTAAGCAATTGAAACCAGTGCCAACAAAATTCACCCTTAGATCTCACACTACTTCTTCATGGTTTCCGATTTTAAAGGAAATGCAACATAAAGAAACGCTGCCCTTGCAACTATTTTCCATCGGCCCGAAATTTAGGAGAGAACAAAAACTCGACGTTAAACACCTATATGAATCTTGGACAGCTTCAATAGTCATTATGGCTAAAGAAATCAGTTTAGAAGATGGCCAAGAGATCGTGGAGAAGTTTTTTGGAAAACTTGGTCTTGGTGAAGTCGAGTTCAGAATCAAAAAGGCGACTTCGAAATATTATGCTCCGAAAACAGAGTTTGAGACATTCGTTAAACATCCGAAAAATGATGAATCCATAGAGGTGGGTGACGGAGGTTTATATAATCCTCTTAGCTTGGCGAGATACAAGATTCCCTTTCCCGTTTTCAATTTTGGGGCTGGTCTAGAAAGAATCACTATGATAGAGAGAGGTGTGGAGGACATTAGGAAACTGGTTTACCCACATTTATACGTTAAGGGTGAATACACAGATGAACAATTAGCTGGGATGGTTGAGATCGATCAAACCCCTCTGACCAGAGATGGAGAAAAACTTGTTAAAGCGATAGTTCGGACGGCAATAGAAAACTCGGATCAACCGAGTCCATGCCAATTTCTCGCTTACAAGGGCAAATTCCTTAATCGCGAGATTGAGGTTCACGTTTACGAGTCGGACGTAAAGAAAAAGCTAATCGGTCCAGCAGCCTTGAATACAGTATATGTTTATGGTGGCAACATTCTTGCTGTACCAAAAGAGGGATTAAAGCATACCAAGATCGTGAGTGGGGCAAGAGAAAAGGGCGTCTCTACCAGCATTCGTTACCTAGATGCCATAGCGGCTCTGGCCGTAGCCTCCTTTGAAAAAAAGGCAAACGCGAGAGAAACAGGGGAAGTGGACATCAGAGTAAGGATGGCCAAGCTTCCGAGCGACGTTAACATAAGGATCCAAGCTGCTGGAATGGCCTGCATTACCAGTAAAAAAAAGAGAATAATCGTTAAGGGACCCGTATTCGTTGGAATAAAAGCAAAAATCGTGTAGTATTCTCCCCATATGTTCATGGACAACAAACTTCAAAGGCACGTTTCACCCTGATTTTGTTGTTTAGACAACTCTTATAACGGTGTTATAGAAGTACCATTAAACGGAGGTCCATAAGGTTGCTGGATGCGAAGAAAGTAAGGCGTGATTTCCCAATACTAGATTCCGGCATTATCTATCTGGACAATGCCGCAAGCAGCCTAACCCCTGAACCAGTGATCGAGAAGATGTTGGAGTTTTATCATAGTTATCGGGCCAATGTCGAGCGGGGTATACACAGATTCTCACAAAAAGCTAGCGAAGAATATGAAAAGGCTCACGCAAAGCTTGCTGACTTCATAAACGCCAAATCAGAGACCGAGGTCATATTGACAAGGAACGCTACGGAGGCCATAAACCTTGTGGCAAATGGCCTTACGTGGAAGAAAGGTGACAAAATCGTAACATCCCTTATTGAACACCACTCTAACTTTATCGTTTGGTTACGCCTGAAGAAACGTTACGGAGTAGACGTGGAAATCGTCAAACCGAACAGAGAAGGGTTATTCGACATCGCTGATTTCGAACGGGCGATAGACGACAAAACCAGGTTGGTGGCTTTAACTCATGTTTCAAACGTTCTAGGCGCTAAAACACCTGTTGAAGCAGTTGCCAAAATTGCTCACAATCACGATTCTCATCTGCTGGTGGATGGAGCCCAATCAGTGCCGCATTTGAAGGTAGACGTTCAAAGAATTCTTTGCGACTACCTAGTCTTTTCAGGCCATAAGATGCTTGGACCAACTGGAGTAGGCGTGCTGTATGCACGAAAGGAGTTGCTAGACAATCTGGAACCCCTAACCATCGGCGGGGGAACGATAGCCGATGTAGGCTTGGATCATTACATACTAGCCGAGAGCCCAATGAAGTTTGAGGCTGGAACTCCTGCGATCGCTGAGGCTATTGGACTAGGCGCCGCAGTGGACTATCTAAAGAAAGTCCAGCTGAGGAACATCGAAGTTCATGAAAGAGAACTGGTGAAGTATATGTGCAAAGGACTAGCTGATATACCCAACGTTGAAGTCTATGGCCCCAAAAAAGCAGAACATAGAGCAAGTATAGTCTCCTTCAATCTAGGGGACTTAAACCCACATGACGTGGCCTTAGCTTTGGACGTCTCTGCCGACATCATGGTCAGGTCAGGCCATCACTGCTGCATTCCCTTAAACAAGGAACTTCTAAAACGACCCGAAGGAACCGTCAGGGCCTCCCTATATCTATACAATACTGAAACTGAAGTCGAGAAGTTGATTTCCACGGTTGATGAAATTGCTAGATCGCTTGCATAATGTTTAGGCTGTTGAATGCTACCCTTGTTTTCGTAAAGGATTTTTGACACAAACCCAATTGAACGGAGAAAACCCATGACTCACACCTTCTATGAGCTCCACCAACTCTTTCCAAAAATGGACTGCGGTCTATGCGGGAACCCTTCCTGCAGAACGACAGCCAGAAAGGTCACTACGGGTGAAGAAACAATTGACAATTGCGTAAACCTTCGACGTCCGGAATTTGAAAGGAACCGTGAACGCATTTGGGAGATTCTAAAAGAAGGCGTTGAAATAGGAGCCAAAGGAACAATCGTTCTCGACGAAGCAGGGCTAACGTATATTCATCCATGCGTCAGCGAAGCTGGAAGAGTGACTGCGGAGTCAAAACTCTCCTCAAGCCCAGAGGGAACCGTTGACCTGAAGTTCGGATTCTTTGATCCTATGATGATCTGTTGGGCTTTAAACGCAGCTGGACTATTCACAGATGTCAGATGCTCCGCCAACCTAGGGGTGGCAAGAGTCAACATAAGGGATAAGACGGTCATGATTTTCAAAGACGGACGAATTAACGTCCGCAGAGCTAGAGACAAAAAAGACGCCATCGAAACTATCCGTCTGATATCCAGGATCCTCTGGGGAGCCATCATCTGCTCGTGTGGAAACGCCGCTGTAGATTGTGCATCTGGGGGATGTGAAAACTGTCTGACGACGGTTTGTCCAGTCATTGCTGGGGGGCCACCTGAACCAACGGGTTCCACGCTTCATCCTTCGGAACAGATAACAGCCTCGACCATTTCTGACAAAGCCAAAACGCTGTCAAGCGGAAGCTACTTTGAGGAAGGAAGCAAACGTCTGGATGAGGCTCTTGAATTCGTGATTAAGTTTGCCCAAAGACTAGTAAAGGGTTTACTTGACATGAAGTTGATCGAGGGTGCCCACCAGAGAATCGCAGAGGTAAACAGGTTGGCCACAAGGTTCATAATTGAGACTCCTCGGGTTCAAGATGCAAGTATCGGACTCATTCTGGCGGGCGTAGCCCTCGATGTTACCCGCATGACTGAGGCAGTAGGCACGATAGCCCAGCAAAAGAACTTGTCAGGTGAACAGGTGGAATTACTCAAGGAATCAATAGAAATCATAAAACAAGCATACTCAGCCTACCGAGCAGGCAGGACAGATCAAGCCAAACAAGCAATAAACAAGTACAAGACCTTCAGAAAAAAGTGGAGCAACAGCTTCAGGAAGACGGCTGAAAAAGAGGCTCTGGTCGCTGTTGAGAAACTGGCAACCAATGGTTTCTACATAGCTAGGCTAATGAGAAAGCCCCTTCCAGCCTAGATTGGTCGAGGGAAATGCGCGCGCGCATCCCATCGTTTTCAAGATGCTTCTGGGATTCAGGGAGGAGAATGACAAGCCACGCTTAACATGGGGAACTTGGTTTGGGGTCCTCGTACACGCATAGAACCTCGACACGCGTTTCATGACAAGCTCGGAAGCTAGGATTTCTTGCTGGCAGATGTATCACTGGAATAGCCGGTGAGATGCCCCCCAAACCCAATGGCCCAGAGTAGAG
The DNA here is from genome assembly GCA_964347145.1 of uncultured Candidatus Bathyarchaeia archaeon. Classification (GTDB taxonomy): domain Archaea; phylum Thermoproteota; class Bathyarchaeia; order Bathyarchaeales; family Bathyarchaeaceae; genus CAYFXU01. Next base: position 17,428 of record CAYFXU010000033.1, read on the forward strand.
CAGGATAGGCAATCATACGCTCCATTCCTCCCTTACCCAAACCCAGAAAAACGCCAGAAGCAAAGAGAACAAGCGCCAAAAGCGCCGTAACCCCCAAAATGACAGAATAGTAGGAGAAAGGTGGTTTCTGCAGTCTGTAAGAAATGATGGCAGACAATCCTGCAAACAGGAAGGTTATGAGGGAAAAGACTGCGTGTATGACTCCAGCATCCTCTGGAAACAATCCAACTCCCATTGCGCCAATACCTGTGATGGCCGCGAAGAGGGAGAAAAGCCTGAAACCGAATGCCTCCTGAATGAAGTAGGCACCAATGACAGCCAAAATGCCCAGCAAGAATACTGAGGAATTGAAGATGAGAGAAGACGGCCCCACGCCCAAGTCACTTATGTAATTATCTGACGTACTATAGCCTGGATAAAGTGCTTCTGCAACGATTATTCCCAAAACGCACAGAACACCACCAACAAACAGAAGCGAGCCTGCAATCCTTCTATTTTGATGCTTCATGAGGCCTCATCTGTGTCTGAACTTATTAAGACTTGAGGTTGACACGGACGCACAACTGAGCGTACCCGTGACTTTGGAACGGAAGGCCGACCGCTCGCTATGCGCGCACTGAAGCCTATTTATCTAGAAGGGTGAAAATACTCCCACGAAAACAAGCCAAGCTAAGATTGTTTTTGCTACAAAGCTAAGAATAATGTAGACTCGTTCACCGTAGAGATAATCCTTCCAGCGTCCAATGCCTTTGTATTGCAGAACCATGTTTATGGCGAATATATTGAACAGAATGAAATAGATGAAGAGTATGAGGTAAACAAATGTCGGAGGATTCAAACCTGTGGATCTCACGGCAGCGATGAAATAAGCATAAAGTACGACCCATGGTGTTCCACCAGAAATGCATCCTAGGATAAATGGCGACCAATTGGTTTTTTCGGTTTTCTGATTCACCAATTCCATCAGATATCCAAACATTATCATCATAGCATTTAGAACAAAAATCATAACCAACGACCAAAAATCCCAGACACCTAAAAACAACCCAATCAGGACTATCATTATGGACGCCGAGAAGGCGTATTCATACCAGCGGTAAGGATTCATCCCCTTTTTCAAATTCTCAGTGTAGCTGTTGTTCTTCGGAAACGCAATTGTAAAATGCG
>CAYFXU010000034.1:0-18212 GCA_964347145.1 uncultured Candidatus Bathyarchaeia archaeon
TTTGCTTTTTCTGCCTAAGCTTGTCTTTGTTTCATTAAGAACGTTGAGTTATAAATGTTCCGAATTCATTATCCACCAGGTTTAAGATGGCTAGAGAGGCAAATAGCGCCTCTTCGGTTCTGACTGTTTCGGTTCCCTGATTTGGAATGGTGTTAACCGTGAAAGGTGCAACCTCTTCCAGATCAAGGCTTTCATATGCCAGGATGTCGTATAACCCCTGAGTTGGGGCTCCAAAAGCTACGAGTATGTTGCGAGATTCTTTCCAGCGTCTTGCCAACTCATCCACAACTCTCATCACTGGAGTTCCGTATCGGGAAGTAGCGATCACCAAATCGAAGTTTTGGGTTTTCGCCAGTCGTCCAAACGGGATGTCCGAAACCGTTGTGCGGTAGCCCCAGTACGCTTTGATCTCGTCACTACTCGCTGGTGCAGCTCTAGGGTGTTTTCCCAGCTTGGTAACTCTCACTGTAACTCGGGTGTTAGGTGCCAGTTCCACATCGGGAATCAGCATTGGTCGCTCCACGCCGATGTCCACAAGCGACCCAGCTTCGGTTAAAGATAAAACGGCTCCTTCTCGGTATTCCCCAACCGCTAGATCCTTTACTCTGTCTGCTAGTGGATGGTGGTGTGTCCGCAAGGGAGGGAGAATGCCCACATAACGCAGTTCAGGCCTGATCTTGAACAGCCGCCTGCGTAGGTATTGGGGTGTCTCCATATAGGAGAGAATGGCGGCGATCAGATCGGTGTCTCGCCTTTGATCGGTGTCGCGTAGATCGGGAAACACGATGATTTGGTCTACGCAAAAGATGGCTGCAGCTCTGCCCACTAAACCGATTTTCACGGTTTTCTCTCGAAGATGGGGGACGTCTGAAACTAGGGAAGCCGGTATGGCTATGGAAAGTTTGTAATCACGCTTTCGCATGGTGTTGCTCTCTCCTTTGCGTGCTCGCGTTTCAGAATCTTCTAATACAATAACCTCTACAATCAAACCTTCTACTAAAGCTTGTTAGGGAAATGATGTGAGTGGAGCTAAGCAAGAAATATGATTTGGGAATAGACGGTTACAAGGCGCGCGCGCGGCGAGGTTTCCCTGTTCTCATTCTTTGAATGTCCATGCATTCATTGTAAAATTATAAATCTTTGGTTGACAAGTTCTGATATCGGCTGTGGTCTACGATGGGGAATATCAACGAGCAGTTTGGTGCCCACTCAGACTTGAAAAAGCTGTACTACGCGTACCTGGCGATAGTGACGGTTATTTTTCTGGCTTGGATCACACCCGTGACTGCTGCTGCTTTCATTTTCCTGCATTTCAACAGCGCATTGTTAGTCTCAGCCTCACTTCTAACCCCGTTGTTCTTTTCAATCGTTTTCACATGGTTTTGGATTGCTGAATACTACGCTTCTATATCCTACGCTCTAACGGGCAATGAGATTGTGGTTCACAAAGGAGTCTGGTGGAAAAAGAAGGGGTATGTTCCATACAACCGCATCACAAACATCAACATTATACAAGGGCCCATCTCCAGACGTTTCCAATTGGGCGCAGTTCTTATTCAAACAGCAGGTTTCTCAGGTGCCGCAGGAAGATCTGGAGGTCTTAACCCAGCAGAAGCTGTAATTCACGGTGTCAAAAACTTCGAGGAAATAAAAGACAAGATCATGAATCTTGTAAGGGAAATTAGACCCGTGGCAGTTGAGGCCGGAGCCGAGGCTATACCATCTCAAGACGTTAACCGCCAAATCTTAGCTGAGCTAAAGAAGATCAGCAAAGCACTGAAGAAAACAACTTGAGGGATTCACATGCTACACATTTACCACCAAAAAATTGGCAACATGTGGTACGCTGCCGCCGTACAGAACGATAGAGTCTTTGCAACAGCCTTCTCGCCAAAGGAACAAGAAGTCTTACGCCACCTGCTGGAAAACTTGCCACACAACGTTCCATTTGCAGTTGAGAAAAAACCAAATCAACTCCTGACCGACATCCTGAAAGCTTTAAGAATGATCTTCGACGGAAAAGGCAGCACATCTCACGGTTTCAAGATAGCTATGAGCCACTTGCCCAACTACACAAGGAGGGCGCTCAAATGCACATCTCTGATTCCAGTTGGATTTCTAACAACCTACGGTTCCATAGCCAAGGTTGCGGGAGGAAGCCCCAGATCTGCAGGGAGCGCCGAAGCCTCAAATCCCCTCCCCTTGTTGATTCCCTGTCACCGGGTTGTACGCTCAGACTTCAGCATTGGAGGATACGGACTCGGAGAGAGAGTCAAGCTTGAGATTCTGCAGAGGGAGGACAGAGGCTACGAAGAGACAAGAAAAATGAAGGTAGAAGACAAAGAATTGTCCTTGTTTCCCATCAGTTACCTCCGAAAGAACTAGGCAAAAATTAAGTTCGTATACACTCACTAATGATAAAGTTTCGATAAGGAAGAAATCATGGTGAAGCGCGGAGTCTTTGTGGGAAGGTTTCAGCCCCCTCATAAAGGACACTTAGGGGCAATCAGAAACATCTTGAAAACGGTTGATGAACTTGTCATAATAGTGGGGAGTTCGCAGTACAGTCACAGACTGGACAACCCCTTTACCGCGGGTGAGCGTATCATCATGGTCAGGGGAACCATGGAAGGCGAGCGTATCCGGCCGTCACGCTATTGGATCATCCCGGTGCCAGACGTTCATCTACACATGCTTTGGGTCTCCCAGGTTGTAGGATACTCTCCAAAGTTTGAGGTAGTTTACACCAACGAGCCTCTAACCCGCCGACTTTTCGCCGAAGCTGGCTTTAGGGTTGAGCCGGTGCCTTTTATCAAACGGAAAGTATACTCAGCTACGGAAATACGAAAACGCATGTTGAATGGAGAGAATTGGAAAGAACTTGTTCCAAAGAGCGTTGTGCACTTCATTGAAGAAATCGACGGCGTAGCAAGGCTTCAAGACTTAACCAAGACCGACATAATCACGTAAACCTGTATTTCACAAAATCAGAAGGTTGAAGGCGCGCGCACAAACATGGATATTTCTACTCGGTTTTGAAACCCACAAAAACGTTCGATTTATAGAGAAGCCTTCCTCCCAATGAAGCTAGCCAGCCAATGATAACTAAAACCGTCGCGGGAAAAACTCCGATGCCCGTGTTTAGCAGAATCGTCTGAAGTAACAAGAAAGCGATAGTCATCGATACAATTGATGCTAGCCCAAATTTTCTTCCATATTTTCGTGTGGTTTGAATGCTGAGGAGCCCAAAAAGAAAGACATCGCCTAAACCGAGTAACGTCCACCCCCCATATGGGAACGTTGGGAGCTTAATGCCTATAGGTAGCCCTAGCTCGAGCGCCTTTTCGGCTGAAGCTATCATAAACCCTGTGATCAAAACTTGAATGACATCCACAATGGTTAACAGGAGGGTGAAGCCAACCGTTGTTTTCCATGTAAATAAACTTCCCATGTAAACCGAGATGCAGACAGCGAAGATTATCGCAAAGAAATTAATCAAGTAGATGTTCCAGAAAGGAGAAAGGTAAAGGGCGATAAACAAGACAGGAACTGGAACCGCCAAGTACCATTTTGGCGCAAGCAAATATGTGAACAAGAACAGAATCGTAGAGTAGGCGAAAAGGAAGAAGACCATCATAGCTCTTCCTGGAATAAACACCAGAATGGTCACCATTAGGCCTGTCGCCGCTACCAACAAAACAACGTGCCAGATGCGCAGTTCCGTTCCTCCAAGAAGCGAGTCAACTTTCTTTTCGAGTCTAGCATAAAGAAAGACTATGATCACCGCTGTTAGAAAGAGAACTGACGGAAGCAAGATATCCAGCATCATGCTTTCACCTATGCTGACCCCATAAAATCTGTTTTGTGGTAGAATGGAAGGTTTAGAGAAGTCCAACAGCGTACGTATAAATACGCATAGGTTTACTCGTATGGAGTAAGATGGTTCAGAGATGAAAATTCCGCCCAAACTGACGCCAACCACCTTCTTGGTTATGGCAAACATGCTGGTTTATGTCTACACCTCGGTTGTAGGCGGCAACTTCATCCAAACAAGCGACAGCGCTCTTTACCAGTGGGGGCAATTCAACCTTTATGTTATGAACGGTTGGTACTGGCAACTTTTGACTTCGATTTTCGTCCATGTGGACATAATTCATCTTTCACTCAACATGCTCTTCCTCCTCATTTTCGGTTTTAGAGCCGAGGACCTTTTCAGTCAAGAAGAGTATTTCTTCGTCTACTTTCTGTCTGGACTCTCTGGCAACCTGCTGACTCTGCTACTGATGCATCCATTAACGCTCTCCGCCGGAGCTTCAGGAGCGATATTCGGAATCTTTGGCGCATGCGTCATATACTTGAGAAAAACATTTGGGCAGTCTATTGTGGGGGCGTTACTATATTCGTTCTTACTTTTGATGATGACGACCGGTAGAGACGTTAACATTTTCGCCCATTTCGGCGGACTTGCGGCTGGATTGATAATCGGGTACGCTTTGGCGGAAAGCCGCAAAATCGATTTCTAGACAAAGATGAGAGGGGTCAAAATCTTGAACTCTGAACAGTTGTTTAAGACCAAAATAGTGCATCTGATTCTTTCAAGAAAAACGGAAGATGCCCTCAAGGCGCTCAGCCAGTACTACAATGTTACTACACCTGAATTAGTAGTTGGCATGCCGAAGGGGCACAGAAAAAACGTTGGATGCTACGTCCCCCAAAAAAGGACTATCTATGTGTCAGACCTGAATGAACTGCATAATCCTTTCGTGATTCTCCACGAGTTTTATCATCATCTGAGAACATATGGCCTGAAGCATAAAGGAACCGAGAAGCATGCCGAAGGGTTCGCGAAAGATTACGTTGAAGCGTACAAAGTAGCGTCCAGTCAAGTATAGGTTGTCAGATAGTTTGGTTGGAAGATGCTAAAGAGACACGAAGAGGGCACCCGATCTTCGCCTTGAACATTCGAGAGGCATTCCCTTGATTTACAGATACCTCAAGAAAACTGCCACTTCCAATTGTTGCCAAAGGAGTTTTAGCTGGAGCCTCGCCATAAGTTGAACAAAGTCTTAACGTCAATGTCTTACTGTTGAGTCTCACACGAAGAGAAAATCCCTCATGAAACCCCCCTTTCTCAAGGTCCTCGAATGAAATGTTACTGATAACGTTTCCAAAATCGTCTATGTGCAGGACTTCTCCCAACAGCTCACCCCTTCTCACTTGTGGTTTCACGAATCGGGGAAGCGCATAGTCTCGAATTTTCGGTCCAAACTTGGATGGATGTTTTCTGTCTGCCAGATGCGCGGCTGCTGGGGCGAAGATGTCCCTTCCATGAAAGGTTCTTGAAACTCGAGGAAGCATGTATTGCCGGTTGTTGATAAAGTAGACATTATCTATGCCTTCCTTCTGAGCAGCCAACATGAGGAGACCATTATCGGGCCCCACGTAAAAGCTGTGCTTGGTTTCAACGATTATTGGGCGCCTTTTGGTTCCAACACCGGGATCTACGACCGCCACATGAATTGTGCCGGCAGGGAAGTATGGAGCAGCTGAAGCAAGGACGAAGGCGCCCATGCGTATGTTGAACTTTTCAATTTCGTGACTTATGTCTACGATACGCGTATGCGGCTGCATAGAAAGGATTACGGCCTTCATTTCCGCGACGTAAGGATCTTTTGTACCAAAATCGGAAAGCAGAGTTATGACAGACACGGGATCTTCATCTACTATTTTCAATCGTAAAGGTACGAAAGTCATTTCAGTTTCTTAGGAACATTTCTTGGGCTGCAGATACTCCTGCCCCACTTTCACATTTGAATCCAAGTTCTCTCAAAACAAGGCCAGCTACGGCTAACACAAGCAAGATTTCTCTCTCAGCTATGATGTTCATGTGCGCCACTCGAAAGATTTTTCCTTTAAGGTGGGCCTGCCCACCAGCAACTAGAATCCCGTGTTTCTGCATGGCCCTGCGAAAATCACCGTCGTCAACTCCATCTGGGTATCTGGCGGCGGTTATGGTGTTGGATTCGTATCCTTCTTCGGCTAGGAGTTCCAGATCGAGAGCTTCGAGTCCGTTTCTCAGAGTTTTGGCCATAAGCCTGTGTCTTCTCACCCTGTTTTCATAGCCTTCTTCAAGGATCATTTTGAGGGATTCGTGGAGCCCGTAGATCAACGATATGGCTGAGGTCCATGGAGTATCTGAACTTTTTTGGAAGGATTTCTTGTAGGCGGGGAGGTTAAGGTAGTATGAAGGGTTTTTTTCTCTTTTGTTAATTATTTCCCATGCTTTGGGTCCAACCATGATCATTCCTAAGCCAGGTGGGCAGCCTAAGCATTTCTGAGAACCTGTGATCAAAATGTCGACGCCCCACTCGTCCGGATGGACGTAGTCGCCTCCAACAGACGTGATGCCGTCGACTATGAGTATCTGGCCACGTTCCCTTGTAATCCCGGCGATTTCTGGTAGTGGGTTAAGAACGGCTGTGGAAGTTTCATTATGGCATACTGCTACGAATTTTGTGTCTGGTTCCTGGTCTAAGGCTTCGGAAACCATTTCGGGTTTGATTGCCTTTCCCCATTCAACTTCTAAGGGAATACACGTGCCTCCGAAAGTTTCTGTTAGTTCTGTCCACCGCTCACTGAATTTTCCATTTACCAAGGTTAACACTTTATCTCCTGGAGAGACGCAGTTAGCGATGGCAGCCTCCATGGCGGATGTTCCAGAGCCTGCAAAGATGAAAACATCGTTCTCTGTCTGCATCACCTGCTTCATCATAGAAACGCATTCTCCAAAAGTTTTCCTATACTCTGGCGTCCGATGATGAAACTCGACCCTAGACATGGCCTGATAGACTCGAGGATGGAACACAACAGGTCCCGGCGTCATGAGCAGAACGTTCTTTTCGTCGTACACCAATTTCGACTCTCCCCAGAGTCAATGGTAGAGTTGGCGATACTTAATAACTATTTTCAGGAAATCTATATCTGAATCGAGGAGCTTGCTTGCGACCAAGTGAAATTGTCCCTTTGAAAAGTCTTCATGAAAAGAGGTACTGCCATGTAATATGCTATCCAAAATGTGATTTGAAAGAAATGAGAAACCGCCTCAAGGATTTGAAAAAACTCGGAGTCAAAGCCGTGGACTTCACCGGAGAAAAAATGGCCTTCGATGTGCCGGTTTTGGGGAAGGGTTGCGTGGGCATAGTTGTTGCAGTCTATACGAATTTGGGAAAGGGCGCGTTAAAAATTCGTAGAGTGGACGCTGATCGAGCTGGGATGCAGCACGAGGCAGAGATGCTGAGGAGGGCAAACGCCATCAACGTTGGACCGAAACTACTCAAGGTCAGTGAAAACCTTCTCCTCATGGAGTTTATCGATGGAACGCTTCTCCCTCAATGGGTTGAAGCGATAAAGGGGAGGGAAATGAGGTCTAGACTTCGCCGGGTCTTGCGAGATATTTTGGAGCAATGTCATAGGTTGGATGAAGCTGGTTTGGATCATGGAGAACTGAGCAGAGCTCCAAAACACATAATCGTTGATGCCCACGGCAGCCCCCACCTAGTGGATTTTGAAACCGCAAGCATCAACAGGAGAGTCTCAAACCTAACTTCCGTCTGCCAATTTCTTTTTTTGGGAAAGCAGGTTGCAAAGACAATAAAGAGGAAACTAGGCGAAGTTGACGAAAAAGAGCTCATAGACGCTCTAAGAAGCTATAAACAAGAGCGGACTCGGGAAAGATTCAAGAGAATTCTAGATACTTGTAAGCTCAGTTAGGCGTGCACAGCGCACCCACACAGAATGGTAGATGCACATATATTTGGGCAATTAACCTGACGTGGGCGCGAAGAATAGAGCCAAATTGCTATATTTCTTGTCCTTCTGCTAGGTATTTTAGGGAGAAGGGTTTAACAATCCTTCCTTTCAGATCGATGAGCATGGTTCCATATTCCACTATTTCATCTCTCCATTCCAGCAAGCTTTCAGAAACGAAAACGGAATAGTCTGTGTAGCTTTTGTGCAGAGATATCATTATTCCATTCTTTCCCATGCCTTCGGCTTTCGAAACAAATATGACGTTGGGATACTGTTTCCACCACTCTTCAGCTTTTTCCTCTAATTCCGTTACCTCTATCATCTTCGTTTTGATGGCAGAAATGGCCAAAATCTCGTATCCCATTTTTGTGAAGTCTGGTATCACGGTGAAATCTCGTATCACTCCTTCCTTCACAAGTCTACTTCTCATCCTACTCACAGTCGGCTGCGAAACCCCCAGAACCTTCGCTAATTCTCTGTCACTTCTTTTGGAGTCCTTGAGCAACTCCAAAAGAAGATCCAACATTCTCTTCTTCAATCAAAACGACCCCTCAAACGGTTTCTTCCCAATTTTAGATCGTTAATCAAATTAGTTTTTCGGTCCTCCCAGAGCTTATCTGCGATTCTAACATCAGGAAACGGGGGGGATCATACGTTGGAGTCAAAGCCCGAAACTGTACGGTTACTTATTGAATATTGCGTAAGGGTTGCCAACGATTTAGCCGCTTCCTCAGGATAGGTGTATGTAGGTATTCCTGCCTTAGCCAACGCGCTTGGCTCGCTTTCCACAGTCCAGTAGGGAGTTGAAACAACCATAACTGGCTTCTCGATCTCCTTGGCAGATCTTACTATAAACTCATCGTAGACGACGCTGGCCCCGGTGACAACAATCATGGAATCTATCTTGTCATCTGCGCTGAGGATCTCCATACATTCTGGAAAGAATTGAGGGTTCTCAATTACAGTCATCGTCAAGTCGACCGGATTCAAGGTAGAAGAGTATTGGGGTAAAGCCTTTCTCAGCGTCTTGGAAGTCTTTTCAGATAGCCGTGGCACGTTCAAGCCAGATCTCTCGCATGCGTCTGCGGTTGCTACAGCGAAACCGCCTGGACCGGAGATTATTCCAACATTTTTTCCTTTAGGTTTCTTGGAGAGAGAGAAAGCTACAGTGAAGTCGATTAGTTCCTTGCTTGAAAATGTTTGAACGATGTGTGCTTGACGGAAAACAGCACCATAAATCCCTCTTTGGCCAACTAAACTTCCTGTATGAGAGTGAGCTGCTCTAGATCCGGCTCTTGTTAGTCCAACCTTCCAGACTATTATCGGTTTCTTGGGCGTTGCGGCTTTGCTGGCCTTCAGGAAGCTTTTCCCATCTTTCACGCCCTCCAGATACATGGTGATGACTTCTGTGTCTTCGTCTTCCACCAGATATTCGAGAAAATCTGTTGTTGAGAAATCCGCTTCGTTGCCGCTACTGACGACCGTGCTGAACCGCACGCCCCGGAGTCCGCAGCTATGAATGTAAAATCCCGCGAACCAGCCGCTCTGGCTAGTCATTCCAACGTTTCCCTTTTCTCTTAGAATCGCCTTCATTTCTGCAGGTTGAGGCAATCCAGGCATCGTACTTATCGAGGGACGATGAAAGCCTACGCAGTTGGGACCTATTATTCCCATGCCCGATGAGGAGGCTATTTGTCTGATTTCCTCTTCGCGTTCTATTCCCTCTTTGGTCCCCAACTCTTTAAAACCTGCTGAGTTGACGATGGCTCCTTTAACGCCTTTTTCAGCGCACTCTCTAAGTATTGGCATAACTTTGACTGCTGGAACTGCGATGAAGGCAAGGTCAACGGGTTCATTGATCGACTTGATGCTTGGATAGGCTTCTATGCCGTCTATCTCTTTTGCTGAAGGATTTATAGGGTAAATTTTGCCATCAAACCCAGATTCCATCAATCCTATTAGAGCCAGGTGGCCGGGATGCCCTATTCGCCTCGACGCCCCAACGATGGCTACAGAATTGGGATTGAAAATTTCTTTAAGCAGTTGTACACGCGACATGATTTCTACACTTCGTCAACGCTATGAGAGTTTATCAATTCTCATCTCAATAACTTTTCTTTTTCGAAGGGCCACGTTAGTTTACGTGCATGCTTTTGAGCGCGCGCGAAACTCGTGCATGTATAGACTTATATCTCGGACTTGAAACAGATTAGATACAAAAGTTGGAGAGATTGCTGGATGTGTGAAGCCAAGAAAGGAAAATACGAGTGCTGTGGTCAGACCTTTAAAACAAAGGAAGAAATGGAAGCGCACACGGAAAAAATGCACAAGAAATCTTCTTGTTGCTCTTAGCCTAACCATTCACGCCTTAAAAGCAAATATCCCCCTCTCTTTTTGGCGTCCTACGCTGTTTAGAGATTGCCCTATTACATTTCCAGATTTCTTACATTTGACATCGGTGTGTTGAACATCAGGTTGTTGAAGAAAGCTGCCAGAAGACTAGAAGAGATTGATGCACGGGGATACATAAATCGATACATAAACAGCGCGCTCAGCTGGTCGCTCCTTTTTTGGGATGGTTCACATCATCAACTGTAGGAGATTCTCTTCAGTTCTTTGAGTTGTTCCAGAAAGTCTTTTTCTTCAACTTTTCTAAGCTTCAGTTCAGAACTTTGGTTCAAAAGCGTTTCTAGTACAACCGAGGCTCCTGAATTGCCAAGATAGTTTTCCAGTCCTTCGGTGAAGATTTCCAGTTCATTTGGAACATCTTCTCGTTTGAGTGAGTATTTTTCCTCAAGATACTTGTATATGAATAGAGTGGCAGTTTCTCCGAAAATTTGTTTCAGCACCTTGTCTACAATCTTGAATAATCTTTTAGGTCTCTTTTTTCGTTTCAAAGCTCTTTTTTGCCAATTCAACGAACTCTTTGATTTCATACCACACCACGAAAGTATTTCATAAAGATGAAGTAAAAGTTTGTGGATTCAAAATGCATATTGAGGTTTTCAAAAGTTTGAATTTTATCACGTAGAAACCAGCAGTTGACTAACCCTACATATCTCTAACTGTTCCTTCAAGGGTTTCTGAAGTCATTCTCTTGTGTTGTACTAATTAGTCTTGAGGTGTGTTGCCTCTTTCAGGAGAATTTTCTTGTCTACGAATGTTTTTTGTAAGATGGTGATCATAGAGTATGTCTCTACTTGTGATATTGTGAGATTTGAAATAAAGTTCTTTGAGTCTGACGTCACTAGTCTCACTACGGTATTCTCCCCAGAAGAAAGGAAGAAACGGCCAAGCGTTTCTCCTTTCTCCTTTCTAGACACGACAGAAATTCATTTCTACGTCACATCGACTTGTCAGATATCTGAGTTCATTGAAAAAAGTGACTTTTTGCATAATCAACATGTTTAAGGTTAGGACGTGCTGATCTCTTCTTCTCAGCCTCGCACGCGCGGTCCAGTTTGGATGCTATCCCAAGGGTGATGTCTCCCGGCAGACGCCCAATTTTTCCACTTGTCATACTGTTGCGGGTGCTTTGGACATCTGAAAGGGAACAGGTGTGCTATATCAATTTTGGCATATCGTCTTGGAGTTCTTTCCAACTTTCGACGACTCTTGTCGCACCTTCGTCGATGTACTGTTGCGGTGAATATCGCTTTGGGCGCAGAAGGCCGATTCTATCAGGAACACCGAATTGTCTGTAGATAGTGAAATAGCCGGGATAGTCATCAACAACTCTGACCACGTTGTGTTTTTTGGATAACGAGGAGAAGAGCTTGGCCTTTGCGCTGACAAGCGTTGGTCCAGAAGGATCCAATCCTCGTGCACGTGCATAATCTTCAAGACTAAACATTACTAGTTGAACGTTGATAGTTGGAAAACCGAATTTTCTTAGTTCACCCAGAGTCAGGTCACGCGTATTTTCGGGTCGTCCCGTGAGATACACTAACCTGCAATGTCTACTCCACGTTTGAAGTACATCTGCTGCATGTGGGATAGGCTCGTCCAGTTCAATCAGCGCGAGTCCAACCTTTTCCAAACAGAGAACAATATCCCAAAATAGCTTCCTCAACTCATTGACTCGTTCTTTTTGATCTGACGTTGCGAACTTCTCAAAAATCTGTATCAAGCCAAGAGTTTCTACGTCTTCGAGGGGGATTTCACGGCCTAATACTTGATGCCACACACCTTGCATCCTTCGTTCAGTGTTTATCAACGTATCATCAACATCAACTACGACACTAATCACTAGATTAACCTCATTGATGCTTTTGTTCTTGGATATGCGCCCACTGGCTCTTTAATTATTTCGCGCGATTGAACAGCATGAGCGCGATAGGGTTCACTCATCGCTGGGGGATACATGCCTTGAAGTATGGGATAAGATTTGAACCCACGTGTACTGGCGATATCTCCCGAAGTCCTCAATCTGATTTGAGATGTCTCTCTCTTTTACTAAAGACTATGTATTTCGCAGATACATGGGGCGCGCGCCATAAATCATAAAAACTGGAGTATACGATATGACTAATGATGTGATGTGACGAAATTGAAAGACATTGACCTTAGGATTCTTCTTGAGTTGATGAAAAACTCCAAAATAAGCGATAGAGCACTGGCTAAGATTGTGGGAGTTTCACAGCCAACTGTAACCAGAAGGAGAGCAAAACTAGAAGGCGAAGTGATAGACAGCTACACAGCTATTCCGAAATGGGACAAACTTGGATATGAAATAATTGCAATCACTTTAGTCAAGAGCCCACTCAAGTTTGCATCAAATGAGAAGAGGAAGAGTGCCGTTACTAGGTCGATGGAATGGCTGGCGAAACAACCAAATGTTATTATGGGGAGTGGATGCCGAGGAATGGGAGTTACTGGCATCATGATTTCACTCCACAAGACCTATGGAGAGCTTGATGAATTCTTAACCAATCATAGGTATCATCTGGGGGACTTGTTGGAAGACGTACAAACCATCATTGTGAATCTCTCTGGAAACGCCTACTACAGACCTTTGAATTTTAAATATCTTGCAGAAGAAAGATAGGAAAACTGTCCGCACGCAGTTTCAGCGAGCAAGCAAAAGATAGCCTGGTATTTTCAACCAATCTCAGCTACAATGTTTCTTATCTGGTTCTCCGGTGGGAATTTTCGGAACCTTCGGTTCAAACCGATATTAAGGCTGTGTTCCCTGCAAACCTTGACATGCGCGCGCGTTTACGCTTCGAATGTGACGACTTTCACTCACTAACTACAGAAAACATTGAGTAGGTGAAGAAACTGGTTGAGGCAGGCTTCTAATATGTTTGCACCTACAACGATACGATGCTGTTCAGAAAAAGAAAATGAAAGCTAGTTATAACCTTCCAAAATTACGTTATGAAGTTAGTTAATCCTGCTTCTTTCGCTAGTTCGATGGCTCTTTCTCTCTCCTTCTCCGTAAGTCTCCTTCGAAGCTCGGGTATCTCATTTGCTCTCCATTCAGGCCTATATTGGAACATCACATTTGTGCGAATCCCGTTTCCAAGGTTTTGGGTGATCCAGTTCAGAATGGCATTTGTGCAACACTCTAAGTGTCCGGGCAGTACCAAGATGCGGATGATTGGCTCTCCGTTTTTTTTGGCGTATAGGTGGTTTCGGGTGCAGGCTTCCCAGTAACGGGGTGCGTCAGAAATCTTTTCTGCACAATGGTTAGATCCGTACTTGAAGTCAAGGAGATACACGTCCGCGAATCCGGCGAGAAGCTTGGCTGTTTCTTCGCTGTAGTAGGAGTTGGAGTTCCAAACCACCGGGACGTTCACATTTACATTTTTGAATGTTTTGAGCCACTGCTGAAGCCAAGGGGTGGGTTCTCCACCGACTAGGTTAACATTTCTGCAGCCGCCTCTACGTAGGCGTTCCACAGATCTAGTCAACTGTCCAGGTGAGAGAATATCTCCCTTCTCGTACCACTGCGATATAGTCCAGTTTTGGCAGTGAAGGCATCTTAGGGTGCAACCTAACGTGAATATGGTTCCGGAGGGAATCAGTTCGGGTTCTTCGCCCATGTGCTCGAATATTGTCGACACCGTGATTTGGGTTCCGCAATTGCAGTATCCCAGCTCTCCCTTAAGTCTGTTGAAGCCACACTTTCGTGTGCAGAGGTGGCATCCTTCAAGAATGCGATTCGCTATTTCGATCTTTAAATCAAAATAAGATTTTTCTGGATCATCTAGTTTTTCTAGGTTTTTTTGGCGGTAGTCAATTTCCTTTTCAAGATGATGAAACTCTTCGGTTAGTTGGTCATGGTTTCTCCACAGTTTTGCGAGTGAATCATTCTTGTTGAAGTTTGCAGGTAGTTTTTTGGAGATCAGAAACTTGGCTGGCTTGTCGTCTTCCATGACGTCAAAGTATCTCGCCAAACTTGCTCGAGCCTTTTTATCCCTTAGGACGGCGCTTGCGTCTGGTCTCCAGATCGCCCACATACTCCTTCACCTCAAGGAAAGCATCTAGATTAATCCGTAGGGATAAGAGAAACCCCCTCGGTGAAATTGACCCTCTATCGCGATGGTGTGTCCACAGGCTGGGCAGCGCATGTTCTTTGTTACCCGCCACTTCTCAATCTCAAAGCTGAAACGCTTGATCAGCAATTCTCGACAATTGGGACAATAAGTATTTTCGTAACGGTGTCCCGGAACATTTCCCATGTAAACATAGTTCAATCCCATTTTTCTGGAAACTTCGCATGCATGCTCCAACATTTTCAACGAAGTTGACGGAATATCTGTCATTTGATAATTTGGATTGAATCTCAATAGATGAAATGGTGTATCCTCGCCGAGGTTGTCTCCTATCCACATTGCGAGTTCGCGAATTCTTTCCATGGAATCTCCTATCTTCGGAATCACCAAGTTAGTGATTTCGATATGTATGCGATGTTTCTTCATTTCCATCAGAGAATCATAGATTGGTTCCACTGAAGGAACTGCTGAAAATTTCCGGTAAAATTTCGGGTCTCCTCCGCCTTTAAAATCAACTGTGGCGGCGTCCAAAACTGGAGCTACCAATTGAACTGCTTCTGGCGTCATGTATCCGTTGGTGACGAATGTGTTGAAGAATCCTTGTTTATGGGCTAGCCTTGCTGTGTCGAAAGCGTACTCGAAGAAAATGGTTGGTTCCGTGTAGGTGTAGCTTATACCTTGGCAGTCATTCTCTTTGGCGGCTACCACAACCTTTTCTGGAGGAAAGTCGTATCCCATAATCTTCTTTTCCTGACTTATCGACCAGTTGTCGCAGAAGCGGCAGCGGAAGTTGCATCCAATTGTGGCAATGGACATGACCAGTGAGCCAGGGTGGAAGTGGGATAGCGGCTTCTTGGCTATGGGGTCTACGCAGGCAGAACAAGCCTTCCCATGGACGATGGAATAGAGTTTTCCCTTCTCGTTTTTCCTCACTAGGCAGAATCCTAGTGATCCATCTGGTATAGTGCATCTTCTTCCACAAAGGTTGCATTTGGCTCTGTTTTCCGGCAATTGCTCGTAAAGAATTGCTTCCTTCAGCATTTCACTCTGTCTCCTCAAAGTGTATTCCGTTGCCGTCCACCTTTATTGTTAAAGCCCGTGTTGCAGCCCTGAAACCTCTCCTAGATCCATCTAACTCAACGAGATTTGATTCTCTGAGTTTGTTGATGTGGAACCATATTGTCATGCGTGGCTCCAAAGTTATTTCTTGCAGTTTGGAGATTGTCAATCTGTTTGGGTAGACCCTTATCAGCTCTTGGAGTATGCGCACTCTGCTGTGGAGACTAAGAGCCTCACATATTTTGTGACCATTTAACTTTTCTAAATTCATAGCCAGGCCTTTTTTTATACTATTGTACTGGTACGGAAGAATAAATGTTTTTCATGCCTATGCGCGCGCATAAGAGTTAAATATTACCTTTTGGTAATTACTATTTGGTAATTACCCTTCGGTAAGTAAAAGAAAGGTCGTATGGCGAATGAAGTTGAAGTTGTTTCTGGTAAAGGACGACGAAATACTTTTCGAAATTCCGTTGTCCACAGAAGATTGGCCAAAAGAACGCTTAGAACAAGAACTAGCTTCCTTTGAGAGGGAGTTCGATCAATTCTCAAGGCTTTTCCATGCCTTGTCGCATCACACTAGGCTGAGGATGATGAAACGGCTATTTGAAGATGAAGACTTAACGCTCGGATTCGTTGATTTCATAAAAGACCTGGGTTTGAATCCTAAAATCGTTTGGGAGGGGACCAAGAAGCTGCGAGAAGGCGGTCTAATGGTAAAGTCCGATGACGGCAAGTATCAATGTTCAGAGGTTGGGCAAGCCGAGTTCCTGATGGTCAGCCTCGCTTTGAGACGTTTGCTTCAAGTCTTGAAAAGATTGGAACAACTGTAGGGAGGTGAAAAATAGTGGCATATTTTGACGAGTTTCTTCGCGACGCGGACTCTCACTTCAAAAAACTTTCTGAGAGGATGTTCAAAGAGATGGAGGAGATAGAGAAGGCGATAAGAAGCGGGAGACTCCAAGGTGAGTGGGAAGTTAAGCCAATAGAAAAACACGGCGTAAAAGGATACGTTGCCCGCGGACGCTTCCAACTAGGAGAACCGCTGACTATTCCTAAGCATGCTATGGACGAAGTTCGTGAACCATTAACCGACGTCTTCGAAGAAAATGACCATGTGAAGCTTTACGTGGAGCTTCCAGGCGTCGAAAAGAAAGACATTCAGCTCGACGTTACAGAAGGACGTGCAGAAATCACAGCCAAAAACTTCCATAAGGTCGTGGACTTGCCAACGCGAAATGTTGAGTTCGAAAAGGCAACCGCCAACTACAAAAACGGCGTGCTAGAAATAACGATGCCAAAGACGAAAAAAACCGCGAGCGAAGAGAAGAAGAAAAAGATAGAAATCGAGTAAGTGGATGTATCCATGCGGACTGAAATCTACGACGTAGACTACAACGACTATGTTCGTCTCGTGGGTACGGCCCACTTCACGAAGCGCAGCCTCCAAGATGCCTATCAAGCCGTTAAACAACTACGACCCACCGACCTCGCCATCGAATTGGACCTGAAACGCTTCAGGATTCTCAACGCCGCGTGTTGGTCGTGTTCCAGACAGGGAACTTGTACGACCAAGTGCGAGTTCATCGGAGCAACAGAAGCTCTGGGAAACGTGGACGCCAACATTTGGCTCATAGACATGACCGAACTTGAGATAGGTCGAAGGATACGACGATTGAAGACTCCAACATGGATCTACCGAGTGAGTCCTCCCTTCTTTTTCCAAGAAGACGAAATGACAAGGCTTTGGGAGCAAGGTCTCAAGGACGAAGTTGTCAAGACCTACCAGAGAAGGTTAGAAAAGCTTCGTGAGAGGGCTCCGGCGGTTTGGCGAGTTTTAATGGACGAACGCAACAGTATTATGGCGGCGAGGCTAGCTTGGATCGCCTCAGAGCAACTGAAGGAGGAAAAAGAGCCGAGCATACTTACGTTCGTCGGAGCAGCCCATGTAGTCGGGATAAGAGGGCTGCTCGGAAATCCCGGCACCATAAAAGAAAACCTTCAGAAGCTAGGTCTAACCTTCACGCCTCCAACACTTATCAGAAGAATAAGCGTAAACGCAGATTAGCCAGCGCAGACGTGTCAATCAAAACAAGCTTTCTGAAATGCGCTGGGCACGCACGGATAACTTGATTTAGAGCTTGTTTCCCTGATCTCTGCCACTGCTTTAAATAATCCATTTTTCGGAGAAGCAAGAGTAGGACCTAGGTGTAGCTATTACGCATGTACGATGAACATTTTTTAAGTGCAGTCAAGAAATATGTTTCTGAATGGAAAAGAAATCTCCGAATTGGAACGGAGGAAACAAAATATCGTGAAAATCAGTTTAGCCTTAATAAAGTGAATGTTGATGAAAGAGGACACCGTTATGAAGAAAACATCCGAATTCTCAGGTTTTTACAAATTAAGCCCCAAGGAAAGAGTGCAATTCGTAAAGGAGTTTGCCGGTCTAGCCGACGAAGAAGTTGAGATTCTTCAGTCAACTGGCTCCTTGAATCTGGAACTAGCTGATCGAATGATTGAAAACGTTGTTGGAGTAATGCCTATCCCTCTTGGAATTGCTGTGAATTTTCTAATAAATGGAAGGAACTACTTGATACCCATGGCGATCGAAGAACCATCAGTGGTTGCTGCAGCCAGCTATGCTGCGAAGATGGCCAGATCAAGAGGAGGATTCTTCACAAGCAGCACAGAACCTATCATGATCGGACAAATCCAAGCCGTGAACATAAGAGACCCTCACGGAGCAAAAATGGCAATTCTAGCAGCGAAAAACGAGATTCTAAGGAAGGCCAATGAACAAGATCCCATGCTGGTTTCGGTCGGAGGAGGCGCCAAAGATCT
>CAYFXU010000035.1:0-9460 GCA_964347145.1 uncultured Candidatus Bathyarchaeia archaeon
TCACTTCAGCTATCCTCTCTGCTTTCTTGTAGCCTGCGTCGGCGTGTCGAACTATAGCTGTTCCCGGGTCTGTGGTTAAGACTCGAACAACCCTTTTTTCGGCTTCTCTGGTGCCGTCCGCGACCAGGCACATTCCGGCGTGAATGCTGTATCCTATTCCCACTCCTCCTCCATGGTGTACGGAGACCCATGTCGCTCCGGCCACGCCGTTCAAAAGAGCGTTCAGGACGGGCCAGTCCGCGACGGCGTCGCTTCCGTCAGCCATGCCCTCGGTTTCCCTGTTTGGTGATGCAACGCTTCCGCCGTCAAGGTGGTCTCTTCCAATCCAGATGGGTCCTGAAAGCTCCCCTTTCCGGACCATGTCGTTAATGATCTTTCCAAACCTAGCTCTCTCGCCGAACCCAAGCCAGCATACTCGCGCCGGCAAACCCTGAAATTTGACCTCTTCCCTAGCTTTCCGAATCCATCTGCAAAGTTCCTTGTTGTAGGCGAATTCTTCAAGGATGACGTCATCAAGCGCGTAAATGTCCTTCGGATCCCCGACGAGTGAGGTCCATCTGAAGGGGCCCCGTCCCTCACAAAACATGGGTCTGACGTATCTGCGCACAAAACCTGGGAAAGCGAAGGCTTCTTTGTATCCGCCATTAAGAGCCTCTTGGCGTATGTTGTTGCCGTATTCGAACGTGACCGCTCCCTTCTTCATCATCTCAACCATAGCCTTCACCTGAACGCGAATGCTCCTCCTCGCCTTATCCACGTACAGTTTAGGATCCTTTTCACGAAGCTCATCTGCCTCTTCCAAGGAGAGCCCCGCTGGATAGTACCCTTTGAGGGGGTCATGGGCGGCTGTCTGATCCGTCAAAACGTCTGGGATGATTCCTCTTTTGAAGAACTGGGGATGAACATCCGCGGCGTTGCCAAGTAACCCTATGCTCCTGGGCACTCCCTCCTCTTTGGCCTGTTGAGCCATTTCAATCGCTTCGTTAAAATCGTCCGTCCAAGTTTCGAGGTATCCGTGCTTGATTCTTCTCTCGATCGCCTTCTTGTTGATTTCAACGACCAGAGCCACTCCGTTGTTCATAGTCACGGCCAGAGGCTGCGCTCCCCCCATCTCACCTAAACCGGCTGTGAGCACAAGTTTTCCCCGCAAGCTTCCCGCAAAATGTTCCTTTGCGATAGCGGCCAAGGTCTCGTAGGTGCCCTGCAGGATCCCCTGCGTTCCAATGTATGCCCAAGAGCCCGCTGTCATCTGTCCAAACATGATCAGCCCCTTCTGTTCCAGTTCGTAGAAGTAGTCCCAAGTTGCCCACTTCGGAACAATCAGGCTGTTGACGATCAAGGCTCTCGGAGCCCATTCATGGGTCTCAAAGACGGCCACAGGCTTTCCACTCTGAATTAAAAGAGTCTCGTCAACCCCCAATTCTGTAAGAGTTTCAACAATCTTTTCGAAGCATTCCCAGTTCCTAGCCGCCTTCCCAGTCCCGCCATATACAATAAGATTCTCAGGGTCCTTGGCAACCTCAGGATCGACAACATTGTGTAGCATTCGAAGAATGCCCTCGATCTGCCAGTTTTTGCAGTGTAGTTCAGGACCTGTTATACACTTTACCGGCCTCTTCAACTTCGACAAGACGCCCACCAATGCTTCTTAGATGGAAACTGATTGTTAAAAGTTTTCAGAGGGTTCTAAACTCTTTTTCCTTCACTCACAACAAGCTTTCCATTCTTTATCACTTTGTCTATGAGATTCGCCCCAAAACGGTATCCCAAGAATTTGTGGTTTGGAGCGTTCAAGATGGCTATGTCCGCCCTTTTGCCTGCTTCTAGGCTTCCCACCGTCTGCGCTCGACCTATGGCGTGCGCGGCGTTTATTGTTGCGGCCGTTATTGCCTCTGACGGTGTTACGCGCATTTGGTGACAAGCCAATGAAATCACGATTTGCTGACTCTCTATCCAGCAACTCGGATTGTAGTCGGTTCCAAGGGCAACAGGCAAGCCCCGCGAAATCATTCTTCTGGCTTCAGCATACCTTCCAGTCATGAGAGTAAAGGATGCCCCCGGAAGCAGAATTGCTATCACACCTTGTTTCCCCATCGCCCTTAAACCATTATCAGAGGCAAACAGAAGGTGACTTGCCGAGATTGCTCCCACCTCAGCGGCCAACTCTGCTCCTCCGAGTTTTGTCATCTCATCCGCGTGCAGTTTGGGGGTTAACCCTTGATCCTTGCCTTTTAGAAGAATTCTCTTCGACTGACTTATGGTGAATACTCCTTTTTCGCAAAAGACATCGCAGAATTCTGCTAGCCGGCGACTCGCAATCTCTGGAATCATCTCGTTGACAATGAGACTTACGTATTCGTCTGCGTGCCCTTTGTATTCCGAAGGAATGGCGTGGGCTCCGAGGAAGGTGGGCACGATGTCGATGGAATGTCTTTCGTTTAAGACCTCCATCACTTCCAGACATTTTATTTCATCCATTGTGGTTAGTCCGTAGCCGCTCTTGGCCTCCACGGTGGTGGTTCCATGTTCCAACATGGTGTCCAGCCGTTTCCTGCAGCTTTCAATCACCTCGTCTCTGCTAGCCCTCCTCGTCTCTGTCACAGTCTTCAGGATCCCCCCTCCTCTTTCCAGGATTTCCATGTAGGTGAAGCCTTGTATCCTCATTTCAAACTCTTCCTCTCTGGAGCCGGCGAAAACGAGATGAGTGTGAGGATCCACAAAACCAGGCGCCACAGTCTTTCCGTCGGCGTCCACGGTTTCCTTTCCTTCAAATTTCTTTTCTATCTCCGACGTTTTCCCTACGGCGACTATCTTCCCTTCGTTGACTGCTATGCTACCGCCCCTAATAATTCCCAGATCTTTCATTTTTTCGCCTATGAGGGGCTTTTGGCTTCCACCCCGAAGAGTGACGACTTCACTGGCCTTTTCGATCAACAGGTCTACTTCTTCTCTAACCACTTTCCCCTCGCCCTTTTTCCTCAGCTTTTTGCACTGCCACCTCAAGAATTCTGTCTTCGTCAAAATCGTCGATCTTCAAGTAATATCCCGCTGCATCCGTCATCGCCCGCAGCGGAGCTAAACCACAGAATTCTGATCTGATGACTGGGACCCCATATCTTTCTGCCTCGATCTTGATCAACTCAAAAACCCTATACAAGGGTGTCTTTTCGAAATCGCTTATGCTCATTCCGATTTGAGTGATGCCTCTCTCAGGTATCTTGGCGGCCATAGCTTTCACGAAGGCGAGTCCTCCCTTCTTGGAGTGCAGAGCCTTCGCTATTTTCTTGGCTATCCCTATGTCTGGGGTTCCTAGGTTGACGTTGAATCCCACCATCACCCTGCGAGCACCAGTTATTGTTGCGCCTGCTGTCGGATGTGGAAAAGGTGGCCCAAAATCTGGTTTTCGTTCAGGCCTTTTGAGCATCTCCCGAAGTTTTTCGTATTCTCCTAGCCTGATCCAGTCCAAGTCACTCCTTTTCGGGGTGGAAGCAGACTCTCCGTAGAGATAGACAGGAACGCTGCATTTCTCGGCCAGAGTTTTTCCAAAATCCTTCGCTATGCCAATGCATTCTTGGATAGTGACGTTTCTTACGGGAACAAAGGGGACGACGTCCACAGCTCCGATGCGTGGATGCTGTCCCGTGTGCTTGTTCATGTCTATGAGTTCAATGGCCTTTATTGCTGAGTCCACGGCTGAAGCAAAAACCGATTTTTTGTTCCCTACGTAAGAGACGACTAGTCTGTTGTAATAATTATCGTATGTGTGATCGAGAAGATACACATTCTTGACTTTTCTTATTTCGTCCAGGATCGCCTCCACAACTGTAGGATCTGATGTGCTAAAATTTGGGACGCATTCAACTATCTCTCTCATCCGTTACACTCTCCTCACTGGGAACTGATAATTGTAAATGATCGGAGAAGCCTTAAGTTCTTTCATTGGAATCAAAAGACTTTGCGTTTATTCTCGCATTGGAGTTTAGCCCAGACTGTGCGCGCGCATAACCGTCTTCCTTAGGATATTCATCGACTGACGCTTCCTGTTCAATGTAGAGATTGCTGAGCCTTTGGCCACTCTAGGCCTAAAACATAGTAAAGTTCGATTCTAAGGCGCTTCTCGACGCAGACGCGCCCGCGTTATCGAGCAAGTGATTGTTTACGTTTTGCTGATTACGTGAAAGTGTCACGAAAGTCTTAAAAACGTTCAGGATTGAAACTGATCTGCAGTCTCCTTGTGGGGGCCTGGTCTGATGTTAGAATCTGTTCTTCGCAGAATGGTTTCAGTGGCTGCAGTCTTTATAGGTCTTGGATACATTTTGCCCAGCATAGCGACGGTTATCCTGTTGGCCAATTTTTCTTCGAATTATCCACTCGAATCGGTGGGAAACATATATGGGTTTTCAGGGACAATGATCTTCATCATAGCCTCCATTCTGTTAATAACAGTAGGAGTTTTCATTCTATATGGAGCCATCCAGTATTTCGTTGGAACCGTTTCTCAAAAGACGCTTTTCCTTGGAATCGTGTTGTCATCCTTTTATTTGTTGCTTCTCGGCAGTGGATCCGCGCTGATCCTGCAAGAGGTGAAATTGCTGACCGTGTTGCTGGTTGCAACTGCGATTCTGGTCATGGCGAGTGCTACAGTTTATATGGTTCCTTCCTATCGTCTCAAGTTTGTAGCATGCCTGTTAGGAATCGTTGGGGGGATTTTCTTGTCCGCGACTACCTTGGACGGCCAAATCTTTGACCTGGTCCTCAATTGGAACGTTCCTTTTCCTGGCCCCTTTATGGCGATAGCTATTCTTGAAGGTTCATCCATAATATTGGCTTCAATAACAGGTCTAGTTTGTTTTGTCTTGGAGAACGGAGAAAAGCCAATAATCCATGTTTTTCTCTCGATGGTTGCCCTTGTCTACGGCATTGGGGTGTTCGTGGGGTCTCTTGTTCTTTCACTCAACTTCTTGAATTTGCTATGGAAAGCACCTTGGGAACTGGCTCTGCATGGACAACCAGATTGGGTCTTGAACACGGTAATTTTCTGGATCGCAAGCCTCGGAATGTTGGAGATAGGAGCGATAATACTGATTTTGTCCGCTTGCATGGGATTCATCCTCGCAACCAGACAATTCTCTCAACTCTAGCCTAGTGTGATCTCCGAGCGCAAATTAGTGTGAATGTTGCCTAATTTACATAACATTCTAATACTTCAAAGCGTAGTTCATATTGAATCATCATGTGCGCCGCCCCTTCAAACGAACATTCCGTGGACTCTTCCGATGCGGCTGCTCAATTCGAGCAAATTCGCTCCATTGTTGAACCAGAGTTTGACGTGGAAGACAGTTTCGTGGAGCACGGCGTCCCAACCTTCTACGTGAGGCTGCGTGAGAATTCAAAGGAGGCCTTCTTGAGGCTTGCGCAGCGTATGGAATCTCTGGGGCTTATTCCAGTTCTTAGAAGGAGGGAAGAAAAAGTTGTGTTGCGGGCTGTACCGAAACCTTCTACAAAACCCAGCCGAAAAATCCTAAATATCGCATTGCTAATTGCAACTCTCGGAACCGTGTTCCTTTCTGGATACTTTCAATCTCTAGACGTTGTAGGTGCCGTGACATTTACAGGGGCGATTATGGCGATACTGGGTTCCCACGAGATGGGGCACAAGCTGCTAGCTGATAGACACGCCGTTGAGGCTACCTACCCCTATTTTATTCCAGGTTTCCCGCCCATTGGCACTTTCGGGGCCGTTATTCAGCAGAAATCTCTTCCTCCAAACAGGGATGCTCTGTTCGATCTTGGTTTCGCAGGACCCGTCGCGGGTTTCATAGTGTCGATAGTTGTCGCTTTCATTGGTATTCAGTTGTCCGTTCTTGTTCCGTCCAGCGAGGTATCTCCGGATGCCTGGTTTATTCCCGTGCCCCTGTTGTTTCGGCTCATTACCGATGTGTTTCCACCAAGTGGCATAGGCGACGTGATTCAGTTGCATCCTGTTGCCTTTGCTGGTTGGGTGGGTATGCTCATTACCATGCTTAATTTGGTGCCTGTGGGCATGTTTGACGGTGGTCATGTTGCTCGAAGTTTGGTTGGCAAAAGAGCACACCGAATTCTCTCATACCTTGGAATTATTCTGCTGGTAATTATCTGGTATCCAATGGCTTTCATAGCCCTCTTTTTCTCCTTCTATCAGCATCCGGGTCCATTGGATGACGTTTCCCAGCCTACGACCCTCAGAAAGTTAGCTGCCCTCGGACTAATCGCCATTTTTATCCTCGCCGTAGTTCCAATTTATCCCCTCTTATAGGTTAGGGGCGCGCGCGTGATTTGCGTCACAAACCTTGCTCAGATGATTTATACCCTCTAGCTACAATAGAGAAGAGCAGAGAATCAAATTTGTCTTCAACAATTTCATCTTAGTTATGAACTGGCGAGCGCAGAGCATAGACCAGCGAAGTTCTAGAAAGGTTTTTGGATTGTTGCGTCAGGGTAAACGGCTACCTTGGCTTTGTGCTTATGCTTATTCTTCAGTTCCTCCATAACCTCCTCCCATGTTTTTGCCTTCACAGTTTTTTCGGGAGGCACAAACTCAAAGCATGGTTGCCGTTCAGGATATTCAGAGAACAAT
Organism: uncultured Candidatus Bathyarchaeia archaeon; assembly: GCA_964347145.1. Classification (GTDB taxonomy): domain Archaea; phylum Thermoproteota; class Bathyarchaeia; order Bathyarchaeales; family Bathyarchaeaceae; genus CAYFXU01. The sequence continues at coordinate 6,617 of CAYFXU010000035.1, forward strand.
ATGATCTTGCCAGCTCTGTTTAATATGCTCGGCGGAGGCAGATACAAATCGCCGAATACCTTGGCTCCCCATCTTCCATGAACATAATGGGTTACTTGCCCCGTTGGTGCGTTTGCTATAAGGACAAAACATCCTCCTTCCTTTAGCGTTAACACAGGCCATGACGCTATTGAAGCTTCACTAGCCTTTGAGTAGGCATTTGAAATAACAACATCTGCCTCAGACAGAACTGGGGTACGATAATGTTCGTTGGCAACTTCTGCACCCTTTCTTTGAGCTTCAATCACGTCCCCCGCAAATATGCTGGTTGAATTTCTTCTCAAGTCCACGAGAACATTCACAATAATGTCCAAGTCCGTCAACCTAGCCGCTTCCTCGGAATCAAGCCTCAATATATTTTCTTCATTCACTCTTCCATAAGCCATTTCACAAGAAGGATGAAGCTTTCTGTGATTTTGCGCTGTCGAAAAACCTCCCAAATCGCCGTGATTGTGACAGATGCTGCGCACACCCGCAACGCCGGGGAGAACCATCTTAGCTCCTCCGCCGTATCCAAAGTATGGATGCGGAACTATGCATCCGAGAGCAATTTTAAGATCGCATGCCATGACTTCGGCGTTGATTTCAACAGGAGTGCCATATTTGGTTCGACCTGAATACACTAGATTGGCGTAGGGATTATGATTGAAAACTGGATAGCTTTCAATGACGCTTTCGCCAAGCTTCTTTACAAAATCCTCTCTGTCAAATACTCCGTGGGAGCCGTTGGCGCACACAAACCTTATGTTGTCATCCTCAATGCCCGCCTTTTTGAGCTCGTTGATAACGTGTGGCACAATCTCGTACGCTCTTGTGGGTCTAGTCATGTCATCAAACACTACAACAACGTCCTCCTTCCCTCGAGCCAGCCTACTTAACGGCCTTGTTCCAATGGGGTTTCTAAGAGCGTAAATGATCTCTTCTTTACCTACCGACCTCTTGCCGTGACCGTTCATGACTTGAACACTAACATTCCATTCCTCTGGAAAACTGAGTTTCAGTTCACTATCCCCGAACCACGCCAATTGAGGAGTGACGACTTCCATGATCTACCACTCAGTTGAAAGAACATCCATAATTATATAAAACGTTTCGAGCGTCCTTTCTAAAGATGATGCTAATGAATGAAATCATAGAAGTACTGAGAACGATAGTCGGAGAAGAAAATGTCCTTGTTGGTGATGACATAAAGGAGGAATACGGCCGTGACGAAGCCCTCACTGTAAAGCCATGCTTACCAGAAGTAGTGGTCAAACCCAGAAGCACAGAAGAGATAGCAAAGATAATGAACTTGGCCAATGAAAAGAGGACTGCTGTTACACCAAGAGGCGGCGGAACCGGTCTATCCGGCGGTTGCGTCGCAGCTTCTGGCGGTATCCTCCTATCCCTCGAACGAATGAACAAGATCTTAGAAATCGACGAAGAAAATTATGTCGCGATTGTTGAAGCAGGCGTCGTTCTAGCAGACCTATACAAAGCGGTTGAGACACGTGGATTCTACTACCCGATCTATCCCGGAGAAGAAAGCGCCACAATAGGAGGCAACGTCGCCACAAATGCCGGAGGGATGAGGGCGGTGAAGTACGGCGTAACCAGACATTATGTGTTAGGATTAGAAGCCGTTTTACCCACTGGAGAAATCATCGAAACTGGTGGAAAATACGTGAAAGTTTCAACAGGGTACGATTTAACGCAATTGCTTGTTGGCTCTGAAGGAACTTTGGCGGTGGTAACCAAGGTCATACTTAAGCTTCTTCCACGCCCTAAGGCCAAGACAACCCTTTTCGCTCCTTTCAGAAGTCTCAGTGATGGAATCAGAGCAGTCCCAAATATATTCAAATCTGGAGTGATTCCAATAACCATTGAATTTATGGAAAAACTCGGCCTTAATGCTATGGAAAACTACACGGGAAAAAAGGTTCCCATAGATGAACGCGTGCGCGATGAAGCGGAAGCGTTTCTCCTTATAGTCGTGGAGGGAAAGAGTTCTGAAGAAGCTTTCAACGATGCCGAGTTCATCAGTGACATCTGTATGAAGCATGGAGCCATTGACGTCTTCGTTCCTCCCACTGAAAGAGCTGGGCGAGAATTGCTGGAACTGAGAGAGAAGGCTTTTTATGCCGCAAAAGACGCCGGTGCAACAGATTTAGTAGATGTTGTAGTTCCTCGCGGTGAAATACCGAAGTTCGTGGAGCAGATACATAAGACGTCTGCCAAATATGCAACCATCATCGCAGGCGCTGGACACGCTGGAGATGGAAACATACATCTAGCCATAATGGAGCAAGATGCCGACAAACTCTTCACGATTCTCAAGGAAATCTACAGCATTGGAAAGAACCTTGGAGGAACCATTTCAGCCGAGCATGGCATCGGTTCTGAGAAGAGACGTTTTATTTTAGAAATGGAAGACAAAACCAAGATAAAGCTAATGAAAAAGATAAAGAAAGCTTTCGATCCAAATAACATACTGAATCCGGGAAAGATCTTCTAGTTCTTCCGGCTATACCTTCAAAAACTGTTGCGAGCGCGCACGTTTCTACAGAGGCTTCGTCCGTCTAATCTCTCTCACTCCTAACTCGAAGGCCTTAAGATTCGCTTCACGATTTTTTTCAGCGAAAATCTCTTTGATTACTTCCCTTACGGTTTCGACTCTTAAGGGAGCGAAAGCTGAGCCTAGTAGGCATCCCACCATGACGATGTTTTGCATTACTGGGTCCCCTGCGTCCTTTGCCAGTTCGGTTGCCTCCACCACTTGAACGTTGTACACCAATTCTTTGACAGCCTCGAGAACATCCTCTACGG
>CAYFXU010000035.1:9560-17901 GCA_964347145.1 uncultured Candidatus Bathyarchaeia archaeon
ACCACTTGAACGTTGTACACCAATTCTTTGACAGCCTCGAGAACATCCTCTACGGCTGGATATTTCGAAGCCCCTGCTAGGACGTCTATCGGATAGATAGGTCTAGGGTTGACGATCACCTTGGTCTTCTTGTTGCCGAAATCGCCGATCGTGCGCAGGGATTCGACGGGCTCGAAGCCCAAGATTATGTGTGCTTTTCCTTTGGGAATCAGCGGTCCATATTGCGTTTCCTCAGAAAGTCGGACGTGGCTCATCACGGCTCCTCCTCTTTGGGTAGCCCCGTAGGTTTCTCCAACTGAAACTTGAAGTCCTTCCCGAACTGCCGCAGTAGCGACTATCTGGGAGGCTAAGACGTTCCCTTGCCCTCCCACTCCCGTTATGATTATGTTCAATGGATCCTCTTCTATCCTCATTTCAATCCACCTCTTCCACTATGATAGCCTCCGTTGGACACAGCTCAGCGCATAGCCCACATCCGTTGCACACAACCTCATCTATCTTCGCCTTTCCTTTCAGATAGTCCCATATGATTCCTGGACAGTTGAAAACTCGGCTGCAGAATCTTACACACCCACATTCGTCACCGATACATCTGCCTTGCTCCACATGGACTTTGGGTTTCTTTTTACTCTTGCGGGCCTCGGTTAGTGCGCATTCGTGTCTAAAGATCATGACTTTTGCTCCTTCAGTTTGAAGCATTTCGAAGAGGTTTTGAACGGCTTCTTCTATATTGAAGGGGTCACATATTCTAACCTCTACGCCTATGCCCTTGCAGATGTCCTCTATAGAAATCGTTGGTGAGGACTCGCCCAAGGCGTCAACTCCGGTACCCGGATGCGGTTGATGTCCAGTCATCCCAGTTGTCTTGTTGTCAAGAACCACGTATACAAGGTTGGATTTGTTCCAGCGAGCGTTTATCAACGCAGGTATGCAGGCGTGATAGAAGGTCGAGTCCCCTGAAATTGCTATGACCGGCTTGTCCAACCCAAATCTCCTCAAATTTCCAAAGCCCGTCGCGGTTCCTAATCCGGCGCCCATGCAATGGACGGTCTTCGCCGTCGAAAATCCCGTGGGGAGAAGCGCGAGAGTGTAGCATCCGATGTCGCCTGTTACGATTCCTTCTCGTCCGTCCCATTTCAAAGCTTTCTTTATGGCCCAGAAAGAAGCTTTGTGCGGGCATCCAGCGCAAAAGCCCATGGATCTGGAAGGCACATAGGAGCCAAGCAATTTCTGAGCCTTTTCAAAATATTCTTTTTCCGTAGGAACATAGGTCAACTCCTTTATTTGCACCAGCCCTCCTACTACCGTGTCCACGTCCAGTTCTTCCACGCCAGCGCCCCACTCTCCTCGAATGTGATTCGACTTTTTGCCGTAGAATTTTATGGGACCAACGCCTTCCGAGGACAGTTCTGCCGCGAGGATTTTGACGTTCTGCTCGATGAAGGGATCCGTTTCTTCTACGAACAGAACCTCTCTTGCGTGTTTCAGATGGCTTGCCACAAGTTTCTCTGGCAGCGGCCATGTCGTTCCAAGCTTCAGTATCCCAACTTCATCTTCGAGTCCAAGCAGTTTTACTGCTTCTAATGAATAGAGGTATCCGGTGCCTGAAGTGATTATTATGAAATCAGCGTCCTCTTTGCCCAAGTATCGATTGAACTCTGACTCTTCAAATTTTGCTTGAGCCCGTTCCAGTGTCTTGTGTAATCCAAAATGTCGCATTACAGCCGGCACCGAAGCGTAGAGATCTGTCGGAGTAAAGTCTGCTCTCCTCTTTTCTCGGAATATAGGTCCAAGAGTGACGACTCCTCTTGAGTGAGAGAGTCTGGTGGTGCTTCTTATCATAACAATAACCTGAAGTTCTTCGGAGAGTTCAAAAGCCCACTTGGTCATTTCCTTGGCTTCCTGGGAAGTCGCTGGCTCCAATAACGGAATCTCTGCGTATCTGGCGTAATGTCGTGTATCCAATTCCGCGGTGCTAGATAGGGCGGAGGGGTCATCGCCTGAGACCAAGACGAAACCTCCTCTTGTACCTGCCAAGTTGGTGGTCACCAAGAAGTCCGAACAAACGTTAACGCCCGCACACTTCATGGCTGTCAACGCTCTCAGACCCGAAAATGCGGCTGCCCCGGCCGCTTCCATTGCCACCTTTTCGTTGACAGACCATTCAGCGTAATGCCCGAATTTACCTGCAGTTTTAATTAAAGTTTCCATGATCTCGGAGGCTGGGGTTCCCGGATAACTTGAACAAAAGTTGACTCCAGCCTCGATCGCGCCCCTCGCAATCGCTTCGTTTCCCATCAACAATACTCTTTTGCCGGGCTTATCTATTTCAACATGAGACATACGTGTAACCTCCATTAATCATGAAAGCATTTTGGACTTGTCTTCTTCTCCTAAAATCAGATATGCCGTTTTCTCGGCTTCCGTTTCAGTTAGAACTCTCCTCTTTCTGGTCAATGAGGATTCGCACAAGTGGTTAAGCCTCTCTTTTTCTAGGGGCTCTGTCTCAATGACACCTGCGTCTATGGCGCCTTGCAAAATTCTCTCACCTTCTTTTGTTCGAACTATCAGGGTGTTCCAGTCTTCTTCTCCTTCCACGGTGCCGACTGAGATGTCAGCAAATTCGCTAGTCATGTCAAAGCAGACATTGCAGGTGGGCATAATAAACTTCTTTATGGTATCTAGGGGAACCTCAATCCTCTTTGCTTCCGTTTGGATAACAAAAACGTTGGCTGGCGGAGGGGGTACATCAAGTTTTGTCACCTTTGCGGGGCCAATTAAATTCCTAATGTATTTGTGTGCGTGAGGGGAAATCGCCCAAGTGCAAAACAAGCCCACTAGAAGGCCTATTTTGTCAGCTCCAATTTCGAAATTTGATGCTTGCATTTTTCGGACAGCAGTTATTTGGCAAGGGGTGCCGACCACGCCTATCTTCCCTTTTTCTTGTTTTATGGCTTCCAAAATCCCTGCAACCGTGGGGCACACTATGTATTTGGACCCTGCACATTCCATTACTTCCTTTCTGTTCCTCGCTATTGTCGGTTCTACGCCGATCTTGTCTCGGGACCCGGCCAGAACCGCAGCGTCTATTTCCCCTGTTTCTAAGGCGTAGGTGACAAGCGCCGAAACCACTCCTCCGTATTGTGCCGACGAGCTCATTTCGCTGTCTGTTGCCCTAGCCTTAATTATCGATATGTTTGAACCTAACGCAAGATTCTCTCTGTAGGCACCAAATATAGTCTTGTCAAGCAAAGGCACATCAACGCATGCTTTGGGACAGAAGGTGTAGCACTTTCCTTCGCTCAGACCACAAGGTTCGACGAGGACAGCCTTTCCATTAACCATGTCAATGTAAGGACAAAGGCTTGTGCAGGCTCCGCAGGCTGAACATAATTCTTTGGCCAATACGTTTTTTTGAAGGTCCTTTGGACCCTTATCAATAGATGACAATCGTTCATTCCTCTTTAGAGTCTAAAACACGCTAGACAATATTTTATGCCTTTTGGAAGCAGTCGTCTTTCTCACAACGGAAATAAAAGAAGATAATTCAAGCTTTTTGCGCGCGCTATTTCTTTCTAGCAAAATAGTCCAAGGACGCGTATACATGCCCTTTTGCGTCAATATTGAATCCTAAAGCGCGTGCTCCTAGACGTGTGAACTCTGTTGTTCTCTTTCGCTTGCACAATATCTCGAGTTCGCCAAAATATTGGTCCGGCTCGTCGTCTTCATAGTAGCTAAGCAAGACATTTCCACGCTGCCCACTTTGAATGAATTCTCCAGCACCAAGTTTTTCACCTTTCCCAAATCCATTATGCTCGGTGGAAACGAAGTTTACAGAAAGCAAACCTTTCTTCTTCAGGACTCGTTTCATTTCTTCCATAGCAATGGACACATCCTTTTTGGACATGTGAAATATGGTATCATAAGAATACACAAAACTGAACGAAGCGTCTTTGAACTTGAGACTTCGCATGTCTCCCTTCCTAATGTTTAAGTCAATTCCCTTTTCTTCACAGAAAGCATTAGCTTCTCTTACTTGTTCCTCAGAAATATCCACCCCAAACGTCTTGTAACCAAATTGATGGAAAAGAAAAAGTGGTGGCTCCTTCCCACCAGCCCCACAGTCAAGTATTACCTTTTCTAGCATACTATTTTCACAATACCTCAAGAAAGTATACAACGGTGCCAAGACGCCCGCCTCAAGATGTGTCTACTTCTTTTCTTACACAGACTATTGGCAACTAATAAAACATTTCAGGTTGTATCCAATGCGTGCTCATCAGGAGACTAGAACAAAGAAGGGCGCGGTGTTTACCTATTTTGGTCGATGTATTCTGCAAAATGTTCGAAAGTCAGCTGTCTGCCGACAACATCTTCTCGTAGACTGATGATGAATGAATCACTCTTGGAAAGATATTTTCCCCATACTAACCCTACATCGTGCATTAGTTTCACGTAGTCGGAATATGATTTGTGGACTGAAATCATCATTCTCTCCATTCCAAAGCCCCTCCCATTAGAGGTGAAGATTATGTTCTTGTTGTTTGAAAGAAACTCTGATAGCTTCTGCAAGATTTCTTCTCGATTTCTAATCAACTCTTCATTGGCTTCTGGTGTCCAAGCGTAGAAACTGAAAGCCATGATTTCAAAGCCCAACTTGGAAAAATTTGGGATTGCTTTGAAGTCGAGTAGCCCCTCCTTTTCCAGTCTATGTCTCCTTCTTGACACCGTTGGTTGAGAGATCCCTATGATCGTGGCAAGTTTTCTGTCACTTATCCTCGAGTTCTTAATCAACTCAGAAATGATCTTGTAATCAAGATCCTTCAATTTTCTAATGTTATATCACCCCAAAGTGTTTCCTACTTCTTTTCTTACACAGACTATTGGCAACTAATAAAACATTTCAGGTTGTATCCAATGCGCGCACGCATGCACTGTATCTTATGCGAACGCTTAACTTATGGCCACGTATATTTTCTTGTGGTCCAAGTCACACTCATGCCACTCTGCCTTGACCTCAGCTCGCTTCTCCTGAACATAAACCTTTTTGGCTCGAACAAGCTCCGCCATCTCGATTAGATGTGGTTCCAGCAGTTTTACACTATTCGAACCCAGCTCCGCAACATGAACGGCGTTAAGTATGTCGGTTGGCATGAATCCAAGTTCCTTTCGAAGGGCCTGAACCCGGCGGGCTAGGTCGCGCATAAGTCCTTCGCCTTCTAAAGTCTCGTCACGCTGTGTGTCAAGAAAAACGTGTAATTCAAAGTCGGAAGCTAACGCCCACCTATTCAACTCAACTTCTGGAATTTTCTCGACATACTCAACTTTCTTTACGTTTGCCAACTCAAGAAACAATTCTTCCAGATTCTTCAAGGCTCTCTGAGTCCTTTCAGATGCAACCACTACGGCCTTATTTATAGGCCATCGACGCTTTAGCCGAGCGGATTGTCGCGCAGAATAAACTAGGGGAAGGCACTTCAACAGAACCTCAAATTCCTCTTCCAACGTAGCGTCCACTAAAGCGGGGTCTGGTTTCGGCCATCTTTCAAGGTTCACTGTTTTCGGGAGGCTGTTGTCTAACTCTCTGTAGACTTTCTGGTGCAAGTTTTCGCTTAAGAACGGAGTTACAGGGTTGAAGAGAAGAACAAGCGTTTTCAAGACGCGCCAGAGGGTTGTATAAATGGCCAGTCTTCGACTGAGGGTCTCAGGATCGTCACTCCATAGCTCTCTTCGAATCATAGGGACATACTGCCGGCTGAGGACGTTGACAACGAATTCCTCTAGGTCCGAGAGGGCGAAATTAAATTCGCAAGTCTCGGTTTTCTCAGTGAAATCTTTAACCATTTGCTGTAGCTTGGATAGAAGCCAACGATCCGGCGTTTTCAGAGCTTCGTTCTGGTCGACCCATTGTAATGTGTGTTTTCGCGGGTTAAAGCAGTCATATTCGGCGTTCTGCATGAAAAATCTGTGAAGGTGATAAAGGGTGCTGAGAACCTGATAAGGACGCCCTTTCAATTCTTCAGCGTCGAAGTTCATGGATTCTATGGGCGAGCATTTCCATAACAGATAAAATCTGGAAACGTCGGCTGAACGACCTTGAAGCAACGGGTTGACTTCTATGACGTTTCCAAGGCTCTTACTCATCTTTCTTCCTTTCGCGTCTAGCACAAACCCGTAGAAGAGAAATGCTTCGTATGGGGCTTCAGGCTTATCCATTAATATAACATGTTCAAGGAGAAGAGAGTTTGCCCAACCCCGCGTTTGATCTATGGCTTCTGTCAAAAAGTTCACTGGAACGAGCCTCTTGAATTCGTCGTCTGTAAGGCTGGCGTAGGGTGAGGCGCCACTGTCGTGCCAACAGTCGAGCACAAAGGGCTCTCTCATCATTTTTCCGCCGCATTCTTGGCATTTTAGCACCACACGATCTATCCAAGGCTTGTGGAGTTCGAAGTCTTTCTGAGGCAACTCCAGCGCCCTTTCAAACAACTCTCTTTTGCTGGCCACCAGAACTTTGGATCCGCATTTTTTGCAAACCCAGATGGGTAGGGGCGCGCCCCAGACCCTTTCTCTAGAAATACACCAGGGTTTTCCTTCCTTTAGAAAGGCGAGAAATCTGTTTTTGGGACCTTCATAATAGTACTTAACTTTGTCAGCTGCTTCCACAACCTTGTCGTTTATCTTGTCTGTCCAGAGGAAGTATTCTCTACGAGCTAGCCATACGAGTTTGTGGTGGGACCTCCAACATGTTGGATATTCGTGTCTTATGGTTTTCACGGACAGTAGTAGTCCCCTTTTGCGAAGTTCCTCCACAACCCTGAGGTCCGCGTCTCGGGCAAACAAGTCCGCGAACTCGCCAGCCTCCCTTGTGAATCTGCATTCATCGTCAAAGGGCGCGTACATGGGTAAGTGGCGTTTTTGAGCCGCCAGAAAGTCTTCTTCGCCGTTTCCTGGCGACAGGTGTACTATACCGGTGGCTGTGGCAACGTCCACAAAATCTTCGCCTACAACCGTGTGAACCAAAGGTAACTTGTCCAGTTCTTTTTGTTTAGGAACCATGTCTTTGAAGGGATACTCGTATTTCACGCCTTCAAGGTTCTTGCCTATCATGATTTCTAGAATATTGTAGTTTCTAACCCCAAGTTCTTCCATGATCGGTTCGACGCGTTGTCTCGCGAGAATCCATATTTCGGTGTCCACTTTGACCTTGGCGTATTCTTCTTCTGGATGAACTCCTAGCATCATGTCTGTGATAACGGTGAAGGGCATGGTGGTCCAGACCAGGAAGTATTCGTTTTTGGTTTCGCTCAGTTTGAACTTAAAGTGGATTGATTGGTCTTCAACCTCTTCGTAGCCGAGGCCGACTTCAGCGTTGCTAAGAGATGTTTGGCAGTGGGGGCAGTAGGCCACAACGTAGTAGCCTTCTCCGAGAAGGTTCTTTTTCCAGGCAGTTTTGAGGTATTGCCACTCCCGTTCAATATACTTATCCTGATGGGTCCAGTAGGCCTTGTCGTAGTTTATGAATAATCCAAGTTTCTGATCGGCTTTGAACCATTGACGATGATATTTCATCACGGTTTTTTTGCACTCTTCAACAAACCGTTCCTCGCCTATCCGCTCCAACAATTCTTTTTTGTTTTTCACGCCGAGCACCTGTTCCACTTCAAGTTCAATGGGCAGGCCTTGAGTGTCCCAACCAGCCCAAAAAGTAACGTAAAAGCCTTGCATAGTCTTCGAACGGTAGCGGAAATCCTTTATCACTCGACCTCGAGCATGCCCAACGTGTTGAACTCCATTCAGGGATGGAGGCCCTTCAACGTAACCCAAAACACCTACGTTAGTTCCTTCTCTAAATTCCGTGAGTTCTTGAAGAACCTTGTTTTTGTCCCAAAATTCGCGAATCTCTTTTTCAAGTTCAAGCGGGTTATAGTCCAAGGTAAACCAGCGACTTGAATCAGTCTTGAATTTCGCGGCCACCTCTCATCTCATGACACCCGCTTAACACCCACAGTGCTCACTGACAGATATAAAGTTTTTATGAATCTAACATTCATGGAGATGCCCTCGAAAGCTTTGGTCTTTTCTTGTTTTGGCGTCGACTGTCAACTCTATCTAGTATCTGATTAGCCAGCCAATCGACTGATTGAATGTAACTGTCTGTTCTTGGAACACGTATGAAAGATATTTTCTCAAAATCTCGTTTAAGCTCATCTACCTTCAGCCATAAGGTCTTTAGCTTTGGATTTCTAACTTGGTACTCTTCATTGAGGTGGTTCACAATGAGCTCACTGTCCAAATGGCAAACTACTTCTTGTCTGCTCAATTTGGAAGCAAACTCAAGAGC
>CAYFXU010000036.1:0-17822 GCA_964347145.1 uncultured Candidatus Bathyarchaeia archaeon
GTGCTTTCTGTAAAGCTTACAGGCGAGTTCGACTACATGCGCATGGAAAAAGTGAACATAAGACTGGCAGCGTTGGTGAGAGATGCCGAAACCATGGAACCACTCTCCAACGCGGTGGTCAATGTGGAAATTTACGATCCCGAAGGCAACCTTTGGGTTTCAGCTCCCATGTTGGAAAGGATCGGGGGTTCTGGAATCTATGAGTGGGCGAGTGCAGGCACTATTGGTCAGTTGAGACTTTCAAAAGGCGTATACCTTGTCCGTGCAAGCGCTTCATCTGAGAGCGGGCGCACAGCATATGACATACTGGAGTTTCATATAGACCCGCCACAGGAACAACCAATTGAACTAAAAACCATATTACTGGTAGCCGCGGTCGTGATTGTAGGAGTAATTGCTTCTGTCTGGTACATAGACCGTCGGAAATTAACAAGAAAACTCCGTCAACTACAGGGAATTAAACACTAACCTACTCAAACAATCCTCTTTTTTTTACACGCCCATACATGCATATTCGAGTTCCTGACACTCGTTCCGACTCTATGTAAGTCAGCGCAAAACCTTTCGTCGGGAAAAAACTTTTGCACAAAACAGATATTTTGTTGATTCTAACATCATTTCAAACGTGAAAGTTAGAAAGAAGATGCGCGCCCGGTGAATTACATGAAGGTTGAAGATGTTAGGAAGATCGGGGTTCTTGGCACAGGTGTAATGGGAAGCGGAATAGCACAGGTTTTTGCCACTTTCGGATTTAGTGTCATCGCCAGAGACGTGACCGATGCCCTCCTCAAAGACGCAATGAACGAGATCATTGAAGGCAAATATGGACTCAAAAGAGGGGTTGGTGAAAGCAAAATAACTGAAGAACAAATGGACGGAGCCATCAAAAGGATCAAAGTGACAACCGACATGGGCGAATTCTGTAGAGATGTTGACATTGTCACGGAATGCGTCCCTGAGGACTTAAACCTAAAGATGAAAATCTTTTCAGAGTTGGATAAGAAATGTCAAAAACACACCATTCTGGCAACCAACAGTTCCGGATTCAGTATCACAGCCCTCGCAGGAGCAACAGAAAGACCTGAAAAAGTTATCGGCACCCACTGGTTTAATCCTCCACCCGTATTGAGAGGCGTCGAAGTGATTAGGGCTCCAGACACTTCAGATGAAACGGTTGAGGTAGTTAAAGGCGTCCTAGAAAAATGTGGAAAGATCGCTATAGTTTTCAAAGACGCTCCAACAGCCTACGGTTACCTCGCAAACAGATGCTATTTTGCGTTGGCCCAAGAAGCCAGAAGGATAGTTGAGGAAGGCACGGCAACAGAAACCGACATAGACAACGCTTTGAAATTTGGGTTCGGCTTCCCCCTTGGCCCCTTCGAGTTGTTTGGGTATTTGACATCACGAGGAGGAGAGCCAAAAAGAAAGCTTGGGGCTACTGTGTAATAGGTAGGCCGAGAAAAGATTCGGACTTCTGAAGAAGCTTCCGCTCTAGCAGAAAGATACCTGAAAACTGAAAAACAGAGATCTTTTCGACCCGTCCTACTCATGGACGAAATCAGAACGAAAAATGGGAAGATATGAAAATCGATCGAAAAGATCGGGATGAGAGAAACTTTGAAAGAAAGATTGAGAGCATATTAGCATACTTGGATGCGCGGGGAAATTTTCACCTTTTGTAGACATAGATTGTGTGTGACGGGTAGCCCAGCCTTGGATTCTCGCAGAAATTGTCGGTTTTAGAAGGTTTCCACCCGAGAATTTCGTAGTCATGGGAAACGATTCTGGCTCCCGGTTTGAGTTCCGCCTCCAATTTTGGTTTGATCTTTTCGTTTGCACTGGTCGTAAGATATAGGAAGACAACATCAGCTGAAGATAGGTCGACTTTGAATATGTCGTTTTGAAGGATATGCGCCTTCTTCTCCAAGCCACCTTCATGAATGCTGCCAAGGGCTCTCTTCGCCAGGTCTTCCCTCAACTCAACTCCTACAGATTTGGCTCCGAAGTCTCTGGCGGCCATGATGACTGCTCGGCCGTCTCCTGAACCTAAATCATAGAGCATTTCTCCTGGCTTGAGTTCGGCGAGTATGAGCATTTGTCGCACCACTGGAACGGGTGTGGCAACGAAGGGTGCTATAAACAAGCTTAGACCAACCAATGTTTTGCGTTTAATACTTGAAACTTGCTTTTATGGTTTTCGTGATGTTAGGCAACGTAGGTAGTTTTCTCTGAGGTTGATCTCGGTTTTCGGGAAGGCTTTCTTGATTCTCCGCATCTATGGCAACTTTGCATACAGAGGTCCAAATACTCTTTTTCGCTTGTAAGAACCGCTTCTGCAGCTTTTTGACACAATTTGCTTGGCTCTGTGCAGCCGGCTTCTCTGCATAGTTTCGATATAAGGGCGCAGCATTCGTGGGCGTCTTTTGGGTTGAAGGCTACGCGGTTTGAGCGGATGAGGAGGCACAGTTCTCTGGCGAGGACGCATGTTCGGATGTGTGTGAATTTCTGGAGGGCCTGTTCTCGGACCATTTGGCGGGTTAGTTCCATGTTGTTTTTTCTCCAAGAGTTGCGATGGGATGTAGTCTGTCGTCTTCCTTTTATACTTTTATGAATTCTAGGTAAGTGTTCGCCTTCTTTCAATTGAGACTTGTTTATGCAATACCGGTTTCTACCAGAATCTTCTTTTCAGAGCGTTTCTTTCAGCTTCTATGATCAGCTCGAAGAAACGGTCTGAAAGCTCTCTCTCCTCTCTGAGGATTTTTTCCACATCTGAAACCCTCAGTTTTTTGCCGGAAAGAGCTACAGCAGCGGGCTTGCCATACCCAGACATTAATCTAGCCGTTTTTACCGCCCACTCTTTCATTTTGTCCTCATTCTTCGTCAACTTCTCACCCCTCTTATCCACTAGGGATTGAACCTCCTCTTCCTCCTTCCTGAGCAATCCCAAACTTGAGGACCCACACCTAGGACAAACCGCCTTCTCGGGCAAATCTTTCATCCGAATCATTTCTAGGTAGTCCCAACAATTGGTGCAAACGAGTGTTCGAGCCTCATTGAGGAGGCGCGCTCTAGCCGACTCCACTACAATGAGCTTCATCCTCTCGGGAGGAATTAGATCGGTTTTCATGCTAACTCTTTCTATTCCGACCCGCGCAACTGGGGTTGCAGCTCCTGTAGTTTCCAGCTTGGTGATCTCAATTTCCTCTTTTCGAACGTCATCCAGCACGCGAATTGTTCTCTCCAGATCTAAGTCCTTCGTGAAAGTCTCTTTCAGCGCCTCATCATAGATGGCTGTGCCCTCAAAGCTCTTCAACAACTTCCTAAGGGTCACCTTGCTTAAGTCCACCCATTTCTTTACAGCTCCGAACCTTCGAGCAACATGAACCATCCGTCTTTTGAAAAGCCCTGTCCTAACCGTCGCCCTCGTGAGCATCTCTCTGATATCCAGGTAATCCATCCGTTTCATTTCCTCAAACAAATCCATAACACGGTCGGCGTTGGCAGCGCCCATTGTGTGAACGAAAATACGGTATGGATCGTGCTGAACCACAACGCTGTATCCAGTCTGCTCCGACAAAATATGACCAATCAACTGAGCTAAAGCCCTGTTTGTAAGAGATCCAAAGTGCACGTGAACAATAACAAAGTCCTCCCAATCTTCGACGAGTATTCGCCGGTCAGTCGGAACAGGATAGCCCTTCCGCACATGCTCAACCGTTTCATGGATCGCCCGCGTAGTCGTATCTCTATCAGCGGGATATTTCCCAACTAGCTCGTCGACAACTTCAGGGAGTTCTCTTCCATGCTTAATCTGTTCCTCAACAAAACCTCTAATCCAACCAACCTCTTGGGCCACTTCGAAGGGAACAGGAATCTCCTCTCCAATCCAACTTGGAATGGCCCCGGTTGGATCATCAACCTGCTTCACATGAATTTGGTCACCATAAACGTTCAAGATCTGCCATGGGCTACCGCGAATAATAAACTTCACCCCAGGCTTGCCGTATTCGGCGACAAAAGCCTCGTCCAGTACACCTACAGCAGCGTCTTTTTCCTCGTCCATAACCAGAAATTTCTTCACGTCGGGAATCATGGACAAGTTTTCGAAATAGTATTCGTACATAGCCTTGGTTCGACGCGGCTTAATGGCAAGCATATCCTCAAAGGAGACCCACGCCAACCTAGGAAAGCGATGGTGCATGTATTCTAAGACTTTCTGAACGTCTTCTATAGTAAGGTCGGCGTAGGGATAGGCTTTCCTAAAGAAATCATAAATCTCATAGAAATACCAACGTTTCTTTTTCATCAAGAGGCCAATGATCTGATGGGCTAAGACATCGTAGGGCTTTTGCGGAACATCCACCGGTTCCAACTCCTCCTCGCCAGCCCGGCGGGCGATCGCCAGCGCCTCCAAAGTGTCATCCGAATCCATAGTGACAATGATTCCTTTTGCAATGCGTCCAACTCTGTGGCCGCTTCTGCCCACACGTTGAATTAGCCGCGTGACCTGTCTCGGGCTCATGTATTGGACCACCATGTCGATTCGTCCAACATCTATGCCCAACTCCAGCGAAGAAGTTGCAACAAGCCCCTTCAATTCGCCATTCTTTAATCCCCGTTCAGCCGCTATTCTAGAAGGCTTTGCCAGAGACCCGTGGTGAATGGAAACGGGGAAGTCCATGTCCCAAACCTTTAATCGACTGGCCAGAACCTCTGAGATAGCGCGTGTATTCGTGAAAAGAAGAACCGACTTGTGATTTTCGATGCGTTGGCGAATGACGCGGAGGCGAGCGGCGACCTCGGGATGCGTAAACAAAGTTGAAGCCAACTCGTAGTCCTCAGAAGTGGGTTGTGGAAAAAGAATCTCCAGCTTCATGAGCCGCGCGACTGGCACCCTCACAATTTCAACCTCACGCTCATTGCCAACAAGAAACTGGGCAACCCTCCTTGGACTGCCAATAGTAGCCGACAAGCCGATCAATTGAAAATCTCTGCTCGTAACCCATCGAAGTCTCTCGAGGGCCAGAGACAACTGGCTCCCTCTCTTGCTGTCCGCCATCTCATGAACCTCATCCACTATGACCCATCGGACCTGCTGAAGATGCTGGCGCATCAGTCTCCCAGGCAAAATGGCTTGCAATGTTTCTGGCGTAGTGATCATCATGTCCGGGGGGCTTCGAGCTTGTCTCGTCCTCTCGTCAGTGCCCGTGTCACCGTGCCTAACCGCCAACCCGACGTCTAGGTTGTTGCACCACCACTCTAGACGCTCAAGCAAGTCTCGATTCAGGGCCCTAAGAGGGGTCACATAGAGGATTTTGATTCCGCGCACTCTTTCGGGCGTCTGAAGAAGCATGTTGAGAACTGGGAGGACAGCCGCTTCGGTTTTTCCAGTGGCAGTAGGGGATATGAGAAGAACGTTCTTTCCGTTGAGGATTTTTGGCATGGCCTTTTCTTGAGGTTCTGTGGGCGTCTTAAAGCCTTTCTGCTCAACTAATCTACGAATCGGTTTGACGAGCGTCTCGAAAACGGTCTCAGGTTTTTCCAAAGTCCATATGCACCAAAGGTAAGAAAATACAGCTGAAGCCACTGTAAAAGCGTTTTGGAATCAATGATCCAACGATCTCAAAATTCACAGTTAGCGGCCACTATCCTCTATTTCTTCTTCATGAACGTTTCTCTCCAATAATAGTTTCCATGAATTTGTTGATTTGAAATTTCCGAATTTTCAATTTTTATTGATACATCACATTCATTCTTCAACATATCACCTCTACATGGCCGTTTATCACTTACGTTAAGCCTTTTTCACTATCCGAGATGAAGGACAAATCTTTTATTCAATATCCCTCAAACCATGATGGTTGATCATTATTGGAGAGGAAAATGCATGGCTAAATGCCCCAACTGCGGAACCGAAGTTGCTAACCCCAAAAGGGCCCCTTGGACAATGGCTGGCCGCCCAGACAAAACGGGAAAGAGAACTGAACTAACAATAGGGCTTTTCGACTGCCCCAGATGCAATAAACCTTTCAGGGTTGTTCTGAGCAAACGTAAGATTTAGGCCGTTCGCGTTGCCAAGCGACCTACGTGCCAAGAGCGCAGGAAAAGGTAGAGGTTATTGGCGAGAAAAAGTCAAGTTTCGAGAGAAGGGGAATCTCGTCTCAAGCAACGCCTTGCAAGGGTCCACACCACCCTCTTTTTTGTTTGAGAAGCCGTTAAGTTTTTAACATGTAGAACGAACAAGTCTCTTCTGAAAATTTCAAGCCCTACAGGAGACTGGACAGAGCGTGGAACGAACGAAACGAGCAAAATTCGCTGAGTTCCTTAGGAAAGACTACGTGCAAACAGCTATCATGATAACAATCACAATTGTTATCGTCATCGTTTTCTGGTATGGTTTAAGGTTTGCTTTTAGAACAGAACATCCGCTTTTGGCGGTAGCCTCTGGAAGCATGGAACCAGTGTTATACAAAGGCGACCTCATCTTGGTTGAGGGAGTGCAGAATGCTTGTGAGATTCATGCAGCCTCCGAAGACGCCAACCAACCGGGCGACGTAATCGTGTTTCATAAACCAACATATCCACACGACCTCATTGTGCACAGGGCCGTAGAAAAGCACAATGAAGATGGATCGTGTAGTTTCAAAACGAAAGGTGATGCCAACTCTGGTCCGGATGGGTGGACCGTCAGAGAAAGTGACATAGTTGGGAAATACACAGGGGCTAAGGTTCCCTTTTTAGGTTCTATCGCCCTTTTTTTTGAGCCTCTCCAAGTAAAGGTGGCCTTCATTTTGCTATGGATCATTCTTCTGATAATACTGGAACTGGTTCCCTTGTCAAGAAAGAAGGTTGAGGAGAGTCAAGCTGAAACCAAGCCTTTATAAATAACTCCACTAAATTCATGGTGTTTTGCGAGGAGGGTTTGGATGCCCAAAGTTGAAGCTTCTATCAGAATCGAAAATGTGGTGGCCTCTGCCACATTGAATCAGAGGGTTGACCTAAATGCAGTGGTGAAGGGTTATCCAGGCGTTGAGTACCGCCCAGAACAATTTCCGGGGTTGGTGTTCAGACTAAAGAGACCTAAGACGGCAACATTGATCTTCAATTCAGGGAAGATGGTTTGCACTGGCGCCAAGTCTGAGAAAGAAGCGAGGAGGGCTGTGATGAAGGTTATAAAGGAACTAAAGAAAAGCGGTATAATAATCATCGGCAAACCTGAGTTGAAAATACAAAACATAGTTGCGTCAGCAAATTTGGGAGGAATGATAGACCTTGAAAAATCGGCCTACTCGCTCGGGAGAACCATGTACGAACCAGAACAGTTTCCCGGTCTCATCTACCGAATGGATGAACCAAAGGTGGTGATTCTACTCTTTGCCAGCGGAAAACTGGTTTGCACAGGCGCCAAGAAGGAAGAGGATGTCTACGAGGCGGTTGACAAGCTTCACAAAAAACTCGAGAAAGAAGAACTAATATACTACGAATGAACCTGATTAGAAGAGCACTTCGCACCTCCATTTTTTTTCGGTATCTATCGTATTTTACCCCAACGATATCATATCGATGAAGCAAAGAAACTAAGACTACGAGTCAGGGAGCATACTTTACTATTTTCCCACATCTAGGACAGTGCACGTGACGGAGCGACTGCTGAGAATCCCATCCTGAGATCGTGGCGTCCTCCTTTGGAAGCTCATATCCACAGTGCCTACAGCGATAGAACTTTGTGCTCCATAACCGTTCCAGAAAACCATTCAGTGTTTTCACAACAGTCCCCCATATCGGTGGTCACCTACATCTGACTTTTATGAACGATGAATCAAGAATCTATACTCTGGTTTCAGACAGACGCTCAATCTTGCATTATCGATTCTTCATCAGACTGGGGTCTGAAGACTGCCGTGATGATCATGATAGATTCTTTATTGGATACGTTATTTTTTTTCCACTTGTTTCAATACGATATCTAACTGGTCTTCGGTGATGGCGTCTATGTCATAGAGTTTGTAGGCAGCCTCGTTTGTTGTCAACAGATAATGAAGTTTAACGTTGTTCTTGGCCAAGTTTTCTTTCCCTCCCTCTTCGCGGTCCAGCAATACAATTGCGTCAATTACCACACCGCCTTCCGTTCTTACAGCCTCCACCGCTCTCTTTAACGACCCTCCGCTGGTTATGAGGTCATCCATCAGCAGGACACGGTCGCCAGGCAATAGAATGCCTTCTACTCGCCTTTCTCGCCCATGCAGTCGCTCGATTGGGCGAATGTAGAGGAAGGGTTTTTTAAGATGATAAGCAGTGAGAGATGCGAAGGGTATGCCAGCGGTTGGGATTCCCGCTATTCTGTCAAAGTTGTTGGCTCCGATATCGCTCTTTATAAGTTTGATGTAAAAGTCGCAGATCCTTTTAAAAGCGTCCGGAAAGCTTGGAACGACCCTCAGGTCGATGTAGTAAGGGCTCACCTTTCCGCTGGTGAGCTTGAAAGCTCCGAACTTCAAGGCGCCAATCCTATTTAGAATTCGGCACAGTTCAGCCTTCATGGCATCTTTTTCTTTTTCCAATGACAGTCACTTCCTTCAAGGATACTTGTACGGTCTACCTGGCTTAATAATCATACACCGAACTTCTGGAGCCTCTTTCGAAAGGAGCTCAGCAAACTTCATTGAATCATCTTTCGGCGCATGATATGGAATAGCTACCTTCGCTTTAACCATCTTCACGATTTCAACTCCAGTTTCAGGCGACGCTCCCGGCGCTGGAATTCCAACGGTGCAAAAGACGATGTCAGGTGGAGTTAGCTCTCCAATGCGTTTCATCTCTGGGAAGGGCAAGGTATCTCCGGTGTGGTATATTTTGATCCCGTCCTCAGTTGTGACGAGAAAAGACACTGGCGTGGCTGCAGGATGATTAAAACTCTCAGCCCTAACACTAACGCTGTCAACGTTCAGTTCTGAGCCCACTTGAACCTTGACTAGTCTGTCTGGAGAAACTTTCCCTTGCAGCGCTCTTGCAGACGTTGAATCAGCGATGACAAGGCATTGGGTTCGTTCATGGATGTCTCTGACGATGGATGCGTCGAGATGATCGTAATGGTCGTGGGTAATGAGTATGGCGTCCACTTTCTTGAAGTTTCTTGGCTCGACGTCTGCTGGATCAAAAACCAACGTTTTGCTCGGAGTCTTTACAGTGACTCCTGAGAAGCGATTAAACCACAGAAACACTATTTCCTTTCTTTTGGGAGTTAAGTTTTCCAATGACAAAGTGTCAGCTCCCCCCGCAGAGTTATGTAGGTTGGATTTTAAAGACCTTGCGCCTGCTTCTCCGCTACTTTTAAATGAAGCTCCATGAAAATCTTCTAGTCAATCAGAAGTGTCTCTCATGGTTGATGTTTGGCTTCCCTACGGCAAAACCGAGGTCTGCGCCAGGATTCCTGCACGAAACATTCTGGGCTCGATAGAGCCAAAAGAAAGGCTTGGGATCGCAGATTCAAGAGCTGAGATTGAGAGAGCTTTAAGCCAGCCCATTGGAACCAAAAGATTAAGTCAAATAGCAAGGGCAGGAGACAAGGTAGCAATAGTAGTTGACGACGCAACCCGCGCAACTCCGAGCTATCTGATGACTTCTCCAATATTGAACGAATTGGACAGAGCCGGGGTAAAAGATGAAGACGTGACGATAATCTTTGGCTGCGGTTCTCATCGTCCTGTAAAGCCGAATGAGATGGAAAAACTTGTGGGAGAAGAGGCTCTAAAAAGGGTGAAGGCCATAAGTCACGAACATAGATCTGGAAACAACGTTTTCTTGGGTAAAACTTCCTTCGGAACAAAGGTTTCTGTGAACAATGTTTTTGATGAAGCCGACGTGAAGGTTCTAACTGGAGACGTAGGCCTACATTATTATGCTGGGTACGGAGGTGGAAGGAAAAGCGTTTTGCCCGGCGTGTCAAGCGCTGAGGCAATCCAACATAATCACAGCATGCTTCTGCATCCTAAGGCTACAACTGGCATTTTGGAGGGAAACCCCGTACACGAAGACATGATGGAGGGGGCGAAACTTGCAAAGGTTGACTTCATCTTGAACATCGTTACGAACAGCAAGAAAGAGTTGGTTCGAGCGTTCGCGGGAGATCTGGAACAGGCTTTCTATGAGGGAGTAAAGCTTGTTGATGAAATGTATAAGGTTCCTGTTGAGCGGAGAGCAGACATCGTTGTTGTGAGTGCTGGTGGGCACCCCCTTGACATTGATCTTTTTCAAGCCTACAAAGGAATCGACAACGCCTTAGAAGCCGTGAAGAGGGGAGGAGTCATCGTTCTGGTGGCGGAATGCCCTGAGGGACACGGCAACGAAGTTTTCCGCGAATGGATGACAAAGTTTGACGATTTGAAGCGGATGGAGAAGGAAATTAGAAAGCGTTTCATTCTTGGGGGACACAAGGCCTACTATCTGATGAAGGCTCTGCAAAAGGTTAAGATTATCTTGGTTTCGATCATGCCTGACTATTATGCTGTGAACACTTTCAAGTTAAGAACTGCTAGGGCCCTGAACGATGCTTTACGAGACGCCTTTGACCTAGTTGGCAAAAACGCGAAATTTTGGGCTATGCCTTTTGGAAACATCACCTTGCCCATTGTCAAACCTGTGAAGCAAAATTGACAAATAATGGGGATGACCTTGCAGACGACTTTCACATTGAGACGGTTTGAACCCATCGATTTGGAGCGGGTGATTCGCATAAATCGGGTATGCCTCCCAGAAAACTACACCACCTTCTTTTTCATGAACTTGTACAAACGCTTCCCAGAAACCTTTATTGTCGCTGAAGAAGATGGAACGGTGAATGGCTACATTATGTGCCGCATTGAAACTGGAATCCCAAGCTTCAAGCTATTGGGGATTGCGAGAAAAGGACATGTAATCTCTATCGCTGTTTTGCCGGAACACCAGAAGGAAGGGATCGGTTATGCATTGATGCGAGAGGCTATGAACGCTATGGTGAACTACAAAGCAAAAGAATGTTATCTCGAGGTTCGATCAAACAACGTGCCAGCCGTAAACCTTTACAGAAAAATGGGCTTTGAAATCGTACGAACGATTAGTGGCTACTACGCAGACGGAGAAGCTGCCTATGTTATGGCTAGAAGACTGCCCTTTGTGAAATAATCGGCGAACATGTCATGCGTGCATGTCCCTAACACCGTTTCAGCCTTTCTCGGCAGGCACACCGTCTCCATCTTAACCTAGCGGTACTTCCTTGGCTTGGCTTGTTTCTTGGTTACATTTTCAATTGACATAGAGCCCGTGCTCGCGCGCGCATCTTTGAGCGGAACATACCTCTCCCCCTTGGCCGGAGGCTTTCTTCATTTGGGCTGAGACTTGACTATACATGGAGACGTAAGGTTGGGCTTTCTCTTCATAGCCTCTCTAGTCCCTTCGTAAACTACTCTGTTCTCACAATCACCGGCATGGCGCCGCTTCTATTACACCCTTCTACTTCGCTGGGAAAAGAATCGACAGAAATGCGCGCGCTGCCGCGAAATAACAACAACTAAAAACACGTTCACGTCAAGTTCTCTCGGTGGATGCCGTTGGGGCAATGCCGAATCTGCCAGGATAGCTCCCCGTTGATCTCCAGCCAGCTGGGTGTCTGTTTGGACTGTGTCAGAGGCAATCCGAAGGAAGCGCTGAAGATCACCGACAAGGTTCACGCTGAAAGTCGAGGAGTTTTCGGGTTACCTCCAAGACCCCCAAGGAACCCAGACGGGATCTCTTGCGGGGCATGCTTCAACGACTGCAAGATCGGTGAGGGCGAGAAAGGCTTCTGCGGCTTGGTCTTCAACGAGCGCGGTCGATTGATCCGCTTGGGCGGGACAGCGGGGAAGGGCATCCTCCAATGGTATTACGATCCGCTTCCAACCAACTGCGTGGCTTGGTGGTTCTGTCCCGGGTGCACAGGTGCAAGCTTCCCAAAATACGCCTACAAGCGCGGAGCAGAAAGGGGTTACACAAACCTCGCGGTTTTCTACGGAGCTTGTAGTTTAGACTGCCTCTATTGTCAGAACTGGCATTACCGAAGCCTTGCCGCAAAGCTTGGTCCTGTTGTGAGCGCAGAAAACCTAGCTTCCAAGGCCGACAGCCACGTTTCTTGCATCTGTTTCTTTGGTGGGGATCCCTCTAGTCAAATGCCTCACGCTTTAGAAACCAGTGAACTGGCGTTAGAAAAGGCTAGAAAGCAAAAGCGCATATTGAGGATTTGCTGGGAGACCAATGGTTATTGGAAGAAAGAGTTTGCATTGAAGGCTGGTGAACTCTCCCTTCAGAGCGGAGGAGTAATCAAGTTTGACCTGAAGACGTGGGACGACAACTTGAACAGAGCTTTATCTGGAGTGTCGAACAAGCCGACTCTTGAAAACTTCAAGATCATTGGTGAGAAGTTGTTCAAGAAACGTATTGAACTGCCAGTTTTGACAGCCAGCACACTTCTAGTTCCAGGATACGTGGACACAAGGGAGATAGAGGGCCTAGCGAAATTTGTAGCCAGCATCCACCCTGAGATTCCGTATACGTTGCTCGCTTTCTATCCTCAATATGTATTGAACGACTTACCTACTACAAGCCGGGAACAAGCTAACCAATGCTACGATGCAGCAAAGAAACATCTTGAAAAAGTAAGAATAGGCAACGTAAATCTTCTTTCCTGACTGTCTCTACCTTTAAGCCAGTTTGATCCGCTCCAAAAGGAGATGGTTCCTACGCGGGTGCGCTTGCCGAAGAAATCTTGATGTCTTTATTGATAGTCGGCAACCATGCCCGCGCGCGCGCATGAGGAAAGAGTGGGCTGCGCGAAACTAGCACTTACGAACGTCTTCTGTGCGCGCGTTAGGTTTTGCCAAGTTCTGATGCTATGGAGGCCACAAAGGCAGTCATGTGTCTAAGGTCGTCCAGTCTCATGCTCTCGTTTGGCGCGTGAATATTGGTTTCGGGATCGAAAGTTCCGCAACAGGCCCAGGGCGTGTACGGACCAAACAAGTAGGCGGGTCCAGACCCTGGAGAGGAAGGGATCAGAATAGCGTCTTTTCCACTGAATTCCTTGGCCAAATTTGCTAACAACTGGACAAATGGGCTGTCGATTGGTGTCCTGCTAGGTTCGTAGCCTGTGAGAAGCCGCACTTCGATGTCAGAAAAACCGTGTTTGTCTAAATGTTCGCGTAATAGTCTCTGAACCTTACCTACTTTTTGGTTGGGAACAACTCTGAAATCCACTTTTGCCATAGCTTCTCTACCCACAACTGTCTTTGAACCTGGTCCGGTCCAGCCCGCTAAAAGACCACATATGGTGCATGTAGGTCTGAGAGTCAATTCCTTCCAGAATTCCACACCGTCTCTTCCAAGCAGAAACTCATCGGTCTTGTATAGTTGCCTGTACTTTTCAATCTGTTCTGGAGGATATTTCGAAAACAATTCAAGCTCTTCTTTCCTCGGAGGAACAACGTCATCATAGTAGCCGTCTATCAAAATCTCTTCCTTGTCATTCTTCAGGGTGGACAGAGCCCAAGCCAATCTCCAGGCCGGGTTGATTACAATTGGTGCGTCACCCGAGTGTGCGTCTTTGTGAAAGCCCTTCGCGTGAAGTTCAAAATAGACATCGCCCTTGACTCCTGCGTACACCTCGCTTCGTTGGTTGGGAACAGCGTTTGCTTCCTCCCAGACGCAACCATCAGACCTTAACAGATCGGGATTGGCCTTACAGAATTCTTCAAGGTGGATACTACCTACTTCCTCCTCACCTTCGACTATGAACCTTATGTTGCATTTCGGCTCGTCCCCAGCCTCAAAGGCGGTCTGAACGCCAAAGAGGTTTGCGACTAGAGGACCCTTGTTGTCACTGACGCCTCTTCCATAAAGTCGCTCGTTTCTCAGTGACAGGTTGTATGGCGGAGACTTCCAATCCTCTAGCGGCTCTTCAGGCTGAACGTCATAGTGATTATAAAACAGCAAGGTCTTTTTCATGCCCCGTTTCATTTCAGCCACGATGACGGGAGCCCCCGACGTTGGAAAAGTTCGGACCTCATATCCTCTTTTTTCAAATTCCTCGGTTAACTGAGTAATTATGGGGTTCAAATCATGCTGCTTGTTGTAGCAGGTTGGAATATCAACCAATTTCTTCAGGCAATCTATCTCGGTTTGTTCATTCTTCTTCACAATCTCCAGACACCTATCCCTGTAATGAGCCAACTATCAACCCTCCCAGTGAGATAGATGTGTAGTTGTTCACGCTCAAAAGAATTTCCACGATAAACTATAAGACGCTGAAGGCGGAAAACTGACTGGTCGCGATTCATACTAAGCAATTAGCTAAAAAAGGCTTGTTTTCTTTCTCCTTTCTTCTTGAGCTATCTCATTGGGCGTTGCCATAACAATGGTCAAAATACGCTGTTTCTAATAATTGATTAAGTGGTACTCCTGTCAAATCCGCTGTCTTCTGTTTTTTTACTTCCGCGGGCCACACGATTTGGATCATGGTCAACATGAACTTTCTTGGTTTCAGTTTGAAGCAACAAGTAGTAGTCAAAGACCTTCTTCATTCGCCTTGGAGCTAAGTCGCTGGAGAATATCTTATACATTTTTATGAGTTGTGGCTGGATGCGGAGGAGGTCTGTTAAAGTCACTAAGCCAAGAAGTTTTCCGTGCTCCACGAGAGGAAGTTTTTTGATTTTTCTCCGAAACATGAGTCTGGCAACGTCTTCTATTTCCATGTCGCGTTTCCCGGTTACGAGTGGCTTCGACATTACTTCCTTGACCTTTACTTTTTTGAGCTCTTCGGACTCGGCTACAACCCTCTTTAAGAAGTCCCTTTCTGTGACTATTCCTACGGCATTTCCTTTCTCCATCACAACTAGACACCCTATTTCATGTTTGTTCATTAATTTCACAGCGTCTCTCAACGAGGCGTCGACTTCAATTGTCCAAACCTTGTCGATCATTATGTCTTTGACTTCAAGTGACACAGACATACCCAAATCAACTGCTGACGCATTTTTATTTAGAATAACGTGCGTACGCAAATGTTACAGACATGTTGAACGACTCTTATTGAGTCTTTACTTTGACACATTTTCCAACGCATCTCTACATTCCCTCGAATTGGATATGCACAGCTTCAATGTATGTTGCGCGCGCGAAGGCCGAGGTGAGGAAGACTTTATGTGCAAAGCTTGCTGGGACTCATCAACGAGATGATGATTATAGAAAATAATTCCAGAACCTTTAAGAGAAAAACGTCTCATCTGGATAATGGGGCGCACGTGCAACTATGGTCAAAAAACCGTTCAGTTGCTGAAAGAGAAAGGAGTTTTTCTTTCGCACACCCCATTATCCAGTAAAACCCTTAGAAGACAAGCTCAAGTATATAAAAGTTGTTGCGCATCAGACAGACCATTGAAGAGCATGCGGAAAGTAGTCGTATGTTGTGGGCGCGAAGAAAAGGCGTCCGGCGAGCGCGCAGTTAGATGTTGCGGATTTTGTGTGAGATCATTGGTTGATGTTCGAATACGCGTATGTTTGCTCTACAAGACTACGGCAATGTTTATTAAGTCTTAATACAACTGATATTGTTGAGCACCTAACTATGAAAGCTCCAGTTAAACAGAAACTGAAGTATGATTGTGAGGTCTCAGAGGCTATAGACAAGGTTTTGAGACGCGTCTTCGGAGACGAAGCTGCGCTCCTAATTTACAAATATCTGGAAAATCGATGTTCCCTCAGGCAAGACGAAATCGTCGAGAAAATTGATGTTTTTGCGAAAGGACTCGAAGAATTTCTGAGGTCGGGAGCCTACGTAATCGAAATGAAAATTCTAGAAGACTTATACTCAAACTATAGCTTGATCAACAGACCAGAATTCGAAACAAGAAGAAACAAATGCGATTTTGTTAGCCAAATGAGAATGTTGCGCACCTAGACAATAGTAACTAACGTTTAAGCAACCAAGGATTGACTGTCTAAACATGTTGCAGATATTCCTGGGCGACGCCGTGACACTTGTATGCGTGCGCGCCTAGGCTTTCCTAAACGTGAAGGCAGTTAGGGTGGATCGAGCAAGACTTGGGCCACTTGAGACAGTCGGGCTTCAGATCGGAAAATTCTCTATCGACGTCTTAAAGGGTTACTTAAGGTTTCTCAGCAAAGGAGAAACGGTTCAAGACATTTAACGGAGCATAGTTTGTAATGGCTTCCTTCAATTACGAGACTGTGCATAGTTTTTTTGAGGGTTTGAGCAAATGAAGCATGCGCGCGCGCATGCCGCGAGCAAAAGTGGGCGTTAGCTCAACATTCAACTTTGTTGTCCGAAAACTTTAATCTAATATTTCTACTGCATTTGAGTTATGTTGTGTGCTGAGCTTGTGTTTTTGAACGGCAAAGTTTACACACTTGACCAAAATAAACCCACAGCTGAGGCAGTTGCAATACTTGATGAGAAAGTAGTTTTCGTGGGAGAAAACTCTGGAGCGTCAAAGCTTATTGGGTCACAGACCAAAGTAATTGATTTATATGGAAAAACTGTTCTGCCGGGATTCACTGACTGCCATGTTCACATGGCTGATTTCGGAAGGAGTCTTTCTGCACTCAACTTGCGAAATGTAACGTCAATAGCTCGGTTCAAGGAATTGATTAGAGAGAGATCCCGGCAACTTCCACCTGGCACGTGGATCCTCGGTGGCGGATGGGACCAGGAAAAATTCGGAGAAAAGCGTTTGCCGACACGTTGGGATTTGGATGAAGCCTCGCCCAACAATCCTGTTGTCCTCTTCAGAGTTTGCTTACACATCTGCGTAGCAAATACTAGGGCTCTGGAAAAAGCAGGGATAGGGAGAGACACGGTTGCTCCGCTTGGCGGAGAGATCGACGTAGATCCATCAACAGGCGAAACTACTGGAATAATCCGAGAAAAGGCCTTGGAACTGATTCTTGAGGCTCTGCCAAAAGAAGGAGAAGAAGAGATTCTCCAAGTTTGCCTTCTGGCCTGCCGGAAGGCAGTTGAAGCTGGTTTGACTGAGGTGCACTGGATTATCGAATCAGCTGCTGAGATGCGTGTGATACAGAAAATGCGGAGAGAAACAAGACTGCCGTTGCGGGTTCATCTTCTTATTCCAGTTGAGTTGTTGGAAAATCTTGGAGGTTTGGGTTTGAAAAGAGGCTTCGGAGATTCTAAATTGAAGATTGGCGGATTGAAGATTCTTTTGGACGGTTCTTTAGGAGCCCACACAGCCGCGCTTCATGAGCCTTACAATGATGCTTCGGACACAAGTGGAATGTTCACTTATGACAAAAGAGACTTTGAAATGCTTGTTTTTGATGCTCATAAAACTGGTTTGCAGTTGGTTGTTCATGCAATTGGGGACAAAGCAATTGATGTAGCCTTAAAAGCTTTTGAAAAGGCCCTTGAGAAAAATCCTGATGTGGATCATCGCCACAGAATTGAACATGCCTCAGTCCTAAACGAAGAACTTATTCAGCGAATGAAAAGTTTGGGTGTTGTGGCTTCGGTTCAGCCTCGCTTCGTAGTTTCAGACTTCTGGATTGAAAATAGACTTGGAAAAAAGAGGGCACGTTGGACCTACCCATTCAAGAGCCTCACGAAGGCCGAAGTTGTGGTTTGCGGAGGTTCGGACTGTCCTGTGGAACCAATTTCGCCATTACTTGGAATCTGGGCGGCAGTGGTCAAACAGCCGAACTCTCAGGAATGTTTGACTGTTGAAGAGGCTGTACGCCTATACACTGTGAACGCCGCCTACGCCAGCTTTGAAGAATATTTGAGAGGAACTATT
>CAYFXU010000037.1:0-2189 GCA_964347145.1 uncultured Candidatus Bathyarchaeia archaeon
GGGTGGGATTCGAACCCACGTACCCCTTCGGGACGGGATCTTGAGTCCCGCGCATACTGTCCCTATCAGAAGGATTGACCTGGCTCTGCTACCCCCGCTCGTTTCAGACACTAACTCTTCCCTTCTATTAATTTTTTCCAATAAAGCATGAATGCAGGCTAGACTTTAACGGATCTTCTTTCCATATCCAATGATAACCATTGGTGATTTAACATTTTTATCTAAGAAGAAGACAACTAAACAGGGTGTAAAACCTGGGTAGAGTTCGTTTTGAACTATTGAAATGTGACGAATGTGGAAAGATTCTTGGTTATGTTCACGAGTTGGTCAAGGTTTTCCCCCCGAAAACATGGATTCGTTTCACGGCTGGTGGTCCTATCATAAAGATCGAGAAGGATGCTCTATGTGAAGAATGTTTTGAGAAAAGAAAAACAGATTAAAAAACTTTCTATACGCCCGTTTTCTAACTACTCAATCGTGGTTCCAACCTTTCCTCCCTCCACCGCCAACAGAACGTTCTCAGGCTTAAACCCATTCACTACCACCACCTTCGCTCCACCCCTCCTAAGAATCTTAACGGCCTCAGGATCAAGAATCTGATGAATCCCAGCCCTATGCTGGTTCTCCTCGAACAGCCGCGTCAAATCCTCAAACCTTAAGTTATCAATCTTTTTTGCGCCCGGATACTTCTTGGGGTCTTTGGTGAATATACCATCCACGTCTGAAGCCTTCACCATCAAATCAGCGTCTACCCTCTCAACCATCATAGCCGCCACCGCATCCGTTGTCATCCCAGGCTTTAAACCACCCATAACGACGATCTTTCCACCCTTCAAACAAGCAACAGCCTCGTCCAAAGAAACCGGCACGATCCCGCAACCAGTACCACCCAAACACATAACAAACAATTGAGCAAGCAAACGTGAAACATAAATTGCAGCCCAGTCCCTGTCAGCTTCATCTAAATCCAACTCGCCAGCAACTCTGATAAAGTCACGGGCTAAAGCGCCGCCGCCAACGACCGCAACAACCTCGTGTCCCCGCCTCTTCAAACCCTTCAACAAGTCAGCATACTTGCCAACTAAAACCGAGTTAAGGGGAGAAGCCACCACCGAACCGCCGACACGAACCACAATCCTCATGCCGAAACCCTCCCACCTTCTAATGTTCATGGCAAACTTGCAATATAACTTATCTCTACACGCACCCTGCCAAATTCAAATGCTTATAACGATTCTCCACAATACTCTGAACAAAGAACAAACTGACTTCAAGCTCGTCTCGGTGAGAGATCATGGATGAAGTTAAACTAGTTTTCCTGGGGACCGGAGGTGGAAGATTCGCCACAATAACTCAAAGACGCAGAACCGGCGGAATCCGCTTTCTATCCAAAGGCCTCAACATGCACCTAGATCCCGGCCCTGGAGCCCTAATATACTCCCTAAAAATGGGTTTGGACCCCCAGAAAATCAATGCAGTACTTGTTTCCCACAACCACCCAGACCACTACACCAACGCAGAAATCTTGATCGAAGCCATGACGAGAGGGATGTTAAAAAAGAGAGGAATCGCAGCCGCACCTCACAACGTCCTATTCGGTGACGAAGAAACCGGACCCGCAATTTCCAGATACCATCAAAAGATTCCTGAAGAAGTGATAGAAGTAAAGCCTGGCGTCGTTTTTCATGTTGGCAACACAAAGATTGCTGCTACAGAAGCCAAACATTCTGACCTTGACGCTGTTGGATTTAGGTTCGAAATTCCAGAGGTTGGAGACATAGGCTACACCTCAGACACAGAATACTTCGAGGGAATTGGAGAAGCCTACAGGGGTGTTAGACTTCTCATTCTCTGCGTCATGAGACCATCAGGAAACCCCTGGATGGGACACATGACTCCCGAAGACGCCAAAAAAATCGTGGAGGAAGTCAAGCCTGAGATAGCCGTAGCTACCCATTTTGGAATGAAAATGATCTTCAGCGGACCCAACCGACAAGTTCAACTGATTCAGGAGAAGACTGGAGTTTCCACCCTAGCCGCATTTGATGGAATGCGTCTGCAGGTAGGCGAGAAGATCCGTGTGGAAAAAACGGAGAGAGAACAACGAGGTCTGGAAAGATTTCTGAAGCGTGATCGAATAGAATGACACTGGAGTCGAGGCGCGGTTTGATTCAGGCCGTGTTTCCTCC
>CAYFXU010000037.1:2289-17801 GCA_964347145.1 uncultured Candidatus Bathyarchaeia archaeon
CGAATAGAATGACACTGGAGTCGAGGCGCGGTTTGATTCAGGCCGTGTTTCCTCCGTTCGTTGTTTCTTGAGCACGCAACGCAGGCGGAGCATTCTTTGATGGTGGAAGCTTGTTCTCTCCTAGCGAGTTCCAATTTCGAAGAGTCACCTTCGGAAGGAACATATCTGGAATATTTCTCTCAGTTATCATTCGCGTGTGAGTGTGAACTGTGCGTTTCGATAGGGCAATAATGGTCTTATCTAAGGTTGCTGTTTACAGGTAGATGTAAATCAGATTTCTTTTGATAAGTAAGTAAATTACGAATGCGCTAATCACGAACTCGCCTAAGAGGTAAGTGCCGTTGTATACGGCTGAGGTTATTGCTCGCGCGCGCGCATCCATGGTAGTCGGTGTAAAGAAGAAGACCCCCGACAAGAAAGAAGAAATGAATCTTCCAGTTATGCCAGTGCCTACTCCAACCAGAGGGTATTCCCTGAAGAGTCCAGCCACGCCCAATGCGGCAAAAGCCAAAGGATAGTCGAGTAAGCCTTGAATTGGATGGATTACGTAGCCGCCAAGAGCCATGTGAACCATGCCGTAGACAAAGCCTGCAAAAAACCCATAACGGAAACCTCGTCTAATAGCAAACCATACCAGTGGCACCAGGCCCGCGATTGTGATAGAGCCTCCCTGTGGAAGATTGTAGATGGGTGGCAGAACGTCTTTCAAAATAACACTTAGAGCAACAACTACAGATGTTTCGGCCAGTATTTTTGTTGGAACCCTTCTTTCATACAACCTGTTTCCCTCCGCCAGCATTACCTGGATCAGGTTCAAAGGGTCGACGACTAATCAGTCATCCTCTCAGCCGGATTACACCAGCTCCCCCAAGCTGCTACCACAGACAAATTCCCCATATTTAAATATGGCTATTCAAAACAAGTACGATCTCAAAACCTAAAAGAACGATGTCCCGAGAAGTGCTTGATGGGTTGTCAAATGGAAAAAGAAGTCATCCTCAAAACAGAAGGTTTAGTCGGATTCATTGAAGCATTTCGAGAAGTCGCAAATAAATCAGGTGTTCAAAAAGGTGACCTCGTTATTTTTTCGGGTTGCCCCGGATCTTGTTTTCCCACCGTATCCAGCCTCGCCTTCGCCATACAAGACCTGTATGCAGCTATGTATTGGGTTCCAAATGCGGATTTAAATGAGGCTAGAAAACTCCAAATGGTAGAAAATGTTGGAATAGAAGCTGGTGAAAAGGAGAGACCTCGGGGTAAGGCAAAACTCATATGTCTCACTCCAGGTTTGCTTGCCGTAGATTTTGACACAATACGGAAAATGCTTCGAGAGTCTCTCAAAGAAGACGGGAAGCTCGTTGGCGAAACTCCGATTCCAAATTTTTTCAGAGACGTGGAATGGGAAAACAAGCTCTCCTTTGACTACATTATTGAACTCGATCAATGCGCAGTTAAGGTGTTTCGGTTCAAAACGTAAGTTCAATCTAAACTCATACATTGTCTGCGGTGACTCTTCTCGAAGTGATCCCCAAAAGACAAGAAGTAATTGTCAGTTTTTGGTGGACGTGAGCATCGTGGGCCGTTACCGCTAAGCCTTTTAGGGTGTTATCGGATTTGTTTCGCTACATGTGATAGCTGCTGAGTGGTTAGGACGCTGAGATTTTTCAAGAGGATGGCACAGGCTCTTGCGTTTAGGGGAAACATCCGAGTTCTGACTGTTGAGGTTATAATTGGAGCGATGTTCTATGGCATGCTTTTCGTGATCTGGCAACCCTTTGTGCTCGGTCTGGGTGTGTCGATGACGGTACTGGGTGGTTTGAGTGCGGCTCTGGGTTTGTTGGGTTCTTTCTCGTCACCTATCTGGGGAAGGCTGTCAGATCGGGTGGGAAGAAAACCTCTCATGATCTTGTCGAACGTTCTAAAGGCGGGTGCTCTCATTTTCTGCGTTATTGCTGACACGTGGTTTCTCCTTATCCCCTATGTGACCCTAATGGGTCTTTCAGCAAGTTATCAACAGAACAATCCTGCGAGTGCTTCCGTTGTGGCCGAGTCTGTTGCAAGAGAGGAGCGGGGGGTGGCATACAGCGTTTTGATGTTCTTCTCCCAGGCTACAACGGCGGTTGTTGCTCCCTTGGGTGGTTTTCTGGCCATGGTCTATGGTTTCGTGCCCATTTTTTATGCGTGTATAGCGGCAGACATAATCTGTGCTTTGCTCACCATCGTTTTTGTTCAAGAAACCTTGGAGGAAAGACCTCGAGGTGAGATATCTTCCCGAAACAAGAGTGGGGGGAAGATGCTTCGAGAAGTCTTTTGGCCAGATTCTCACCTGAGAGGTTTTTTTGTTGCGATGGTTGCAGACACCTTTGCGTGGGGCTTGGGCTTTTCTATTCTTTACGGCATGCTGGTGAGAAGTTTTGGCTTTAGCACCTACGAGCTAGGCTTGTTATCAGCCACTGTTAGCGTGGCTTGGGGGGTGACCCAGATTCCATTTGGAAAGCTAATGGACAGATATGGGCGAAAGCCTTTTTTCTTGGTTTCCGAGGCATTTGGTATCGTTTCGGTTTTTGGATGGATACTTTCAAGTAATTTTGAGCACTTTGTTATCTTGCAGGTTCCTTTCGGGATTTCGATCGCCTCTTGGGTTCCAACAATTCCAGCTTTTCTCGCGGACAACGTTCCAAAGGAGAGAAGAGCTGAAGCCATGGGTAAGCTTCAGGCTTTCAGGGGTATGTTTACTTTTCCAGCTCCTTACCTTGGCGGTCTGTTATATGACACATGGGGATTCAGAGCTCCTTTGTACTTCAATCTTCTGGGTTCTTTTGTTGCCTTTGTCCTCCTTTTTGTTTTGGTTCGAGAGAAGTATCCCTGAAAAAATCGTGCCCACTGGGCCGTCTTAACCAGATCCTTGAGGCAAACTAAGCCGAACAACTCAAAACTCAAGGTTAAAGAACTGATAAGATTTTTGAGCCAGGTCCTTTGTTCTTCAGTTTCAAGGAGACATCCTAAATATGAGGAGAAATAATTGCGCGCGCAAAATATAATTTTGCACGCAAAAAACAAAGCCCAAGTCGATGGTGAGAAAAGACGTCGCCGTTTTAGGAACAGTTCTCTTTCATGGGAAATATCAGTTGGACCGCTTGGAAAGAGTTTCTTGAAACTTGTGAGCGCGCCCGAGTGGACATCAAAGGCAAAGGTGGGTGCGAACAGACTGTTTTCATTCATGTCTGTATTCTTTGGCGACAATCATCGTTGTCGTTAGGAAGATGTCAGGTAAAGCTCGAAGTTTGTTCGTAAGGAACTTATCCAGTTGGGACAGATCTTTAACATGCACTTTTACGATGGCATCGTATTCTCCGTATAATTCATCCACTTGAACGACTCCTTCGAAATTGGAAACTTTTTTGCATACGCTCCTTTCAGCCCCTGACTTCAAGGTAACCAAAACATAGGCAAGCGTAGCCATTCCTTTCATCTCCAGAATAACAGTTGAAGATTCCTCGCAACTTAAACGTATCGATGGAGCCCAAGCTGCAACCGAATACGGTTTTCAGCAAAGAAGCATCCCATGAAAAACCGATGCCGCTGACAGAACAAAAGTCCAAGCGCACCTGCATCAGTTACATCAGAAACTATTCCAGTTTTCCACGAGACTCCTCGGCTTTAGGTTCGCTAATCCAATATGACTTTGTGGCGCCCGTCTTGTCGATTACGTATTCCTTCTTGAATATGGTAGCCTCCTTCTTATAGCGCTCCACGGCCTCCACCAAAACCGGAAACACGTTTTGTCTATGGGCTCCAGCGACCACAACGTAAACCAGATCCTCGCCAACACCGAACTCTCCAACAAAATGATGGATCTCAACGTCAATCACACCCTCCTTTTTTCTAAGCTCTCCACATATGTTGCCAAGAATCTCGTTGGCCTTTTCCTCATAGGCCTCGAGCTTCAACTTTTTCACGGTTTTGCCACCAGCAGTTTCGCCTCTAACTACACCTACGAACATGCCCAACGCTCCTGCCTTATGAAAATCCGCTCTTTCTTTTACCGATTTCAGTAAGCCAAGAAGGGAAAGTTTTCCTTTTTCATGAATGCCAACATACGGAACCATACAAATCACCAATTAGCCAGGCTATTGATGGATGAACTTTCTCATGTCTTCAAGCACTGCAGAGGGGATTGGCAAGTCCTTCATGGTAACTAAGCCAGGCGGAGCCCTAAGCACCTTGGGAATGGAGTTGACCACCATGGCTACGGTTCCGATGTCGCCGTGAATGGGAGGAGTTATTTTCACGTGAAGCCTGGGCACTCCTTCGATAGATATAGAGTCGTATTCCTCTTTGGCACCTAAATACGCGTGAAGATCGAGGGTTATCACCGTCCCTCGACCCATCATACCTCTCGAACACTGCCTCAAGCCGGCTACCTTCCCTGGTTCGACTCGAATCGTTTCGCTTTCTATTGGAGTCTCGGCGATGACAGGCTCAACTGGATCAACTTCTATTCCATCCAGTTCCCATCCTAAGGCGGCGGCTATCATGGACACAGACTGGACGAGTCCAACGTGTCCTGTTATGGTTTTTCCTTCAATCCTGTCCCTAAACTCTTTGATCGACAGCCCGGCGCCTATCTTTTTCTGGAATGAACCCCTTCGCCACGACGCATTTACTATTCTTGTCATTCTGATTCTGTCAACCTCTTGGCAAACACCGGTTAGGGCGATGACCAGTGTGTCCATGATGAAACCTGGGTTTATTCCCGTGCCCAAAACAGTTACGTTGTGCTCTTTAGCCAATTCGTCCAGTTTTCGGGCCACCTTCGGCTCACTGGTGTAAGGATAAGCCAATTCTTCGCAAGTGGATACCACGTTGATCCCATGTTCCAAAGCCTCAGCTACCTGTGGATGCACTTGCTTGAGAAACGAGGTGGTTGCGTGAACCATGATGTCGGCTTTAACCCTGGAAAAAACGGCTTCGGAATCGTCCGACACAACAATACCTAACTGCATGCCGACGCCTAAAATTTCACCCAAATCCTTTCCAACCTTTTCATCGGTGATGTCAACAGCACCCACGATTTCTACACCTTCTTTCTCTAACAGAAACTTGGCTATGCGAGTTCCCATAGCGCCAACGCCGTATAGAACAACTTTCACCTTATCCAAAATTTCAACCCTCTCTACATCAGAGATGACCACCGAATATACGTGTTTCGAGAATGACAGGTGATGCGCGCGTGCAAGCGCAGTTTGAGTGAGAGGAACAAATTTGGAGGTGCGAAAAGATGTATGTCATCGCGCGCATCTGGGAGGGTTATGATTGTTGCTTGTTTATGTGCTCTAGGCTCACATAGATTAGGCCTAATCAATAGTGAAATGTTTTTTATGGGCTGGCTTGTTCCTAAGTGACATGAAGGTGAAGTTGAATTGAAAGAATGGGAATGCGTGCAAGTCGGTCACCACAAGAACGTAGGTAAAACAATTGAGGAATGGCAAAAGAAAGGCTGGCGTCTCCACACCTATCAAGCTCAAGGGTCCCCAACCGTTGTTAATCATTACTTGCTGTTTGAGAAGGGCGAGTGAGCGGGACAGCCAACTCTCAACTTTCCCCTTTTTTGTTCAAGACGGTGCGCGCGCGCATAGAGTCGCAAAAACCTTGGAGGAAGCGTGTGGACTCGCTGAAGCTGGTTTTGACTACTTCACTACCATAGAAGATGCCCAAATCTTCCGAAAACGCAAGTGGACGACAAGTGTAGACCTTTACATTCTAGAAGCGACCTTTACATTTGTAAACTTTTATATTTGAGACAAAGTCCTACACTAGTGGGGGTAGCTTGGAAAGCAAAACGATCAATGTTTCACAACATCTTTTGGACGCATTGCTAGATGTTGAAAAAGTGAAGTACTGTTATGAATGCGGTATCTGCACTGCAAGCTGTCCCATTGTAGAATTGGTTCCACAACATTACCATCCAAGAAGCCTTCTACAAAGAGTCCTCCTTGATTTAAACAACACCCTAAAAGAGGAGGGACCTTGGCTGTGCGCGTGGTGCTACCGATGCTACAGAAGGTGCCCTCAAGGGTTAAAACTGCCAGAAATATTCCTAGCTGTAAAAGATCTAGCAGCAGAAAGAAGTCATCTAGAAGGATTTAGTAAAGCTCTACAAACAATCAAGAAAGAACTCCCGCTACCCGCTATTTGCAGCTGGGTCTGTTTTCATTCTGGGCGTGGCGAAGTCAAAAAGCCACAAGTCTTCAGTGGACTCAGACATTTTCTTGCCGAATACAAGCTCGAAGAAAAAGCATGGACTGTGCCAAAGACGCGTCCAGAAAAAATAGCTATAATCGGCTCCGGTCCAGCTGGGCTAACAGCCGCCTGCGAGTTAACCAAGAATGGTTACTCAGTCACAGTCTTTGAATCCTCCTCTGAAACAGGTGGAATGTTGAGAAGGTGCATGCCTGGATATCGATTGCCCAGAGACGTGCTTGACATCGAAATTGAGCACACAAGGAATATGGGTGTAGAAATCAGAACCAACACCACGATCGGCAAGGATGTAACACTGACCGATCTCTCACGAGATGGATATGAAGCGGTATTTATTGCCATAGGGACTCATGAAAGCAGGAAACTAGGAATTGAGGGTGAAGAACTGAAAGGTGCTATCCAAGCCCTTGGCTTCTTGAGTGAAATAAACTCAGGAAAGGACGTCAAGCTTGGAGACAGAGTCGCCGTGATCGGTGGTGGAAACGTAGCCATGGACACCGCCAGAACGGCTCTCATGCTTGGAGCAAAGGAGGTCTCGGTGCTGTACCGACGGTCGAAGGCGGATATGCCGGCGAATCCTTGGGAGGTCAAAGAGGCAGAAGACAGCGGTGTTGAAATCCTTTTTTTGATAGCCCCCAAGAAAATCTTGGGAAAGAATGGACAGGTCGCCGCTTTAGAATGCGTTCGCATGGAGCTAGGAGAACCTGACGAAAGCGGGAGACGACGCCCAATACCGATCGAGGGCTCAGAGTTCATAATGAATTTTGACACAATTATTCTCGCTATTGGAGAGACACCGGATCTCTCTTTTCTGCCAAAAGAGATCGAGATATCTGAGAGAAACACGATCGTTGTTGACCCAAGTACAATGGAAACAACTCAGAGAGGAGTTTTCGCCGGTGGAGACGCGGTTTTGGGAGCGGCAACCGTGATTGAAGCAATAGTTGCTGGTAAGAGAGCTGCCTCCACCATTGATCGCTACCTAAGGAGGCATGGGAAAGATGACAAATGAACAAGCACGAGAACCATCGCCCAAACATGACTGTGACGAAGAGGTCAGGATAGGTGTATATGTTTGCCATTGCGGGCTAAACATAGCAGGCTCTGTCAACTGCGAAGAGGTTGCCCTGTTTGCAGCTACTCTTCCTCATGTTGTTTTGTCGAAAGACAATCGATATTCCTGCTCAGATCAAGGTCAGGAACTAATCAAAAACGACATCAAGGAACATAATCTAAACCGCGTGGTCGTTGCATCTTGTTCTCCCCGCCTTCATGAACCCACCTTTAGACGCGCCTGCGAAGAAGCAGGGCTAAACAAATACCTCTTCGAGATGGCCAACATCAGAGAGCAGTGCAGCTGGGTACACCTTCACGAAAAAGAAAAAGCAACAGAAAAGACCAAGGACCTGGTTCGAATGGCAGTCGCAAAAGCAGCCTTGCTTAAGCCGCAAGTGGAAAACGATGTTACAATAATCAGAAAAGCGTTGGTAATTGGTGGTGGCGTCGCAGGCATCCAGACATCACTGGATTTGGCTGACACAGGCTACCACGTTTACCTCGTGGAAAAAGAACCGAGCATAGGCGGAAGAATGGCTCAAATCGACAAAACATTTCCAACAATGGACTGTTCCATATGCATTCTCGCGCCAAAAATGTCAGACGTCGGCAGACATCCAAACATCGAACTGCTCACGAACAGTGAAATAAAAGAAGTCACCGGCTACATTGGAAACTTCAAGGTGAAGGTTTCAAAAAAACCGAGATACGTCACACAAGATTGTACGGCTTGCGGCGACTGCTCAGAGGTTTGTCCGGTTACAACACCAAACGAATTTGATGTCGGACTAGCAACAAGGCATGCAATCTATACGCCCTTTGCCCAAGCCGTTCCATCCACTTATATCATCGACCGAGCCATATGCCTCAACGAAGAAAACATAATCACATGTGACAAATGTATTAAGACCTGCGATGTGCACGCGATAGATTTTGAAATGAGCCCTGAAACCATAGAGCTGGATGTCGGCACAGTGATCGTTGCGACAGGAGCGGATGTTTATGACCCCACGTCACTTGTGAATTATGGATACACCAAGTTCCCAAACGTGTTAACTTCTCTAGAATTTGAAAGGTTAATAAACGCGGGCGGCCCCTCGGGGGGTCGCTTAGTTCGACCCAGCAACATGCAAATTCCAGATACTGTAGCGTTTATTCAATGCGTTGGCTCTCGCTCCGATAAGAGCGGGCGCCTCTATTGCAGCAGCGTGTGTTGCATGAACACAATAAAGGACAGCCTTCTCATCAAAGAACACTGGCCGGACACCAAAATTTACGTGTTCTACGTTGACATAAGAGCCTTCGGAAAAGGATTCGAAGACTTATACAAGAGGGCAAAGAAAGAAGGAGTAATATTCATTCGTGGGCTACCGGCGGAAATAACTGAAGACAGAAAAACGAAGAATCTGCGTTTAATTGGAGAAAACACGCTGCTAAAGGAAGTGTACAACATCGACGTCGGAATGGTAATCTTGTCGATAGGCATCCAACCTAGACAAGACAGCGATGTGGTCCAACGTCTTTTCAACCTGTCTAAAGTCTCCGACGGATTTTTCATGGAAGCTCACCCGAAATTGCGACCTGTGGACACGCCGACGGGAGGAGTATTTCTAGCAGGGTGCGCCGAATCGCCGAAAGACATCAAGGACAGTGTTATGCAGGCAAGCGCGGCGGCGGCACGTGCAGGCATACTAATGGCGAAAGGAAGCGTCAGTGTTGAGGCAATCACACCGAAGCTGGTGGCTGAAAATTGTCAATTCTGTGGCTTATGCGTCAGAGTTTGTCCCTACAACGCTATTGTTTTAGATAAAGAAACGAAGAAGATCGAAATCGTAGAGGCGGCTTGTGCTGGATGTGGAACCTGTGGCGCAGAGTGTCCCTTCGAAGCTCTAACTATGTCTCACTTCACGGACGAACAACTCTTTGCACAAATCGACGCCACAACTGAGCAAGACGCAGACAAGAAGATTGTGGCCTTCTGCTGTAACTGGTGCTCTTACGCCGGTGCAGATTTCGCAGGGGTGAGTAGAATGAAATATCCCACCAACGTGCGTATTATCCGAACCATGTGCTCTGGAAGAGTTGCTCCAAAATTTGTGGAGCATGCCTTTGGCAGAGGAGCCGCTGCAGTTCTTGTTTCAGGTTGCCACCTAGGCGATTGCCACTACATAAACGCCAACTATCAAACGAAGAAACGGATAGAAAAACTTTGGAAGAAGATGAAGAGACTGGGATTAAACGCGGACCGATTGCAGCTAGCATGGATAACTGCTGCTGAAGGCGAGAGATTTGCAGCAAAAATCAAAGAAATGCAGGACATTGTAGAGAGTGTCCCCAAAGAGGAACTAGAAAACTCCAAGATGATGGAAAAAGCGGCTAGGTGATCACCGTGCCATTGAGACTCTGGCGCAAACCCTTGGATGCAGAGAAAATCAAGGTCCCTCACGGCGAGGTATACATAATAAAGGACAGATGTAAAGGATGTGGTTTTTGCATACAGTTTTGCCCCAAAGAAGTGTTGGAGGCTTCTGAGGAAATCAACAAAAAGGGTGTCCATCCTCCCAAAGTCAAAGATGAATCAAAATGTATACTTTGTGGCTTTTGCGAAGCCATTTGCCCCGACTTCGCAATTTTTAGTGTTGAAGCGGATTGTGAGGGAGGCTGCTAGATGGCGGTAGGACAAGAACTGGCGATTCTTACAGGCAAACATTTCATGCAAGGAGACATCGCTTGTGCTGAAGGCGCCATAGCTGCCGGATGCAGATTCTTTGCAGGATATCCTATCACGCCGGCCACAGAGATTGCCGAAAGGATGGCTAGGCGAATGCCAGAAGTTGGTGGGGTATACATACAAATGGAAGATGAACTCGGTTCTATGGCCGCTGTAATTGGAGCTTCTTATGCCGGAGCAAAATCTATGACCGCAACTTCAGGTCCAGGATTCAGTTTGATGCAGGAAAACATAGGTTTGGCAGCCATGACAGAGGCCCCTTGCGTTGTGGTAAACATTATGAGAGGAGGTCCCAGCACTGGTCAACCCACAAAGCCTGGACAACAAGACGTGATGCAGGCAAAATGGGGATCCCACGGCGACTACGAAATAATAGCCCTTGCTCCTTCTTCAGTGCAAGAAATGTTCGATTTAACGATTGAAGCATTCAACCTATCAGAAGCTTATCGCAATCCCGTGATCGTGCTTGCAGACGAAATCGTTGGGCACATGTGGGAACGAGTCGTAATTCCAGAGAAAAGTCAAATTAGAGTTGTAAACCGAAAAAAGTCTAGAAAGCCGCCAGAGAAGTATGCCCCTTTTGAACCTGGCAAAGATCTGGTTCCACCAATGGCTTGTTTTGGGGAAGGATACCGCTTCTATGCGACAGGGCTCACGCACGACGAAACTGGACGCCCACAGACGGACAGTGCCCAAGCACAACAGAGACTCGTTCAGCGACTTTGCGACAAGATACGTAAGAATCGGGAAAAAATTATGAAAGTTAGTGAGGCCATGTTAGAAGACGCTAAGGTGGCTGTTGTTGCTTATGGAACTCCATCCCGATCTGCGCTAAGTGCCGTAAGGAAGGCGAGAAAGGAAGGCATCAAAGCTGGTCTTCTTAGGCTCATCACCTTGTGGCCGTTTCCTGACAAGCAAGTTTCGCAACTGGCAGACAAAGTTCACGCGATAGTGGTTCCTGAAATGAATTATGGACAGATTGTTCGGGAGGTAGAGAGGGCGGCGAAGAGCACGCCCGTGATTTTTCTACCAAAGTTGGGTGAGGAACCTCACAAGCCAACGGAGATTTTGGAGACTCTGAGGAGCGCATGTGCATGAGCGAAAAGTTACATCCACTTGAAAACTTCCTGAGAGAAGGAATGATTCCTCATATTTGGTGTGATGGGTGCGGAAACGGGATAATTCTAAACTGTTTTGTGAGGGCTCTCAACGAGCTGAACATGAACATTAACAAGGTCGTTGTTGTTTCTGGAATTGGGTGCATAGGACGCCTTTCAGGGTACACAAACACCGACTCCTACCACACAACCCACGGCAGGGCCATTGCCTTTGCTACCGGAGCCAAATTGGCAAATCCAGAATTGAAAGTAGTTGTCATTAGTGGAGACGGAGACCTGTTCGCTATTGGGGGCAACCACTTCATTCACGCCGCTCGTAGAAACATAGACATACAGGTGATTTGCGCGAACAACTTCAACTATGGAATGACTGGGGGGCAGTTTGGACCCACCACTCCTTCCGACGCTTGGACAACAACGACTCCCTATGGAAACATCGAGCACCCCTTCAATTTAGTCCATCTGGCTTCCGCCTCTGGAGCTGTTTACGTTGCAAGATGGACATCTCTTCATGTCAGAAGGCTGACGCAATCGATCAAAAAAGCGTTGGAAAAAGAGGGTTTTTCCTTCATTGAAGTAGTCTCACCATGCCCTGAAATCTACGGCCGACGTAACAAAATGGCAACAGGAATAGACATGATGGACTGGTTTAGGAAGGTTTCCGAAATTCAAAACTACTCTGACCCAGCAAAGGCTGAGATAAGTCTCGACAGAATTATCGCGGGCGAGTTTGTAGATATTGAGAAGCCCACGTATGGACGTCTCCTTCGAGAAATGGTGTCAAAGATTCACAAGAGAATGGAAGAAGGATAGCAAAATGAGGCTGGAAATTCGAGTAGCGGGCTTCGGCGGACAAGGAATCATAAGAGCAGGATTGATTCTGGCTGCAGCGGCTTCCATCTATGCTGACAAAAACGCGGTTGAGACCCAATCATATGGTCCTGAGTCAAGGGGAGGAGCCTGCAAATCCGAAGTGGTGATTTCAGATGATGAAATCGATTTCCCAAAGGTTACTGAACCAGATGTTCTGATAGCAATGTCCCAAGAAGCCTACAACGCTTATGTTGGTACCGTAAAGAAGAAGGGGACCCTTCTTCTAGATTCAGATTTGGTGCCCAAGGAAAAGGTCACTTCACACATTCGCGTTTTCAGAGTGCCTGCAACGAAAATCGCCGAAGAAATGGGTAAATCTCTGGTTGCAAACGTAGTCATGCTTGGCGCTTTAACGTCTATCACCCATCTGGTGAGCGCAGACTTCATGAAGAAATCTATTCTCAGCACAATTCCCAAAGGCACAGAAAAACTGAACATCGAAGCCTTCAAGAGAGGTTATGATTATGGAAAAAAGCTCCTGAGAAAGAAGGGAGCCGCCGAAAACTAGTTTATGTATAAAAGTTACAGATGATATTCTTGTGGTGAGAAAATGATAGTAGGCTTGATCTCTGATACCCATGACTGTTTGCCTTTGCTCGATGAGGCTGTGAAGCGGTTGAACGAAGAAAACGTTGAGCTAGTTCTTCACGCAGGAGACTACGTCGCCCCTTTCGTCGTGCCTCACTTCAAACCATTGAAAGCCAATCTGATCGGAGTCTTTGGCAACAATGATGGTGACAGAGAATTGCTTAAGAAACGATTCACTGAATTTGGGGCTGAGATCTTTGGAAGATTCGCAGAGGTGACGGCTGATGGCTTAAGGATTGCATTGTTACATGGCGACGAAGTGGGACTTCTTCGATCCCTCATTGACGTGGAAAGTTATGATGTGATTGTGCATGGGCATACACACGAAGCGAAAATCTACAGGAAAGGGAAAACCCTTGTGATAAACCCTGGTGAGGTTTGCGGTTACCTAAGCGAAAAACCTTCTATAGTCATACTGAACACCAAACCGTTGGATGCGAAGACAATTCATCTAATATAACAAGAATAGCATGCTGAAGGTGGGGTTGACATGACATTCAAGACAAGAATAACCGAGTTGTTCGGCATTAGACATCCCATAATAGCTGGAGGTATGCACCTCCTCTCAAGAGCTGAGTTGGTTGCAGCTGTCTCAAACGCCGGAGGACTGGGGATATTGGCCTCTACAACCTTTAAAACTAAAGAAGACCTGCAGGAAGAGATTCGGAAAACCAAAAGCCTAACGGACAAGCCCTTCGGCGTTAACCTAAATCTTTTCCCCATGATGAGAGAGAGAAGCGTTGAGGAGGACATCGACATATTTGTCGATGAAGGAGTTGAAATAGTTGAGTCGTCTGGCGCAAGCCCGGAACCCTACGTGCCCCGCTTGAAAGAGGCAAACATAAGAATAATCCACAAGGTGCCAGCAGTGAGATTTGCCCAAAAAGCGGAGAATGTGGGGGTAGACGCAGTGACCATAGTTGGATTCGAATGTGCAGGTCATCCAGGCATGGACGACGTCACTTCACTAATCCTCCTTCCTCTGACAGTCGACACTTTGGAAATACCTGTTGCTGCAGGAGGAGGATTCTGCGACGCCCGCAGCTTTGTCGCAGCCCTCGCCCTAGGCGCGGATGGAGTGGTGATGGGCACCCGATTTGTTGCAACACACGAATGCCTTGCTCATCACAAGATTAA
Organism: uncultured Candidatus Bathyarchaeia archaeon; assembly: GCA_964347145.1. Lineage (GTDB taxonomy): Archaea > Thermoproteota > Bathyarchaeia > Bathyarchaeales > Bathyarchaeaceae > CAYFXU01. The sequence goes on from CAYFXU010000037.1 coordinate 16,057, forward strand.
GGAGTGGCTGATTGAGGCTAAGGAGACTGACACAACGCTTATTGATCGTTCCATCGGCTTGCCGATGAGAGTCATAAAAAACAAACCGGCGGAGAAGGCGCTGGAAATGGATGAAAGAGGAGCCTCTCTTGAAGAGTTGTTAACAGTGATAAGCGGCGAGCTCGGTAGAAAAGCGTGGATGGAAGGAGACATCGATGCCGGTGTCGTTTCGCTTGGAATGGCTGTTGGCAGAATTCATGAAATACTCAGCGTGAAGGAAGTCATCGAAGGCATCATAGAAGAGGCCGAGGCCATCTGCAGACGACTAAATCTAACCTTCGCCGCTTGATCACTTTCGGTGTGCCCAAGAAATCAAGGGACGCCAAATCTCTTTTGCCTCATTTTTTCCACGCTTCTCCTGACTCTATCCCAACCTCCGACGACTTTGGAATGAACTACTTCGAAGGCTTCCTTCGAGGAGACTATGTTTAATTCCTCTCCGGTGGCTTCTCTCGAAAGGTATCTTGCCGCTCTAAGCACTTCGCCGTTTAGTCGCGAGTCCGTGACATCCGCGAGATGGCAAACAAGGGCTTCTATTGTTCTAGGCCATATGGGACCTGCTTCGCCGCCATGATGGGCACAAACTATGTGGATAAGGTTTAGGGGGAAGTCTCTTCGAACCATTTCCGAAACTATGAGGGTTAGATGATCTAATCTTTCAGCTAGAGGTGTCGGTCTATAAGCTCCATTTTCCTCTACCTGGTAGGTCAGGGGCTTGAAAATGTCATGTAAAATGACGCCGGAGATAACCAGGTCTCTGTCAACTTTCCCATGGTATACTCGCTCCACGATGCCGCACAAGTTTAGGGCTATTTCAGCCGTCGCCACAACATGCTCAATAAAGCCGCCCGGGTAGCAGTGATGCCTGGACATGCCCGCCGGAGAGACATCCAACGAAATTCCGGTGTAAACCTTGCCACCAATCTCGATGACAGGAAGTTCAAGTAACTGAGCCACCCTTTCTCGAAGATTTTTGTCTTTAACCTCGTTAACAAGTTTCTCAAGTTGAGGATGCAAACTGATTCCTCCGTCAACCTAACAACCATCACATGCTCTCTTCTTATATCATTTGGTTAAACTGGCGCGCGCGCAAATCGTACTTAGTACAGAATTAGAAAAACCCAACACAGTGCTAGATATTCGTTGATAGAACATTTTTCCCTAAGCTTCTAATGCAACTTTGAATAATAGTTAGTGGAAAAAGAAAGGAACTGAAAGAAAGTGAAGTGGAAGCTTGAGATAGTAATTCTCTTAGGGATAATGGCTATTATTGGAATCTCAATTTATTTTGTGGAATTGTTGGCACTCATTGTTTTGTATTGGACTGGGCTTCTGTTTCTCGGGCTTTTGGTGTTTGTGACTCTGGGAGTTAGCTGGGAACATCCCAAGTGGTATGTCAAGTTGTATACTGTAGTTTGTTTTCTTTGGCTGGTCTTTCACTATTTCTATTGGTTGGAAAATCCTTGTCTTGAATGGGCGCATCCGCTTACATACTTTTTGTTTTGTGATGTTGCCCCTAATGCTCTTCCTCTAGTACCATTATGGTATTTGGCGTATAAGGGGCACAAGTTGAAAAAAGAGGAATAGTACAGAGTCTACGGAAGAAAACATGCCGTGTAGTTCTAGTTATCTCTTGAACAAACAATCAAAGAACCAGTTACAAAATGTTTCGCGCGCGCAGGGACATTTTCCGAAAACTGGAAAGA
>CAYFXU010000038.1:0-17608 GCA_964347145.1 uncultured Candidatus Bathyarchaeia archaeon
TCTAATTTGAGCCATTTGCTTATTGGTGCTAGCTTCTCAGTCTCGAAGATAACCTTTATGAAAGGAATGAAATTTAGTTTGGCAGATCTACGTGAAACGTGGCATCTTGCTCCGATTTTTGAGCAAATGGTTTCCAAAATCGTTCGTTTGCTTTTCGTCCAATATAGTGCTGATATCCTCATGGGTGGGAATATGAATTCAAACGGTTGAAAGGTCTGGGATGAAGCTGTTGTTGCCTGAGCCAAGAAGTTGAAGAAGTATTTTAGAAGACGCCAATTCTCTACTCCGATTCTTCCCCGAAAAACGTCAGCCCTGGACAAAAGATCATAGGCGATACCAAGCTCTACTGGATCCTTGTATCGAAGGGGAAGGTTATCATGTATTGACAGCAATAAGGAATCGTAGTCGATAGTCGTACTATTTAGTATGAGCCCCGCTTCTGCTGAAGATTTCGCTGAGAAAAGCCCCTTCATTGTGTCATAAAAGGCGAGATTTCTGTTTCTAGTATGTAGCCGTGTTAAATCTTGAATTCGGAGAACTTTGCTTACTTCACACAGAGCTTGCAGATCATTGATTGCAGAGCGCACGTCGCCTTCACTATTTTGAGCAATTGCCTCAAGAGCTTCAATCTCAGCATCAATTTGTTCCATGAGACAAATTTTCTGTAACATAGCCACAATTAATGGAATACGCACTTTACGAAACCTAATCAAATAGCAAACTTTTTTCAAAGGACGAAGTTTTTGGAGGTCCGGATCATTAGCAGCTAAAACAACAGGTATTCGTGATTCTTGAATCTCTTTTATTCTCTTTTTCTTTCCTTTCCCTTTCGTCTTTTTTTTAAAAATATTTATTATAGCACCAACGCCTCCCCTGTCTTCTCTGCCAAAAATCCCATCCACCTCGTCTAGAAAAAGAAGGCTGCCTTCAGTTTCAACAGAATACTTGTCCAAAGCAACCAAAGTAGTGGCAGGACCAGCGATTTTATTAATTGCTTTCTCTGTTCTGAAATCGCTTGCGTTCATTTCAATAATCTTGAAGTTAAACTCATTTGCTGCTGCATGCACCAAAGCCGATTTTCCCACACCAGGTGGTCCATAGAGTAATGTTGCCTTCTTTCGCCACCGATTGCTTTTCAGCCAATCAACAAACGAGGCTTTGGCTTCCTCGTTTCCAACAACTTCGGCGATTCTCTTTGGACGATACTTCTCAACCCACATCAATTCATACTTCAATTACCTTTTCCCTTCAATTCGGCGAATTTGGAAAATTGGGCCAACAAAGCACTTAATTGAATGTCTTCGTTCGCACCCTCAACTAGGCGAAAATCGTATTCTCCAATAATATTGGCAAGTTCGGCCTTATCTTCTGTTGAAAGATATGGAATCTTGAATAACTCCTTATACATCTGACGTATGATATCTGTACCGGAAAGACCGTAGACTCCCATCAAGTTGTACATCAAGCGTCTGGCCTCAATGAAATCACCACCAACTGCTTTGTTCAACATAAGCTGTACCTGTTTTGGACTTGCTTCTCCGATGACTTGAAGAACCGCTTTCTCATCCACTGTTCTTGTTTTCGTATAGGCAGATACCGTTTGCAGAGTATTTATCGCACGCCTGAGATCGCCCCCTGAATATTCCACAATTACCTCAGCAGCATCGTCGGGCAAAACGAATTGTTCTAGGCGGGATATGTGTTGGAGGTGATCAACCATATCTGTTTTGTCAAGCATGGAAAACCGGAATATGGCACACCGACTCTGAATTGGCTCGATAATCTTGCTGGAGTAGTTGCATATAAGTATAAACCGAGATGCGTGTGAACGGGTCTCCATTATTCTTCTCAGGGCCGTTTGGGCTGTGCCCGTCATTTGGTCACTTTCATCTAGTATGATTATTACGTAAGGCATTTGGCTAAAGGCTCCTCTAGAATAACGCGCAAAATCTTTGATCCTTTCCCGAACTACCTTGATTCCTCGTTCATCGGAAGCGTTGAGTTCCAACGTAAATGTTCTCCAACTTGACCCGAGTAACTGACGAGCGATGCATAATGCTAGAGTAGTCTTTCCAGTGCCCGGCATTCCAGCAAAAAGTAGATGCGGCATTGTTTCGGGTGTTCTGAGAAGACCCTGTAAGCTTTCCACAATGTCTTTCAAATTCACAACTTCATCTAGTTTTTTTGGGCGATATTTTTCAACCCACATAAGAGTGTCTTCGGTTTTGTTCATTGGCATACCCCAGTCTGTAACACAGTCTAATTGGGTATGGTTGTGCCTAACATTTTAATCTATTCCGTTATCGTCGTGGGGTTTTCAGCATGTAGTCTCAATCACACCCATGCTTTGTGTCCCACATGCAACCAAAACGGGGTTCGGTTATGCATGCGCGCGCATTGATCTCGAATTATCGTATCAGGGCTATGGTCTCTCCCCCAGCTCTAACGGTACGATGATTTCTTCTTTGTTTCTAATGATTTTTAGATTTATCCAATCTCCCGGACGTTTGTTTCTTTCTATGTAAACTACCAGGTCAGTGATTTTTCTTACCAGTTGGTCATCTATACCCACAATCACGTCCGTGCTATTGAGCCCTGCTTCGTCTGCTGGACTGCTGGAATTCACGTGGGTTATTAGGAAGCCCAGTGGTTTTTCCAGTCCCAGCTGCTCAGCAATTACCAAGTCAACGTCCGTTCCCGCGATGCCAACCCAAGGATGCTTGTAAGTACCATCATCAATTAGGTCGTCAATTTCCCTTGTTATTGTGTCGGAAGGTATGGCAAATCCTACACCTGCGAAGGTTCCGGTGGGCGTTACTATAGCCGTGTTTACGCCAACTACCTCCCCTTCAAGGTTAAGTAGGGGGCCACCGGAGTTTCCAGGGTTTATGGCTGCATCTACTTGAATTATGTCTATGATTATGTATCCTCCCGGGGCTTCCAGGGTTCTTTCCAAGGCAGAGACTATTCCTGCCGTTATCGTGTCGCTTAGGCCAAACGGGTTACCCATAGCTGCCAGCTGTTCTCCTACTTTGAGGTTAGAGGAGTTCCCCAGCGCAACTGGATATAAGGTTGTGACCTTTGGATTTACTTTTATCACGGCCAAGTCGCTGTAGGGGTCTTCGCCAACTCTGGCTGCCACTGTTATGTTTCCGTCTAGGAAGGTGACTTGTATTGTGTTGGCTCCTTCAATTACGTGATAATTAGTTATTATGCGACCTTCATTGTCATAGACGAATCCTGAACCCAAGCCAATTTCGGTTTGAATGAGGACCACAGAATGTTTAATTTGATTGTAGATTTCAGGCCATGGCAAGAGCTGCGTTTGGTTTATGTAGTCTAGGATGTCAAACTGGTTTTGTAGATCCTGAAGCTGCTGCTCTTGCTCCGTAAGGCTTGCTTGAATAGTAGCCAGTTGGCGTTGAATGCTGAGGTAAGCTATGGCGAAGATTCCGGTGAGGATAATAAGGACGACGAGTGCGCCTACGAAGATGTATGTCCTCTTGTTGGAAACAGAAGATGAGGGTTTTTCTATCATGAACTATGCTCTCCTTTAACAGCTGGTAAAGGATGCGCAATTATAAAAGTTAGTCTCTGAGATTCTAGACTTATCACCACGTGCGTGCTTAAGTAAAATATCTATTCTATTGGCTTTCGGACATAAGTTTCCATGAAAAGTTGCCTTGATTATATTTTCGAATACCCATCGTACTTTTGATCGCTTTCAGAAATTTCGTTTTCAAGGTTTTCCTTTCCTACTTATGTACATTTTCCGGTGGGAAAAGCTTGTTCCTCCACCTGTACAAACAGTGCGTGAATAGCAATTTGAATTTGTAAATAGGATTCGGGCGCAATAATCTATAAACACAGCGATGTTGCAACTAATATTTTGGTGTGTCGCTTTGGATCTGAACGTCGAAGATGTCATGGTGGATGAAGTGATCACGATAGAGGCTGATGCTACTGTTCAGGAAGCCGTAAGACTCATGAACAAACACGAGATAGGATGCCTCGTCGTTGTCCTCAAGAGAAAGCCGGTCGGGATAATTACTGAACGAGACATGCTTAAACGAGTTCTCGCCGAGTCTTTGGATCCTGAAAAAATCAAGGTTTCCCTTATCATGTCTGCGCCTCTTATAATAGGAAACCCCGTGATGGAAATCGAAGATGCTGTGAAACTCATGTTCAAGACTAGGATAAAGAAGCTGCCTGTCGTTCGTAAGGGAAGACTCGTTGGTCTAGTAACCCTTACAGACCTTACTAGATTTCAGCCTCACATGATTAGAATCCTCAAGAAGCTCTCTGTGAAAGAGCTTCCGCCAAAACGCTTGAAAAAAGTTGTGAATTACTACGTGGTCTAAAAGGCTCTACCGCACTCTTGGGTTACCGCGTTATAGTATGGCTCGCGTCTCCTAATGGCCTCAAGAAAGAGTTTTGTCAATTTTTCATCGTTGGTTCCATTTCGCATGGGAGTAAGAAGGTCTACTAGATTATCATTTCTCATGAGGCAGGGCTTTATCTTTCCATCGCTTGTCACTCGGATGCGCGTGCAGCGGGCGCAAAACTCGGTGTTTTCGATTGGGCGGATCACCTCCACCTTTACTCTGGGAAGGAAGTAGACTCGTCTATTCTGCATGTAGTCCCGAGTTCTGATTTCAAATGCCTGCTCCTCTAACTTCTGCTCAATTTCGTTCAGGTCAAGGTGGTAACGTTCATAGTATGATTCATTGAGGTTTAGGGGTTCCAGTTCGATTAGCTGTAGAATCGTCATGGTTCGTTGTGCAAACTGAATCATTTTCTCGACTTCTCTTTCGTTTACGTTCTTGAGAATCAACATGTTAAGTTTCACTGGGTAGAGTTCGGCTTCGACGGCAGCTCTGACCCCTTCTATAGCGTCTCTCAGGTTCCCCCCCATGAGGTTGCCGTACTTCTGAGGATTCAGAGTGGGAAGACTCACGTTCACTCGGTTCAGCCCCTCCCTCTTCAGGTCTTTCGCTAAGCCTTCCAAGAGGGTCCCATTCGTGGTCATGGATAAGTCTCTTAGGCCTTGAAGTTCAGCGATGCCTTCAACGATGTCCAGAACGTCTTTGCGAAGTAGGGGTTCTCCTCCTGTTAGTTTCACTCGGGAGATCCCGAGGCTCAGGCCTACTCTAACTATGTGGACAATCTCTTCTGCAGACATAACAGTGGAAGGGTGTATTTCGCCTTCTCTGTGGCAGTAGGGGCAGTGCATGTTGCATTTCTGGGTCACAGAAATCCTTAGATTGAGGACTGGGCGTCCATAATTGTCGTAGATCATCAGATGTCACTGTTGTTCGCGGGCATGTTTCAGTATGTGACCTGCTTCGGGCAAAATAAGCTTTTCCAAAACGAGCCTCACAGCTTGCGGCGAGCCGGGAATACAGAAAACAGCTTTCCCCTGATCCGCAACACCGGCCAAGGCACGGGTCAAAACAGCCGAAGTACCAATCTCGTCAAAACTCAGCTTTCTAAACAGTTCACCAAAACCCGGCAAAGTCTTAACCAACATAGGTCTCACCGCCTCAATCGTCACGTCCTTGGGGCTGATCCCGGTTCCACCGCACATTATGATTGCATCTACATCCTCTGAACCCAAGGCTCTGCTAACATATTTTCCGATCAAAACCTTGTCGTCTGGCACGATTTCCCTAAAGCAGACACCATGACCAGCCCTCTTTAAAGTCTCAACAATTGAATCGCCGGAAGGGTCATCGACAAGCTCCTTCTCCTTGAGTTTCTGATAACGAGAAGAACTGCAAACAATAACCGCAAAGTTCAGCTTCTTAGGCGCCTTGGCCTTGTGTCGTTGGGCGGTTTCGCTCATGCGCCTCCCTCTTTCGCCTTTCGAATCACACGTATGTCTTGAACGACTGTGTAAGGATACTGTCCATGATTATCCTTCTCATACTGCTTTGTCATGTCCCAAACCGTCAACAGAGCCATCGTAGCCGCAACGAGGGCTTCCATCTCAACTCCAGTTTGGCCCCTCGTCTTAACCGTCGTTTCCACTTCCAACGTAGAATCATCAACAATCTGTAGATCAACTACCACGCTGGTTAAGGGTAAAGGATGGCACAATGGGATCAATGAACTCGTGTTTTTCGCCGCTAAGATTCCAGCAACTTTTGCCACGTGAAAGATGTCGCCCTTCCGTACTTTTCCCTTTCTAATCAACCGTATTGTCTCAGGCTTCAGTTTGATAGCTCCCTTCGCCTTGGCTTCCCGAAAAACCTGCGGTTTGGCGGTTACGTCAGCCATCGACATGTGAATGTCATCCTTCTAGCTCAAGCAATCTCATATATTTGGTGGGGCTCTTTTTATTTACTTCTATTTTCAGCCTAAGCGCGCGCAATCTCCAGGAATCCCTGTTGGACTTCAGGCCTCTGTCAAGACAATGCGCGCGCGCATGAAGAAAACCAGCTGACGTCACGAAAGAACCAACAGAATTTTGAAGAAACATCAGAGTTGGACTACAATCCCGGGATAATTCCAAATATTCCCATGAAAAGCTTGTTGGTAAGACCCTTCTTCAGTGTAAACCAACTATTGGTTCCGCGCGCGCCACCTTCCTGTACGAGAAGAAAAGGATTTCATCCTTCCCTTTTACGGAGCACTTCATGCGCCCGCCAACTTCGACAAGTTTATAAGTATACGAGTTTTCTAATGGAAATCGCTACAAAGGAGATATTGTCACAATCGAGTTGGACAGTATGCCATGGAAATTGGTGCGTATCAGGAAGTCAGGTCGTAAGCCCTTGAATGGTCGTCAATGCAAGATTTGTGAACGTGAAATTGTTGACGACAAGGCGTGGAAGAACCGCAATAAACATCGTTCCAAATATATTTGTAAGATTTGTTTTCCGAAAATATGGGTTTAAACATAAAGTCAAGGCACTACGTTGTGTCACTAGTCAGAGTATGAGCAAACAAGATTTTCATTTAATAAGATGGCGTGCACTCAACGAAAGAGTCAAAGCTTGTTTGTTTGTTCCCAGAATTCTACGAGTCTTTTGATCATCCTCGCCCTGGGATTTTCTTCGTCAAATCGAAAGATGCGAATCCTCCCAAACTTTTTGTGTCGAAGTAGACCGTGGTTTTCGAGAACCAGTAGATGTTGATTTGTCGTGGAATAGTTTAAACCAGCTCGTCTTGCGATCTCTGAAATGTTCAACTCCCCAATCTCAGCCAAGATTCTAAGAATCTTTACTCGCCCCTTCGATGAGAAAACTTCTTCTATTGCCACTGGGATGCCCTACCTCCATTGCATAAGAGTTTTACTCAACTCGTGTTCTAGGTCGGAGGCTGGAACTTGGGGGAGACTGATGAGGGTAGTTTTTCCCCGTTGTCCCTCTCCAGAAATCTTTGTTTCAATTATGCCCGAGACAGAAAGCTCCTTGACATACTTCCAGAGTTGAGTGTGGCCTCGTCTCTCTTCGCCGTATTCTTCGCATACAATGGCGTAGGCGTCCTCAGCTTCACCCATAGACATGTAGGCCGTTTCGGCATGTTTGAAATGTCTCGCGACACCGAGAAGAAACAACCTTTCATGAAGACCTAGGGAAGGAATCGTGTCTTTTCGCACAACCGGGTAGACGCTGACAGCTGCCTTTCGGATGCATTCAGGTGAAACCTCTCGCATTTCTGAAGCGTCAGCATACTTGCCAGCTCGCCATAGAAGTTCAATGGCGTAGCGGGCATTTCCTCCTTCCGAACACGCTGATTCTGCGATAAGGTTCATGGTTTGGGGGGCGACAGCCCCTTGTCTAAAGGCGAGGTTCACTCTGTCGTTGAGAATGTCTTCAAGCTGCGGTTGCGAGTATTCCTCCAGATGGATGACGTTGCGTTGAAGAGTACTTCTAGCGCTTGGATCCAGCTTCTCTAAGTATTCGGGTTGGCGAAGGATACAGATTAGGGAAAGCCTTTGAGGCGCCTTAAAACGTTCCTCTTGGATGCGGGTGAGGTTGTAGATTGGGTCTGATCCTTCGCTGCGTATGAGGGCTTCCAACTCGTCTAATACCAAGATTAAATAGGCGTTTTCTTCGTCAAGAATTTGCATGAGCGCTTGCAACACTTCTTCTGCCGAATAGCCGCGCCTTGGAAAACGAGGATAAAACTTTAGGATGGTTCGTTGAAGAATCATAAAGAGGCTTCCTTTGCATTCACGACAGTTAACATGAACGTAGTTGAGGTTGATGGTCCGTTCCTTAGCCTCCTTCATTAAGTTTAGACCAAAATGCTGGGAGAGAACCGTCTTGCCCGTTCCAATCTTTCCCAAGATTAACACTCGTTGCGTCATTTTCCCGGGAGTTTCAATGGCGAAACGGAAAAACTGGTCTAAAAGGTTAAGCTGAGTCTCCCTGTGGGGAAGGCGGGGCGGAACATAGTTAATGTCGAGTTTGCTTTCGTCGTGGAAAACGCTGAAATATTGAGGCATGAGGGATCCTCAATTCTGATTGCTAGGGAACCAATTTATGGTTTTTGTCTCTCAGAAGGGAGTTTTTGGTCCCAGAAAAGCGGAAGTATAAACTAACATTCTAGGGGTTCTTCTCTTCTTATGTTTCGGGGGAGGCATTTTTTCTCATTTTTCTCTCCTTTACGTTGTCGCGTCCCTATCCAATCATATTCGCAGGATAATCCTTTTTCTTTTGTCAAATCCAAGTAACCCCAAGCAGAATCAGGTTTATGTTGCCACAAGTCATAGCGGCGGGCTCTCGCACTCTTGGGAGAAGTGCACTGCGCACTATTGTCTCCTTTTTGTCAATCTCCTCTCAAGATCTCAATCACTGGTCAGCGGGGCCAGAGTCGTCATCGCCCACCAAGGCAACATTAAATGCCAATCCAACATAAAAATGTATAGTGTGGAGGGCGTGTTGAGCAAGAATGCTTAGGAGAATCAAGGTCGTTCCGTTGGCCGAGGAGAGTTTCGGCGTGAGATCAATGTGCACCTACGTAGAAACTTCCGACTTGAAGATTCTCCTAGACGCTGGAGCATCATTGGCTCCGAACCGATTTGGATATCCTCCCCATCCACGGGAATACGAAGCCATCGCAAAATGCCGCAAAAACATATCCAATGCTGCGGAAAAGGCTGAGATAATAGCCATAAGTCACTACCACTTTGACCATCACACACCCTCCTTTGTCGACTGGTTTTGTAATTGGTCTTCAGCGGAAGTTGCCAAGAAAATCTACGAAGGAAAGCTTGTCCTTGTCAAAAGCTATCGGTCCATGGTCAACTTCAGCCAGAGACGTCGAGGATGGGTGTTCAAGAAGACCGGGGGCAGCTTCGCGAAAAGACTAGAGACGGCTGACGGCAGAACCTTCGATTTTGGAAACACAAAGCTAAAGTTTTCTGACCCTGTTTTCCACGGATCTGAAAACTCGGAACTAGGTTGGATTCTAATGATCGCCGTTGAATGTGAAGATGAGAAAGTCTTGTTCGCATCAGATGTTCAGGGACCTATGTACAATCCTATTCTAGACATAATCCTCGCTGAAAATCCTCAATTAGTCATCATGGGTGGACCTCCAACATACCTTGCAGGATTCAGAGTGAAAGAAGAACACATAGAGCAGGGAATGCAAAACCTGAGAAACATGGTTAGGAAGGTGCCAACAACCATTTTGGAGCATCACATCCTTCGAGACGAGAAGTGGAGAATTCTCGCCAAGCCAATATTTGACGCCGCGCTAGAAGTAGGTCACAAAGTTGTTACGGCAACAGAATTTTTGGGTAAGGAAGACAACTTGCTGGAGCTTCGCCGGGGACAACTGTTTGAAAGCGAACCGCCAAGTCCAGAGTTCGAGAAGTGGATGAAACTGCCGCAAAAGAAAAGAAGACTGGCTAAACCACCGATCTAATCGACTTTTTCTTTGACAAGCATTCTACGTAGTTTCCTGACGTCGTCGCAATCGGATTTGAGGCGTTTCAGTTCCTTAGCTTCTTCCTCAAGCTTGGCAATTTTCCTTCGAATTTCTTGGAGTCTGGTGCTCATGGTCAATCGAAAAGAGGATACAAGTTCACGATAAAAATCAGTTATGAAATGCAAATCTAAATTCAAAATCAGTACGTAGAATTCATAACTCATTTTAGCAGAACAGATTGATTCGAAACTTCAGTGATGTTCTGATGCTTTCCCGACTTAAAGACCTGAAGAAGCTTCCACAACTGGAGGAAGTGAAGAAACTTGAAGTGAACAGTGAAAATGGGAAAGGAGGCGGGCCAAAGCGTAGAGGCATAAACATTCACTACCAAGAATGCAGGCAAGCTATTCCTCTATCGAGTGAAATCTATTGTGGGCTGTGGAAGGAGACTGTGAGCGGCAGTTTATGCAAATCTTGCCCTTACTTCGATCGGGAACCATTGGACTACCGGTTGTTTAGGAGGAAATGATACAGGAGGGTGTAAAGATGAAGTGTCCCAATTGTAGGGGAGAAATCCTCAAGGGTGGAAATAGGAAGGAAGGCAATTTTTATCACTGCAAAACATGTGGTACGGTGATTTATCGACGGCACTTTTGATGGAGGAATCGCTGAAATGGATGATGTGTTAACCCCAATAATGTTCGTATTGGTCATAGGCGGTATCGCTGGCTATTTCACAGGATATTTGATCAAGAGGATTTCGGGTATGGCGGTAACCATTGGAATCTTCGCATTTCTACTCCTGTACTTGGGCTATACAAACGCCATCAAATTGAATTTGGATGAGCTAATTGCAACTGTGACAAAGTTCGCTGACGTTCTCGGTCCCTTGGGGTTTGCAACCTTAGCGTCCAGTGCTCCGTTTGTGGGCAGCTTTGTTGTTGGCTTTGTTTTTGGTCTGAGAAGAGACTAACCCGCTCCTATTCTTTTAGGTGCATGATTAGTTTTGGCATGAGCTTTGTTCCGAGCAGCAGAATTCCTAATTCTCCATTCTCGCATTCTTTTTCGGAGAATTTAGCAACCTTGTCTCCTTGGATTTTGTTGCCTGATATGAGGAGGGGCACGGGATCGTCGCTGTGGGCTTTCAGTTTGCACGGTGTTGAGTGGTCTGCTGTGACGCAGATGAGGTGATCTTTTAGGTTTATCTTTTGCAGCATGTTTCCGAAGAAGTGTTTGTCAACAGTGGCGATGAGTTGGGATTTGAGGTTGAAGTTTCCGTCGTGGCCTGGTTCGTCCGGGCCTTTGATGTGTATGTAAAAGCAGTCATAGATGGGCAGGTTTTCTAGCAGTTTTTCCACCCTCAGTTCGCAGTCTTTTTCAAGGTTTTTGGATGGTGGGGGAAGGTCTATCATGTGCATTCCAGCTAGTTTGGAAATTCCTCTTTCAACGGGCATGTCGACTAGGCAGACGAAGCTGAGGTCGTATTGTTGGTTGAGGTGTGGAAATTTCGGTAGGCGGTGGCCCCCGTCTCTGGTGAGGATGACGTTTGCCTTCAGTTTTCCTTCTTCAACGCGTTTTCTGTTTATTTCGTGCTTCTGAAGAAGGGTTACGGTTTTCTGGATAAATTCGTTGACAAGCCTTGCCGAAATCTTTGCTTCTTCAGTTTTGTCTAGGGGCTTGCATTTTTTTAAAAGCATTTTTGCTTTTGGTTCTGCTACGCCGATGCCTTTGATTCTTCCGTAGGCTGGATCTGTATTGGAAATGTTGCCTGAGAGCTTGTTTCTGCTTGTCATAACAATGGCTCCTCGGTGGCCTAGGGTGTTTTTGAATTGGAAATTGGCCGGGAAGGATTCTAGTTGGATTTGTGTGTTTATTGCTTCGGCCAGTTCTGTGGCTTCTTCTGTGGTGAGGCTCCTTCCAACCCTTCTATCGATGATACTGTTGTTTGGACCTAAGGTGGCGAAGTTGCATCTCAATGCCAGGTCGCCGTCTTTCATGGGTAGGCTTGCGCCCAAGGCTTCGAAGACTCCCCTACTTACCTCGTATTTGAAGGGATCATACCCTAATATTGAGACAACGGCAACGTCGCTTTCAGGGGCTATGCCTTTACCAACTGTATACATTAGCCCTGTTTTTCCGGTTTTGGCGAGAAAATCCATGCTAGGCGTGTCAGAAGCCTCGAGAGGGGTCTTATTTCCCATTTCTTGGATTGGCACATCGCCCATGCCGTCTATTACAACGTAAATCAACTTCAAATGTGACACTCTCACGTCAATTGATAGATAATAACTCCCATTTAAATCAAAAACCTAAAATCGAAACAATTGGAGGCGCAAGACCAAAAGCGCACATTTTTGCACTTTTACAGCAATATTCACTCTCATATGACGGTCAATTTCGTGCATCAGTGACACTCTCGTGCGGCAGCAGCTTGCTAGATGTCAACGAAAATATTGAACTGGAATATCCCTAGCACTTAACAAGATTTTTAGGTGAAGTCACTGTATGTGGGTAGGCACCCACATTAAGGGAGGAAGCGTGACTTTTTTGAACATTATAAGAATGAACCTTCGTGCTTTTCATTTGAAACCACCGGTTAACTCGAAGAAAAAACGAAAGAAAAAGATGATTGAGGGATATGCACACCTCATGTGGTCGATCGATAGATCATGTTAGAAGAGGTCTGATGGATATGCGAAGGTCAAAGTTGGAAATGTATATTGATGTCCTCAAAGTTCTTGCTCGTCATGGACCGTTAAAGCTGACTCACATAATGTACAAGGCTAACGTAAACTTTGCTGTTCTGAAGCAGCACTTGGATTTCTTAGTTCGGCAAGGCCTTGTTGAAGAACAAACTGTCCGCAAAAAAAGAAACAAAACAAGAATTGTTTACGCGATAACTGAAAGAGGAAGAACCGTGCTCAAATACTTCGGTGAAGTAAATAGAGCTTTGCAAATAACTGAAGAAGCAAACAAGATTCCACCATTACTGTACTAGGCATGTGCATCCGAGCAACTAGTCAAATAATACAAGAATTCCGCGCCAGGCTACACCTTCCGCATTTTTCTAGGTGGGCGACAGGGGTTCGAACCCGGACGTAAACGTGGGGTATGCCTCAGAAAACTTGATGATTACTTCATCGTTTGGCAAGCTTGCGAAGAACTCCTATCCTTTCATTTAATAACCTTCAACTTGATCGCGTACGCATTGGAAAAGAGGGGAGAGTTAAGCTTTGCGCGTGTGCGCATTTTCGGCAATGACATCATTTACGATATCTTGCGTTCAGAATCATGCCATATGCTTTCGAAATCTTTTTGGAAAAGTCCAACAAGGTCGTTGTCATTCGTCCACAAATGGGGATTTTCTGCTATAGGCACTTTCGTTGAAGTTCCAATTATCGCTTGGTTGTAGTCAACGATCATGTAATGACCTGATGGCTGGTTCGTATACTTTAGGTCAAAAGAGCCTCCAGATGATTTGTATTCTTCCATAATCCTCTGAATCAAATCTTCATGTTCGAATACATCTTGTAAGATTACCTGAACCTCTACTCCTTTCCTTAAGGCTTTCTTTACTGACCTACCGTAATCAGTGAAAATTTGGATGAACTTGTCCTTGGACGTGACGAGGGCAATCTCTCTTTCAGACTTTTTAATCATTGTTAATGCCCTATCGACTATCGCATCCCCCCGTGATATTAGAGCAAAATGGGCTTCTTTGGATATCGGTTTGACTTTGTATGCCTTGAAAAGTTTCAAACACTCGTCCTTCTTTGCATTTAGAGCAGACACTTTTCTGTTAGCAATGTCTCGTTCGCGTTTGATAAGAAGAGAAAGTGCCTCTTTTATGGGCGTAGCTCTGACCTTGATTGGGTTTCCTAATATTCTTTCTATTAAGCCCATTTTTTCAAGCTTCGGTAGTATTCTGTAGATATCCTCTCGACGCACGTTTGAAACTTTTGAAGCTTCACTTGCAGAGGCTAAGCCCAGCTTAGCTAAGGCTATGTAAACCTTCGCCTGGTTATGGGTGAGCCCGAAATCAGATAACATTTCAGCGCTCTCTTCCAAAACCTGCAAAATGATTCACTCTTACTCGATAACCATTGTTACTGTCGTACTGCAATTGCATAGATTTAAACTTGTCGACCTCCATATTTTGAATTTAATATAAATATGCGCGGTCAAGACTCATGCGGCCGCGCATTTTCTGGTATATTCCTTGAAGCGAACCTTGAAGCGCGTGTTGTAACGTTTTGAGGTGAACGTCAGTTAAAGGTCGGCAGAGGAGGTGGACAATTGATGTCGTCGAAATTTCTCCGTTGGAACATATTTAAAAGACGGTGACGTTAATTTGTCAGAGGGTTTTTTGTGCCGCTGGTTGAGCCTGTTGTTAAGATAGAGAACGTTGTGGCCTGCGCCTCCCTGAAGCATGGGATCGACTTACGTGCGCTGGTGAAGGCTTTTCCAGTGGTTGACTATCGGCCAAAACGATTTCCCGGGCTGGTCTTTAAGCTGAAGAAGCCGAGAACAACAATCCTGATTTTTGGCACTGGCAAGATGGTTTGCACAGGAGCTCGATCGGAGAGAGATGCAGTGAAGGCTTTGAGGAAGGTTGTTAAAACCTTGAATGAGGGCGGAATGATAATCAGGGGCAAGCTGGAGATAGTGATAAGGAACGTCGTTGCCACCGCAAGCCTCGGCGGGAGGGTTGATCTTTTGCAGTTGTACGAGTCTGAAACAGGCATGCGCGGAAGAATCACTTATGAACCCGAACAGTTTCCAGGGCTGATCTACAGAATGAACGATCCAAAGATAGTGATCCTGATCTTCTCGAGCGGAAAACTGGTTTGCACAGGCGCTAGAACAGAAGAAGACGTAAATCAAGCGGTTGACAATCTTCGCCAAAGATTAGAGAAAGCCGATTTGATATACTTTGAAAACGGATTTTAGGTGTGTGATAAAAGCGTGAGGGTCTTCGCTAAGGATGATATGTTGTCGTTGGAACGTCGGAGGTTTAGAACTGTTATTTGTGAATGACGAGACGCTAAAGAAGGCCGCTGCGTTGTTTGGCGAAGAAGCTGTCAGAGTAGTTGAGATTCTTGGAAAGGTTGACGAGACTACGGATTTCCAGATCGCGGATCAAACCCAAATACGTCTCAACACGGTTCGCAGGACCCTCTACAGGCTTTACGACCACTCCCTTGTGGCTCTCAGGCGGAATCGCGACAAAGAAACAGGCTGGTTTATCTTTCACTGGAGACTCCAACCCGACCAGGTGGAAGGCTTCATCTTTAACCAGAAGCATCGTGTTCTTGAAAAACTTGAAACTCGGCTTAGGTATGAGAAAAGCCACGAGTTTTACAGCTGTCAAACACAGGGCTGCAGACCATTCCCCTTTGAGCAAGCATTTGAAATCCTCTTTAGGTGTCCCACATGCAACAAACCAACGAGCTACGTCACCAACAACAAGACTATTGAGATCTTAACACGAAAAATCAACGAGATAAAAAAGGAATTGAGCGAGTAGTCTACATGAAAAATGTCGCGTCTAAGCCATCAGTAAGGAAAAACTAACCACACCCGAATAGAGTTTGGTTCCCATGCAATGTTCTAATTGCGGTATGTGTTGTGAGAGCACTGAAATGCTGCTTTCAAAAGAAGACATTGAAAGGCTGGAGAGAGTCGGTTTCAGCCGAGAAGATTTCACTGTCACAGGCGGAGATGGACTGACCAGGTTAAGAAATGCTGGAGAATGGTGCTATTTTTATGATCCTGAGGAGAAGAAATGTCAAGTATATGAGTATGGGCCACTAGGATGCTTCATATACCCTGTTGTATACTCAAAAGATGAAGGTGTAATAGCCGATGAGTTCTGTCCAATGAGACACACGATCTCCAAACGAGAATTAAAAATAAAAGGTCAAATCCTGCTCAAACACCTTAAGAAGATAACGAGTGAAGTAACCTCCCTTCTTCTGTAGCATTCACTCTCAAGCCCTTGAACACTGCGAATTTGATAACATGCGACAGATGATGTCGCTGCTTGGAAGATAAACGTATTTAAGTTATGCGACTGTTATGGAAAGGGAAAGCTAGAGGTGTTAGAGTGGGCAAAAGGAAGGTCAAAAGCGAAGAAGAGCTTAGCAATATTAAGCTGCCTGTGGCCAACGACGTCATGGGTATAGCCAAAAAAATGCTGGGTTTCGATCGGCTTCTAGTGAGTTGTCAAGACGGTCACGAACGCCTCTGCAGAATCCGGGGAAAGATGAAGAGGAGAATGTGGATAAGGGTGGGAGACATCGTTTTGGTGTCTCCGTGGGATTTTCAGTCTGATAAGCGGGGAGACATCATATGGCGATACAAAAGAAATCAAGCCGAATGGCTGAGAAGGAAAGGGTACCTGAAGATCTAACCTCAATTTCTCCTCTAGCAGGATTTAAAAGCGCGGCTCACTTATCAGTTTACAACACGACAACGAGGAAGTTAAAATGAATAGTTTGTCCAGAGAACCAAACGTCATATACGTGGGAAGAAAGCCCCCGATGAATTATGTATTGGGGATCATAACAAGTTTCAGTGGATCCAACACTGAAGAAGTTACTTTGAAGGCGAGAGGACAAGCAATAAATACCGCCGTCGATGCTGCCGAGATAACCAGACACAGATTTATGAAAAACCTGAGCATAGGCAAAATCACCATAGGAACCGAAGAAATGCCACCGAGAGAAGGAGAAAGCAGAACGAGAATGGTTTCAACGATAGAAATCACGTTAACGCATGTTCCCCATGTGAAGAAAGAGGTGGGGGAGGGGAGCGAAAAGACCGGGTCTGCAATCCCTATACAACCTACAGAGCTGACTAGTATAGAGGGGATCGGGGCTAGTAGGGCGGAGAAATTGAAGTCCTACGGTGTAACGTCGGTTCAGGACTTAGCGAATTTTGACCCAAAAGAGCTGTCAGAGAAGCTTCGGATTTCAGAGAAGAGAGTTTCGAAGTGGATTGATGAAGCTAAAAAAGTCCTCAAACAGTAAGTGAGGGGCGCTGGGAACGAGTCAAATGCGGGTGAAAACATCAAGAGGGCGAGGTCGACCCCGTGGTAAATATCGTTCGTCTGCTGATTCTAGACTTCTTGAGTCTCTTGTTCTGATTTGAACGAAGTATGGAATCGATTCAGACAAGTTTTTTGAAAGCTTCGTTGAAGCTTGGAAACGCCAACAATCTACATGCGAAAGCCTTTTGATCGAATGCCGCAAGAAAACACGAGATAATGCAGTATTTCTGATAACCAACGGTTTCAGAGTGGTCGCCCAATTCCCCATACCCAAATACATCCTCGAAGAAACCGATCCACTCAAAATGTTTGCGCGCACAAGGGCGCTAGGGAGAACAACACTCAAGAGGATTAAAATTGAACATCCACGGATCGAAGATTTGAAGTCTGGAATGAACCGAATTGACTTAGAAGCGAGGGTTCTTGAGGTTCCAAAGCCTAGATCCGTCTTCACTAGGTTTGGGACATTTGCCATGGTAACGAACGCAAGCATCGCAGATGAAACTGGAATTATCCAGCTGCCTTTGTGGAGCAACCAAATAGACACATTTTCTGTAGGAGATACTATCCGAGTTGAGAGCGCGCGTGTTGTAACCTTTAGAAGTGAACGCCAGTTAAGGGTGGGCAGAGGTGGACAATTGAGTGTTATCGAAAAAAGGTGACTTATCTACC
>CAYFXU010000039.1:0-1968 GCA_964347145.1 uncultured Candidatus Bathyarchaeia archaeon
TGTGGACTTTATTCTAGAGAATCGATGATCTTCTCTGCGACCATAACGCTTGCTGCTTTCTGGGCCTCTTTTGTTTGCGCTCCTATGTGAGGAGCGCATACCACGTTTGATAATCTGATCAGTTCCAGATCTCTTGGAGGCTCAACCTCGTAAACGTCTAGTGCAGCTCCTCCAAGCGTTCCAGATTTCAGCGCTGTTAAGAGAGCTTTCTCGTCTACCACAGCACCTCTAGATGTGTTGAGAAAGAAGGCTCCCTTTCTCATGAGTTGAAACTCCTTCGCCCCGATCATGTGGTGTGTTTGTGATGTTAGTGGAACATGTACGGTGACGACGTCGCTTCGTTCCAGCAGTTCTCTGAGTGGAACGAATTCTGCTTCAAGCTCCCTAAGCAACTCTGGGCTCGGCGGAGTTCTTTTTGTGATGAGTATCTTCATACCTAGGGCTTTTGCCATCCTTGCCACCCTCGTGCCAATGTTGCCTAAGCCTATTGTACCAATAGTTTTGCCTTCAAGTTGCCAACCCACAAGCTCCTTTTTGATCCACTTTCCCTCCTTCAAGGTTCGGTCGGCAAGTGAAATGCTTCGCGCCACCGAAATCATCAATCCTATTGTTAGTTCGGCCACTGCTTCGGCGGGGGCTTCTGGTGTATTCAAAACAGTGATCCCTCTTTCTTGAGCAGCCTCTGTGTCGATGTTGTCTAAGCCCGCACCGGCCCGCCCTATAACCCTGATCCGCCTTCCTGCTTCAACGAGTTCTTTCGTGACTTTGGTTCGGCTTCGTACGATCAACACATCATAGTTCGAGATTATTTTCGCTAGTTGCTCAGTAGTGATCGTTGGGTTTACGTCAACCTCAAAACCAGCTTGTTTCAATTTCTCTATTCCTTCCTCATGAATAGGATCGCAGACAAGAATCCTCATCTTTGACTTCAAAGAGTCATCCTCCATGGAGCAAATACAGAATCATCGAACTTACGAATAAGTACATCGCTTGATCTTCTTCCTTTCCAGGAGAAAGTTCCTTCACAGATGCGCGCGCACGCTGAATAAGCAAAAAAGGGGAAGAAGGTTTAGTGGGTATGGGTTGGTTTATCCATAGTTTCCAGCGAGGATCAAGAAATCGTCGTTGTCAACATCGCCGTCAAGATCGAAGTCGGCTTCTGGGTTGTATGCCGGGTGTCCCCTGCTATACCCGTAAGCTCCTGCCAACACGGCGAAATCGTCATAATGCGCGCGCGCGCGCCAGTTTCCAGTTATGATTATATCAAAATTGAAACTCAAGATTCCTTCTACGTATTGCGATACAGCCAAAGTCAGTGTTATTTGGAGGGCTTCACCAGGATTAATCCATTGTCCAGCGTAGTCCCACCCAAGATTTAAGTATTGGGATGCTTCTGAGGGGCTCCAATTTGTCGTCTCAAGTATAAGATATCTCGATTCTTCTACTTCATTTCGAATATAAATAATAGTGTTGTTCACTGACACAGGTGTGAGAATCCCCCAATTAATTGAAAATACTCTGTCAGTGCAGTTAATGTCCCAGTAGGCTCCAAGTCCATGTGCTTCTACAGCTGAGACGTTGATAATTGTGTTCGAGGTTATTAAAAACATTAAAGCAAAAAGTATTGAAATTGAGACAACGAGAGCAAGAATAGCCCTTTTGGGAAAGCGCGCGCGAATAATCCTTCCGCAACTCTTGCACTCTACTTCCTCTCTTGTAACACACCCCATTGAACATAACCCCTTCACTCATCAATTCTCTTTTCCACTATTTATTTCTATTCAATTCGCATTATGAATTCCTAGGATCACTATATTGAATGCATGTTGAATCGTTTGAATCATTGATGTCATCTGCAACTGATCCACATAATAGTAGCACCGTATCTCATCCAAGTAGGTATGGTATTAACAACACAAAACGTATCAAAGCAAACATAGCGGAGAGGTGAACGAGCCAAGGATTTTT
>CAYFXU010000039.1:2068-17404 GCA_964347145.1 uncultured Candidatus Bathyarchaeia archaeon
ACTGACTTGGGAAAGAGCATTCTCGATATTCTCAACGAGGAAAATCCCAAAGTTCCCAAATTTCCTAATACTTAAATTTATTAATTGACTAAGAAAAGAACGGAGAAACAAGCTTCTCCAAGTCGCTTGCGTCAGAGGTAGGCTGAAGCATGCAAAAATCCCGTTCATTTTCAGTTGGTATAGTTGGGAAGCCCAACACCGGCAAGTCCACCTTTTTCTCTGCTGCAACGCTATCGCCTGTGGAAATTGCAAGTTATCCGTTTACTACGATAAAGCCGAATCGCGGAATAGGATATCTGCGGGCTCCATGCGCGTGCAAGGAGTTTGACGTAAAAGACAACCCAAAGAACTCCATATGTCTAGATGGGATAAGGCTGGTTCCAGTTGAATTGATTGATTGCGCTGGACTGGTTCCAGGCGCTTGGCAAGGTCGAGGATTAGGAAACCAATTTCTAGACGAAATTAGGAAGGCAGATGCACTTATCCACATAGTCGACGCCGCAGGGGCAACGGACTCCGAAGGAAAAATATGCAAATTAGGCTCCCATGATCCCTCAGAAGACGCGAAATTCTTGGAGACGGAGATAACCATGTGGGTGACCCAAATATTGAAAAGAGACTGGCCCAAGATAGCTAGAACGGCTGAGGCAGGCGCAGAAGACCTAATCTTCCTCCTTGAAACTCGCTTTAGTGGATTAGCTGTTAGGAGAGCTCACATAGTCGAGGCGTTGAGAAAAGCAGATTTGAACCTGGAAAAACCAACCCTCTGGAGCGATGAAGACCTGTACAGGTTTCTGGATGTGCTGAGAAGTATTTCCAAGCCCATGTTGATCGCTGCAAACAAAATCGATCTTCCACCTGCGGAGCAAAATGTTAAGAGGCTGAAAGATATGGGCTACATAGTTATGCCTTGTTGCGCCGAAGCGGAGCTGGCACTTAGAAGAGCTGCTGAAAAAAGTTTGATTGACTACAGACCAGGAGACTGCAACTTCAATATTGTGGAGCCTCGGGGACTGACAGAAACCCAAGGGGAGGCTCTTAAAGTCATTCAGGAAAGGATACTGCAGAAATTCGGGTCCACCGGCGTTCAAGAAGCCATTAACACGGCTTTCTTCAAGCTCTTAAATATGATCGTTGTTTATCCAGTGGAAGACCTCGAACACCTCAGTGACCACGATGGTCGAGTGCTACCCGACGCATACCTTGTACCCTACGGCACTACAGCACGTCAACTAGCTTATATGATTCACACAGAATTAGGAGAAGGCTTCATCCACGCCATCGAAGCTCACGAGAAAAAGAGAATTGGAGAAGATCATGTGTTGAAAGACCGAGACGTAATTTCGATAGTCAGCGCGAAGAAAAGAGGATGAGTTTTCTGCGCGTTTTCCGTTTTCACTCGCCGAAACGCCGCTTCCGTCTTTGGTATGTTCGAACTGCTCGCAAAAGTTCTATGCGTCTAAAATCCGGCCAGTTTATGTCTAAAAAGCACAGTTCACTGTAGGCGGACTGCCATGAGAGAAAACCGCTTAGCCTCTCTTCTCCAGAGGTTCGAATGATTAGGTCAGGATCTTGTTTAGGCATATGGGCGGTGTACAAGTATTTCTCAAAAAGTTGTTCATTTATTTCCTCAGGAACCAACTGTCCGCTTTCCACTTCCTCTGCGATCTTCTTTGTCGCGTCAACAATTTCTGCCCTCCCACCATAAGCCAAAGCCACGTTCAAAAACCGCTCATCATAATCCCTTGTAGATTCTTCCACACGTCTAATCATTTCTTGAAGTCTCTCGGGTAGAAGATCAAGCCGACCTATGGCCTTGACACGAATTTTGTTCTTGTGAATGCTTTCGTTTTCAAGAACCTCACGTAACTTTTGTTCAACTATTTGCATAATCTCTTCCACTTCCTTTGGAGATCGCCTAAAGTTTTCAGTCGAAAAGGCGTAGAGGGTGACTGATTTTACATTCAAGTCTAGGCACCATCTCAGTAGTTCCTCGATTTTCTCGGCGCCATAGTGGTGACCTATCCATGGATTCAGCAATCTTTCAGAAGCCCATCTTCGGTTTCCGTCGAGGATTATGGCTACGTGTTCCGGTTTTGTTTCACCCTTCACTTGGTACCATAGCCATTTCTCATACAGCTTGTAGATGCCAAGCACGGACAGCAAACTCTGTAGCATTCTTTAACCTCGAAACCTTGCATGTTTAAGTGCGTTAGGGCAAGGGCATTCATGGGGCGCGCGCTTCTGTGGTAAATGTTTGATGGTTTCTCTTAAGATTTGCTGAATGACCTCCGTTTTGCCTTTCGCAACTTCGGCTACTTCTTGAGTTGTCAGCCGTTGCTGGATTCCAGCCGCCATGTTTGAAACGAAGCTTAAAGTCGCGTAGCACATCTCCAGCTCACGTGCAAGCACAATCTCAGAGGCGACAGTCATTCCCACCATGTCGCCACCCAAACGTCTGAACATTTCAATCTCTGCAGGGGTTTCAAAGCGAGGCCCCTCGGTGCAGACCAGCACAGCCCGATCCCACACCTGTGCACCGCAATTCTTTATCGTCTTAATCAGTTGGGCACGGACTTGCGGGCAGAATGGTTGAGACATGTCAACATGCGTAACAGGAGCGGCATCGTAGAAACTGAGTTCTCGAAGCTTGGTGAAATCAACTAGATCATGAGGAACCACCAAGTCTCCTGGCTTGAAATCAACATTTATGGCGCCTACAGCATTTGTGGCAAGAATCCGTTTAACACCCATTTCAAATAAGGCGTAAATGTTGGCTCGGTAGTTAACCTTGTGCGGAGGAATAGAGTGATGCACGCCGTGACGGACCAAAAAAGCAACCGATTTTCCGCCAACTTCACCGATTGAAATTGGGGATGGGAGGCCGTAGGGAGTTCCCACTCGAGTTTGCTCCGTGTCTTCTAACAAGGCTTCTAGGCCGGATCCTCCGATTATCGCCACATCAGCCTTCCTTGAATTCCTCAATCTCTTTTTCCTTCCCTGAGAAGAAGCTAGCATATCTTCTACGTAATATGAACACGGAGAAGATGGCGGCCACGATCAAAGGTATGCCTATGATAATAGCTACTACAAGGCCGGCGTAAGAAAACTCCGGGTTGATGAGGATCTGCGATGCTTGATAAAACATTGTGTAGGACCATGCGAATACGACTACAATGACGATGGTACGCCATAATCGTAGGTCTCGCTCAAAGAACCATCGAATCGCCCTTCCCGAAAATATGACGCAGACCCCGATGACGATGAGAAGTATCGACTCTGATAGAAACTCTCCGACCAGTCTTGGAAGGGATCCGAACCATTGGCTAGAGTCTATCGTGGGTAATACGTCTGCGACTGCCGTTCCCCCTAGATAACCGCCCACTAGAAGCAGTAGGACTCCAGCGACTGCAGAAAAGCCGGCTATTTGAACAGTATATGGGGGTGGAGAATATTCTCTGATCCATTTGTAAAAGTTGAGAGTCGCTCTGTCGAGTTTGAATCCTCTTACAAAAAGGAATGTACCTAAAACGATGAGAAAAGCTATTCCAGCGTATTCCAGCCACTGGAATATTGCTAGGACACCTAAAATGATCAGGAGAACTCCGGGTAGGCCCAACAAGATTCGAGAATAACGGGGGGTCTCCATAATTGTTTTTAGATATCGATTGAACAGGGCAGCTGTTTCCTCGATGGATTTGCTATGCTTCATCACAATTCTTCGAACACTGGTTACTGGGATTCGAGATTCAATCAATGGTAAAACGGCTTCATCCGTGTAACCGTCGGTGACGAGGATAACATCTGTGGCTGGAAATCCGCCTAGAACTTCGGTGAGTTCGTCTACGAGATGGCGGTCCGCTCCTACTCCACCAAGATCAGAACCAGATATTGTCGCGACTTCATGTTCTTCTTGTTCTTTGGCATTCTTCTTCAGATGATCGTAGATTCTGACGGCTTCGAACATTGCATTCGCGTCAGGTTCCTCCGGATCTCGGAGCGCGAGACTTGCAGCTGCATTGACATTTTCTTTTCTTCCAAGAATAGGCGTTTTTATTCCTGCTTTCACGCCGAGGTCGTCATCTCTATCAACGCAGAGGACGAGAATGCGCTCCGATTTCTTCTTCGGTGATTTCGGCATGTTCGCTCTCCTATTCACATGTCAATTGCCACTCACTTTAATTTTTGGCTTTTTTTCCTCTTTAAGGTTATCATATTTCTCCTTTTTGAGCAAGTATCTTAAATTCTTCCCATGTTAGCTTCTCCCCGCGTTTCAACTTCTCTCGTGCTCTTTCTTCCAGTTCTTTGCGGAGCTCACGTTGGCGTTTAGCTTGTCTTTTCTCCGCGGCATCTTGGAGCTCTTTTTCGAAGCTTCTTATCTCATCTAACATTTCAACACATTTTTGGTGGAGATTCTGGGCTTGCTCTCTGATTTCCACATATTTTTGATGGGCATTGTCCGCCTCAACCTCGAGACCACGGGCCTCGTTCAAATTTTCAAGCATTTCTCCGTGAAATTTTTGACTTTGTTCTACAAGTTCCGACAGTCTCTGATGATAAGTTTTTGCTTCAGTTTCAAGTGCTTTCTCCTCAGTTCGCAGAACCATGAGCTTTTCTTTCAATTTTTCTATTCGTTTGTGAACTGACAGTTGGGCTTCAAGCTGCATAACCTTTCCAATCAGCGTTTCTTCCTCCCTTACCGGAAGGGAAGTGGTTTGAATTTCCCACTCAAGCTTCTCAATTTCTCTCTGTATGCTTCGCATTCTCTTGGGGGGTTCGCTCGCGCGCGCAAGGGTTCTCACCTTTTCCTTCAGTTCTAAGATTTGGGCATGTTTTTCTCTGCGCATTGTCTTCGCTTTTTCACGAAGGCTTTTTAGCTGTTGAACTTTCTCGTTTAGGTTGTCTCGTCTCCCCTTCAGGTCAGTAGCTTTTGTTCGTAAACGTCTGATTTGTTCGTGGATAGCGTTTCTTTTTTCAGCCCATTTTCTAGCTTCAGAGTTTAGCTTGTTTCGTTCTTCTTTGAGTGACCCCAACTCCTGGCTTAATCGTCCAATTCTCTGTTCTAGAGATTCAGACAACTTATCCTCTTCCCCCCTTTGGTTTAGCCCACCCAAGGATTTGCCAAATCAAATTTTGCCCCTTCTTTGACGAAAATAGAGGGAGATCCCAGTTTTCCGTGATTTGTCGACGCGTTGCCATTTGACTTTTCCCTCGTTTTTGGATTGGTTCTCTGTAGAGAAGGATGCCTCTTCGTTGCCAAGCTGGTGTTTGGGTCAAGTCGATGCCGCGGCGGACAAGAAATTGTTGCAGGTCTTTGGTCTTTAATCCCATCAATTTCTTCGCAGAATCAGAGGGTTTACATCCATTTTTGCGAAAGAGCCAATAGGCGTAGGCGTTGTTGTGGTTTCGCCACGCGCTTCTTTGTCTCCAAATTAAGTACTCTATTACCCTTTCTTGGGAGGAGACATTTATGCGAGAATCAAAAGATACAACTAAGTCTCTTTTGAAGAGTTTTGCAAGGCCTAACGAAAACGCGCTGGAGGCAACTCCGGCTAGAATCGAATTCGTTTTTTCAATCCTTCGTCTGAAGGGTGCGGCATGCAAGAAAAATATGTTAATTTCGTCGCTGGCTACATAGATTAGAGCTGGGTTGAAGTCGCTTTTGAACACGGCTCTGGCGGATGCAACTATACATCTTGCAAACTTTTCGTCAAAAGGCTTCTCGGCGTCAACTTTCTCGGAAACTGATTGGAATCCTCTTCCGTCAAGTCGGGTGAAGAAAGAAACATTTGGTGGAACTTGAAGTTGGGAGAAGATTTCATGCCTAGCTTGGTTGGAGGTTCTATTCCAATATGATTCTTGCATCGACCGTTTTTGCTCCCTTCTCGTAAACAATGATGGGGTTTAGGTCGAGTTCTTTGATCTCTAAGTGATCCATCACCAGTTTTGAAGTGTTCAACAGAATCTTTATTATAGAATTGATGTCCGCGGGAGGTTGACCACGATAGCCCTTGAGGATCGGGTAGGCTTTCACTTCTGTGATCATCTCCTGGGCATCTTGTTTTGTGATGGGAGCAATTCTGAAAGTTACGTCTTTCAATACTTCCACAAAGACCCCACCGAGACCGAACATCAAGGCTGGTCCAAACTGGGGGTCCTTGGTCGATCCTACAATGACTTCTGTAGATGGGGGGGCCATCTCTTGAACTAGGATGCCTCGTATTTTCGCGTTGGGTTTGTGTTTCTTTACGTTACGTAGGATTTTCTTGTAGGCTTCTCGAACGTCTTCGGGGGTTTTGAGGTCGAGGATTACTCCGCCTACGTCGAACTTGTGGATGACGTCCGAAGAAACGATTTTGAGAACGATTGGATAGCCAATTTCATCAGCAAATCTCACAGCTTCTTCAATGGTTTTTGCTACTCTAAACGTTGTTACAGGTATTCCATATTCCGTGCATATGGTTTTGGCCTCAGGTTCAAGCAGGTAGCTTCTTCCTTCTTTGCGAGCTTCGTCGACTATTTTGGAGACCCTCTTTGTCAACGTCAACCACTCTTTCTTAGAGGTAGAGAGTTACCTAAGTTTTTTCTCCTTTCTAACTTTTTCGCATATTCTAGCCTTAAATTTTACATTATGTTTCAGACATCTCCCTATGTGGATAGAACCCTCAATTTTTTCCTTCAAACACTGCCAACATTCCCATGCGACTAGGGGTCACAGTGGCTTCGTCTGAGATTTATAAATGTTTCAGTTCAGCAAGGCTGAACATGCCTTACATAATTCAGTTGGTCGGGCGGGCAGGATTTGAACCTGCGACAATCCGGTTTCTACGTTGTGCGCTTGGCAGGCTGGGTGATGCCTACCTTTGGCAGGCGTCTACAGCGTCTCCGTCAGCTTGAACCAAATCGAGCTGGCTCGGAAGCTCTACCAAGCTGAGCTACCGCCCGACCAAGTGTTAGAACGGAAAATTCTGATTTATGCGTTTCGTTTTGTAATCTTGAGAGGCGAGTGCAGGTGGGAAATATCTCCAGTTTGCTGATATGTTACAATTACGGCTGAGATTTGAAGCGAGACAGATCAGCAGCAGTGCGCGCAACGAAATTTGCAAGTCAAGTATTCAAAATACTTAATATCGAGTCTGTTTCCAACGGAATAGTGGGCCGGTAGTTCAGTCTGGCATGAATGATGACTCAGCCTTCGAGTCTTCGGTGTACACGCCGCCTTCGCATGCCAACCGAAAGAGGCGGAGGCCGCGGGTTCAAATCCCGCCCGGTCCACCAAATCTGAACCCTGATTGGGTTCAAAATCCTAACTATATGAAGTATTGTTGGATCTACATGTTAACGTAATCTGGTATTCTTTTTTGAAGACTCCCCTCCCTTAATCCTATGACAAACTCTATTACGTCGTTGGGTTCCTTGAACCGCAGATTTACGAGGTTGTTGAAACCCCAGCCCGAACATTTTATGCTGGAGATTATCGATGCATTGCTCACAGACTTTGTCAGGTCTTGTGTAGAGTTGTATGTGGCTAGAAACGCTCCGCACCACACGTCTCCAGCTCCGGTGGTGTCAATAATCTTCTCTGGCGGTATGTTCAAAGCGGGAATCATCTGCATTCTCATGTCTTCTCCGCTTATTATGGCTCCTAAGCTTCCCAGTGTGACAATCAGCATCTTAGCCTTAAGAAGCCTCAGAGCCGACGAAATTGAGTCAGTTTGAGTCAAAGCCTTGATTTCAGAATCGTTTAAGATGAAAAAGTCGGCTTTCAAAGCGAGGTCCCTGAGTATTTCCCTGCTTCTTCGCCCCTCCCTAATGTAATCCATCCACGTATTAACCGAAACTTTGGCTTCTGGCAACGCTCTCCTTATCTTGGCGAGGATCCTTGCGACCTTCGCAGCTCTCATCGGTGATATGTGGAATATACTCTTGGATTTAAGCCATCTCGCTGAAACTGTTCTGGAAGTTATTTTGGAGCCAACACCGTGTATGGTCCTGACGTAACGGGCTTCCCAACGCTTATTGTATTTGATGTGAAACCTTGTTGAGGGCAGGTTATACATCTTGACGTCTTTGGAATCCAGAAGGTTCAAGGCATCTGGAAAATCATAGTCTTTTCCAATAACCGAGATTAATGTAACATTTGTTGACAGTGTTCTAGCTGCCATAGCAGCGTAAAACGCGGCTCCTCCAGGCTGGACTCTAGCCCCGTTGATGTTTTCGATCTTGTCGACGGAAACATGCCCAACGAACACAAGTCTCTGAGCTAACAGATTGCTTCCTCCGGCCCTAAACATCGATAGCATGTATCAACTTGAATTACGCCAGCTCCCAACATTGACATCCAAACCGAGAGTCTAGACGAGTATCCCAAACCACTCATCTTTCCAGCCCACCGAAAATAATCTTCAGAAGAAGATGATAACTTTTATCTGCCCCACTGTAGTGTAGCTCTACGGTCAACGTGTGGAACAGAACTTGAGCACCAAAAGATCATCCCTCCAGCGCTTTCGCTTGAAAAGGGCATTGGAAACGCTTGCGTCCAAAGAAGGTAGAGGAACAGAACTGGTCTCTCTATATGTGCCGCCTGGTCGTCAAATCAGCGAAGTAATTTCCATGCTTAAACAAGAGTACGGAACAGCTTCCAACATAAAATCTAGCACCACCAGAAAGAACGTTCAAGACGCCATCGTCAAGGTTATGCAGCGTCTCAAACTCTTCAGGAGGGTGCCTGACAATGGTCTGGTGATCTTCTGCGGAGCCATCCCCCAGAATGGTGCTGGAAGCGAAAGGATCGAAACTTATGTAATACCTCCTCCCGAGCCCATTCAAGTTTATCTCTACCGCTGCGATTCTAGATTTCACATCGAACACCTCCAAGAGTTCTTAAGGGAGAAGGAAACGCATGGAATCATTGTCATAGATGCTAATGCGACAACCTATGCCACCCTTCGAGGCAGACGCTTGGAAATAATGGAAAAAATCACGTCGGGCGTGCCTGGAAAATTTCGAGCTGGAGGCCAATCTGCTAGAAGATTTGAAAGACAGCGAGAAGCCAAAATGTTGAGCTACTTCAAACGTATCGGGGAGCACGCGGACAAGATTTTTTTGTCCCTACCTGAACTGAAAAGCTTGATCATAGGAGGACCAGGACCCACAAAATATGATTTTCAGAAAGGAGGTTACCTTCATTACACGTTGAAAGACAAAATCATTGCCTCGATCGACACTGCATACGTGGACGAACAAGGGGTGGAGGAAGTTGTTGAACGTTCTCCCGAAATCTTGCGGCGCATTCGATATGTTGAGGAAAAAAAGGTCATGCAAGGCTTCCTCTACGAGATAGGCCACGACACTGGCTTAGCCACATATGGCGAACGTGAGGTTAGACGAAGCCTAAAATCTGGTCTTGTGAAAACTCTGTTGCTCTCTGAGGGGCTCAACGTGGTTCGAGTCACAATGAAATGCACAGCCTGTGACTACACAAAACGGGATACCATGAAAAACCATCTTCTTCCAGACTTTGAACAGAGCCTAAATGGAAAACCGTGCCCTAATTGTACTGTTCCTGCCCTTGTCTTAGCAGATTCCAAAGACCTTATTGACGATCTAGCTGAAATGGCTGAGGAGACTGGGGCGAATGTAGAGATTCTGTCGGTGGAGACGGAAGAGGGGCAGATGCTAAAGAACTCCTTCGGGGGAATCGCAGCTATTCTTCGCTACAAGCCTTCAAGTTGATATTCAGCGCCAAAGTGGACATCGGGATATCCTTCAACCTCTCTGCCCCTCCCCTTCAAGGGCAGAATCTCGATCTTCTCAGTTTTGCAGGTTCCAGCGATATCCTCAGAGGCTTGATTCAGAATTTGTGCCCTTTCTTTGCTACCTGCGTATATCATCAGACTGTTGATGGGAGCATTCAGCGGTTTCTTTCTCTCTGCCTTGTCTCTTCGAACTCCTCCTATTACAGCCATGATTAGGTCACCGTGTTTCTCTGTCTCTTCACTGACTATTTCTTTCTTTGAAAGGGGCCACGGAGAAAGGTGGATGCTCTTGTGTTTCTTGTCATCTGCATACATGATTTGGTATATTTCCTCAGTTATGTGAGGTGAAATGGGTGCAAGGAGCTGGAGAGTCCGGTAAACTGCCGTGTAAAGAGTGTTTTGGACGGCTTTTTTCTTTTTTTCGCCGTAGGTCTCGGGTTTGTAGAGTCTATGTTTTATGGCCTCAATATACTGGTCGCACAGTTCATGCCATGTGAAATTTCTGATTTCTTCGAGGGCTGTGTTGAACTGACAGTTTTCCAGGGCTGTGGTTGCTCTTTCAGTCACCTTTTCCATCTTGCTTAGCAGCCATCGATCTAACAGATCTAGTTCCACCTTTTCCAGGGGCTCATAGTCTTGGAGGTGGAGGCTGGCCAATCTAGCTGCGTTCCACAGTTTTATGAGGAAACGCCATCCGTACTCTACGTCTGCCCAGCGGAAAGGTATGTCTGAGCCTGTGGCTCCTCCGCTAGCTGCCCATTGACGGGGAGCATCAGCTCCATATTTGTCGAAGATGTCAGGGGTGGCTACGTAGTTGCCAAGGGATTTGCTCATTTTTCTTCCGTCGCTTCCAAGAACCATGCCGTTGATTAGGACGTTTTTGTAGGGTTTTTCGTCGAAGAGGGCTAGGTGGCGTACCATGAGGTAGTAGGCCCAGGTGCGTATGATGTCGTAGCCTGAGGTGTGGAGGTCGGCTGGGTATAGTTTCTTCCAGTCTTGGTTGTCTGGCCAGCCTGCGTGGACGGCGCAGCTGATGGAGGAGTCGAACCATGTGTCTAGTACGTCTGTTTCGGGTGTGAAGATTTTGGAAGCGCATTTTGGGCATTTTTCAATCTTTGGTTTTTCTGTTCTGGGATCTATGGGGACCCATTCGGATTCGGCTAGGATTATTTCTTCGCATTTTTTGCAGTACCAGATGGGAATCGGCGTTGCGAAGATTCTTTGTCGGGAGATTACCCAGTCCCAGTCTAGGGATTCGGCCCAGTCTATCATGCGGTTTTTCATGTATTCTGGGTACCATGTTATCTCCCGTGAGTTCCTTGTCACGTCATCTGTAAGGATGCGTGTTCTCATGAACCATTGTTTTCTTTCCAAGATTTCAATTGGAGATTTGCATCTCCAGCATACCCCGACCTCTTGTTGGAGTTCTTCAGTTTTTTCTATGAGACCGTCTTTTTGTAGGTCCGTAGCGACGGACTTCTTCGCTTCTCGGGTGGTTAGTCCGGCGTATTTTCCAGCGTTCTTGTTCATTCTTCCTGTTTCGTCTATTGTGATTATGACTGGTAGGTGATGTTTTGCGACGGCTTTTACGTCTGCTTTGTCGCCGTAGGTGCATATCATTACGACGCCTGTTCCGAATTTGGGGTCTACAAGGTTGTCTGGGATTATTTTGACTTTTCGGTCGGCGACTGGAACAGTGATTTCCTTATCTATGTGTTCTTGGTAGCGTATGTCGCTTGGGTGGACGGCTACTGTTACGCAGGCGGGTAAGAGTTCGGGGCGCGTGGTGGCTATGGTCAGGTGGTCGTCGTCTTCTAGTTTGAATCGGATGTAGTGGAGAGTTCCTCCTCTGGTTTCGTGTTCCACTTCCGCGTCGGCTATGGCTGTTTCGCAGCTGGGGCACCAGTTGACAGGATGTGTCCCTTGATATATCATGCCCTTTTTGTGGAGGAGGATGAAGGAAAGTTGAGTGCGTCTCCAGTAGTCCGGGTCCATGGTTTTGTATTCTGTGCTCCAGTCTGTGGAACATCCTAGGCGTATGACGGCTTTTTTCATGATTCCTATGTACTTGTTCACGAATTTTTTGCAGAGTTTGATAAATTCTGCTGGAGGCATTTCGGTTTTCTTGATTCCGTATTCTTCTTCGGTTTCGACTTCGGTGGGGAGGCCGTGGCAATCCCATCCTTGGGGGAAGAGGACATTGTAGCCTTGCATGCGTTTGTAACGGGCTACCATGTCGAAATAGGTCCAGTTGAGGACGTTTCCCATGTGGAAGTCGCCTGAAGGGTATGGAGGCGGGGTGTTTATGACGTAGACTGGACGGGTTTTGTCTTTCCAGTCAAAGCGGTAGACGCCCATCTCTTCCCATTTCCGTTGCCACTTTTCCTCGATTTGGAGAATGTCGCATTTCTTGGGAAGCTTTTTCATTCGTTGGCCTCGGTGAGATGGTGATTAAGGTTAGGATTTAACCTGGAGGTAATTTAGTTTTTAGGTTTGCCTACAATGTGCGCGCGCCAGGAATTGGTAAGTCTATCTTGGGAATTCTTTTAGTTGATGCACCGCCAATGGGTTCGATCCTGATTGGAGCACTTTTAATAGTAGTGCTGGTGACTCGTAAAATTTGCGCGAGTAACAATCGACTTGACTGGCGTGATTGCCAAGAAACATATTTAAATACGTTATTTTATTAATCATTCACAGGACGTGTCGAGCAATGTCTAAACCTAGAGTAAGCAAGAGACTTGCTCGATTGGTTAAGTCAGGGATTTGTCCGGCTGAAGATGCATCAAAATACGAAAACGAACTAAAACAACTTGCAGACGCAATTGCAGACAGCGAGAAAGCTGATAAACAAAGTAGATTTTTCAAGGCGCTGGCTGATGAGACAAGGCTGAGGATTATTGAGCTTCTTGGAGTCCGGGAGATGTGCGTTTGCGAGGTGATGGTTGCTCTAGACTTAACTCAACCTACAGCCTCTCATCATTTGGGGATCCTAGAAAACGCAGGATTGGTGAAGGACAGAAAAGAGGGAAGATGGGTTTTCTACAGCCTTACAGATCCAGGGTGGCTCAAAAACATGCATCAAGTGACCAACCTTATAGAGTAGTAACGCCCTTTGAGATAGACTATTTCTGCTCCGGTCCGATGATTTTGTAACGATAAATTTAAATATCTAAATATGTCTATTCCCCTTTCTCACAGGGAACGAAAATTGCCAACTGAAAAGGAAGCAAGGCTCGGATTCTTCGAGAAATACCTAACATTGTGGATTGCTATATGTATCGTTGTTGGGCTTCTGTTAGGAAGGTTTTCTCCAGCTTTCGGGGAATATTTGGACTCTTTGAAATATGCTAAGCTGTCGATTCCAATTGGCATCTGCCTGTTCTTCATGATGTATCCGACAGTCGTGGGCATAGCCTTTAGCGATGTCAAGAAGGCTGTAAAAAAGCCAAAGCCCATGCTTCTCACCATAATTGCGAATTGGATAATCACTCCACCTTTAATGACGCTCTACGCGAACACGATCCTTCAAGGCAATCCCCAGTACATTGCTGGAGTCATACTTCTCGGCATGTCCCCCTGCACTGCCATGGTCATGTGGTGGATCATGCTGGCCAAAGGAGACCTCGCTCAAGGACTAATAAACACAGCCATCAATGCCCTGTTGATGCTGGCTCTGTACGCGCCTCAATCAGCATTCTATCTTGGTGTAAGCGGCATACCTGTTCCATGGGATCTGATCGCCATGAGCGTGATCGTCTTCATAGCGCTTCCAGTATCCTTGGGGGCGGTCTCCAGAAAGTTGCTAATAGGTAGAAAAGGGAAGGATTGGTTTGATTCCACTTATCTTGAACTTGTGCGTAAAATATCCATCATCGCGCTGTTACTTACGCTAATCGTCATGTTTTCTTTTCAAGGAGAGATAATCCTGAACGATCCAATTCTGGTGGCATATCTCGCAGCCCCAAATCTGCTCATTTATGCTACGATGATTACAATAACATATGGAATATCTTGGCTGTCAAACTGGGACTACGCAACGTCAATAGACACCACTCTCATCGGGTCAAGCAGCCACTTCGAAGTCGCCATCGCAGTTGCAACGACCCTATATGGGCTTAATTCAGGCGCTGCGTTAGCTACCGTTATTGGGCCTCTAATGGAAGTCCCGTTAATGCTGGCTCTAGTAAGGTTTGGTCTACGAACACGTCATCTTTTTCCAAGGAACAAAAGGGAATTCAAGACGTAGAAAGCTCCACAAGGACACAACTCCGAAGAGGGGACTTGCATCTTCTCTTACTGGACGACCTGACAAGGTTGCCTAGAGCACTCATGGCTGAGCAGATTAACAACCTCCACGGGAGATGGCGAGTTGAAATCTTGGGGCATCCCGTATTTGATACGCGCATACAAAGCTATTTGCGAGAAAAAAAGATGATGGACCGTGTGTTGTAACGAAACCATGTCGTTATGGAGAACGTATTGGGCGCTGGTAAGTGTAAAAAAGGAGAAGATCAGTTTTAATGTTTAGGCTCTGTTATTTGCCTCTTAGTTCGAAGTAGTCGGTTAGCAACAGTATTCCTTGGATTATCAGGAACAGTCCAACTATCCATTGTAGAAGGTCCTCAAAAGCTATGACCAGTACTCCGAATATGATGCATATCATGGCTAGGATGGGCTTGGAAACGGTTATCCCGATTTTTCTTAAACCCTTCTCCACCGCTTTACTCATAAGGTTCCCTCCTATTCGGCGTTTCAAAATACGATAGCAGTTGGTATTTAAGCCCTTTGATCAGAGAAAAACGCCCGCGCACAAGTCAAAGCAGTCACGTAGCTCTGTCACGAAATCCTTTCCAGGCGATAACGCCGAGTTGTTTTAGGAAATCCATTTGGTCGTAGATTATCCATCCTTCTACAATCTTGCCCTCAACGATACGCCAGATAGCAACAACCGCATATGAGAGATTATTGCCCGTAGGGGCTAACCCACGGTATTCACCTGTGTGTGTTGCTGTCTCTTGAAGACGAACACACACCTTGTCCCCTTCAGCGATGATATCTTCAATAGCCACATGTAAATCGGGAAAGGCCTTGATCTCGTCCTCTATGACTTGTTTATTGACTTCCCATCCCTCCGCTTTCTGGGCATGCATGTACAAAACAAAATCGGGCGCCATCAACTCGTTTAGTGAAGTTAGGTTCTGCTTGTTAATAGCTTCAATCATCTTGCGAACAATAGCCTTATTCTCTTCTAGCGACATAGAACACTCTCCCCCCTTGCTGCAATCCCAATTGTTCTTTTTACACATAATAGCTATTACGAAAATAGATTTCTCCCAAGTTTCTGTTCTTTCCTAAATCTCTGTAGTCTCGTTGGCTCTTCTGTAGGCTTCAGTCCCCAAGTGCAATACAAAATCCCTGTAATGCTCTTCAGTCATCCTCGTGGGCTTCATAAGTTTCTTGAGAACTTCAACCTCTTCTTTGCCAGAGTCTTTCGCGCGGTCGGATAGGGGTTCGTCAAGAAGTGCGGGGGGTGGGATTCGAACCCACGTACCCCTTCGGGACGGGATCTTGAGTC
>CAYFXU010000040.1:0-17056 GCA_964347145.1 uncultured Candidatus Bathyarchaeia archaeon
CCAAAATGTTCGCAAAGTATATGGATAAACGCTAGGAGTATATGCTTAGCACTTTTCTGATTCCATCTAGTGTTAGGTGATACTTGTCGGTCCCCTCTGCTTGAACAAAGTGAACGTAGCCTAGTTCAATCAGTTTTTGAAGGTGAAACTCGAGTGCGGGAGTATCCATCCTAGTCCACTCTGAAATTTGCTGAATAGTCAACGATCTCCCCGATTCTGTTGCGCCAATGTTGTGCAGCATACACAAGAGACGCAATTCATCGGGAATTTCAGGTCCAGATGAGAAACCGGATGAAGGAT
Organism: uncultured Candidatus Bathyarchaeia archaeon; assembly: GCA_964347145.1. GTDB lineage: Archaea > Thermoproteota > Bathyarchaeia > Bathyarchaeales > Bathyarchaeaceae > CAYFXU01. Next base: position 301 of record CAYFXU010000040.1, read on the forward strand.
CTTCGCGCATTTCCTAGCCCACCGCTTTCTTGTAGACTTCGACAGTTTTCATAGCGACGGCTTCCCAACTATAAGTCTTGTGGAGTTTTTCTCTAGCATTCTGAGTTAACCATCTAGCATGGTCTGGATTAGACAAGACGCGGTCAACCCCCCAAGCAATCGACTTGGGATTCCTCGGAAAAACGAAAATCCCTGTCCGATCATGTTCTATCACCTCAGCTAAGCCACCAACTTGGCTTGTCACCACAGGAACACCCGTAGCCATCCCCTCCAAGGCAACTATTCCAAACGGCTCGTAAACGGAAGGAATAACCAAGGCATCAGCGCTGGTCATGAGCGCTACAACCTCTGCGTCCGAAATGAAGCCCGTGAACAAAATTTTCCACCTATGTCCTGTAGATTGAGCAACTCCTTCCAGATAGTCTCTCGACCACCCTTCCCCGACAATAATGAACTTCGCTTCTGGATAGCGCTGGGCTATGACAGGAATAGCATCAATAAAGTATTCGATTCCCTTTTGAGGAACCAATCTCCCCACGCAGAGAACCAGTTTCTCGCCCCAACCAACTCCATACCGTGCTCTAACCGCCCCCCTGTCAACAGATGCATTGTATTTTGTCTCATCAATCGCGTTTGGAATCACATCAACCTTATCCCACGGCAGATGGAAGTGATCGCAATTTTCCCTCTTCATGGAATGGCTGGTCACCACCACTTTACTCGCTTCGTAAGCTGCCCACCACTCTATTCCATCAATGGAAAAAGAGTCAGCGCTATGAAGCCCTTGCGCCCTACCAATCTCAGTGCTGTGAACAGTGAGAACCATGGGTTTCTTCAGATAGTGCTTGAACGAAACGCCAGCGAAGGCTGTTAACCAGTCGTGAACATGAATAACATCAAATTCGATTTGTCTACTTATGTCTGCCATGCGCTTTTCAAGAAAATGATTAAAAAGAAGGACCCACGTCAGAAAGTTGGGGTGCCCCAACTCTGTCGCGGTGCGATAAACCTTAACTCCTTCCATCTCCTCGTAGCTAGGCGAGCCTGGAAAGTCCAGTGTGACAACGTGTACATCATGATCCTCGCGAGCAAGAGCTTTAGCTAAGCCTTCACAGTGCCGAGCTATTCCACCTACGACTCGAGGTGGGAACTCCCAGCTAAGCATACAGACCTTCATTCAGCCACACCAGTTCCCATCGGCTAGCACGACGAGATGATTCAGCCAGTATCCGTGTGATTTTGTAATCTGAAACTACTATTATATAACATATCTTACCTCATCGTTTCGTTATATCTGGAACCTTGTGAATGTCCATGGCAACCCGTTAGATATATGATAGGTTTAAACCCTTTATGAATCTTGAATCTACATTAGCCCTTTTTTTCATGATTTGCGCGCATGCGTTTTTCTGAAGTTGCCGATATTTCTTCCGAGTGTAATCCGCTTTTGAACAAGAAGAAAAGAAGTTCGCGCGCGCGTAACGGTTTATTATGTTGCATACCACATGTAATATGATGGAAATACAATTCATTGTGTTGCTCGCGAAGTTGGAAGAGATTTTAGGTCTTCGATCGTGACGTTGTATGAACTCTCCTTTCCAGCATATTTCTTGCTCTCCTCGAAAAGCTCGTCTTCATATTTGAAAATGTCATGGACAGTGTTTTCTAGGTCATAAATTCCTGGGGTCCGAACGTCTTCTGGGGGAATATACTTGGAAAGCACTTTTAACCAGCCACTTGGAGGAACGATGTCCAACATTTTTGCTCCGGGATGACTCCAGTAGTAACCGAGAACCGCTTTTCTGGGAACTTCTGAAAATTCTCTTGTCAACTGGCGAAGCTGCTGTTCCAAGATTTTTAGAGAAGTTCCGTCGGTGAAAGTGGACCAGCAACTTAGAAGTCTAGCTCGCAAGGCTAGCGTAGGGCATAGAGCCCAAAAAATGTTGATGAAATATCCTCGGCATTTTCCACCGTCAGCCGTGTGTTTTAGATGCATCGCATGAGTCGCGAGGATGTTAAATCCGGCCGGATGGCTGTGTTCCAGGTACAGTAGATCGTAACCTTTTTGCTTGCAATATTGCAGCACAGCCTCTTTAAGTTCTGGTTCTACACCCCATTCAGATTCCGGTCTCCGTACAAGTTCATAGTCTGGAAGATCCCACCCCCCTTGATGATCGGCTCCTTCAACTGCAAGAAATCTGTTCAACCGTTCAGAGCCCTTCAGGTATTCTTTGGGCGCAATTTCTCCCAATCCTCCAACCTGTAGGTAAGTGCGATCTCCCAAGCGGTATTTAATCCGAGGATGGGTTACGTTTACAAAGATCAATGTGCCTCCGGGCTTGAGATGCGTGTCAATAAACTCTTTATAGACTGGCGGGACTCCGATAAATTTTGATCGAACGTGAGCGTATACTCCCAAGTCCATTCTGTCGTGAACTGGGTCGACGAGACAGCAAACCGAACTCCACGGATGCCTAGCCGTCCAGCGTTTCCCCAAAAGCTTAACAACCTTTGCGTATGGTTCAAGCTTGTCCCTGCCCATAGATCTTGATCGGATCAGGACTGGAACTCGAAACTGAGAGCCAAGGTACGGTATCCCCATCGCAATGGCTAGGTTCACGATTCCGCCGTTTGAGGCGCCAAAAATTATGGCATCAAACTTGCGGTCTTTCACGAAATTTCCGTATAATCCAGTGATTTTTCGACATTGTTCATTCAAGTCGAGATCGTAGGCTTCTTTCGGCATGTGCGTTTTGAATTCCACGAAACGTGGAGGAGGAGCCGGTAGGTAGGGATAGACTTTCTTCTTCAGGAAGGCAGCAGCCGTGTTGGCTGCGTAAATGTAGGAGCCTCCGATGTTTGGGGCGACTATCAGATCGTCATTCAAATTACTTGGGGCCTCCGCGACTCTTTATTCTAGTTGAAGCCTTATCAGTAATCCCTTTCAGTTCCTTTATCCTTCTTTCCACGGTGGCAAGAATCCTCTTGCGTAGGGCCTCGCCTCTCACTCTTTGATTTGTTATGCTCGTTAATTCATTGGCAACCTTGTCGTCGCCAACTACTTGACGAAGCCAACGCTCAAAGTCTCCCCGCTCCATGTGAAATCGAACTGAGCTTATGTCAACGGTATTGAGGGCTGAATAAAACTCATCTAGGCTGTGAACAGTCAAGGTGGACGGTCGGGCAAACTCGTAAAAGAAGGTGAAACCCTTTCCAACTGGAAGTCGCCTTAGCATTCTCTTTGCTGCAAGTTCGGGTTTTCCCAGTTCTACGAGGATTCTGGCCTCAAGGTCAGAGAGGATTCTCGAATAGACTGCGAAGGCTTCGACGGGGCTGCCCATGGGGTTGAAATAGCTGTGCACATCCCCTGGACCTCCTCCTTTTATGCTCATGTAATAGAGATGATCACTCATCTGGAGGCATCGCCACAACCGGATCAAATCCTCGTCGCCCGTTCCCTTCACCAGCTGTTCTAACTCTTTCAGAGATTCGTAGCAGGTTGTTTGCATAGGGTTGTCAATCCATGCTGTGGCGTCACGTTCAAGGTCTGCCCAAGAAATGGTGTTGTATTCGTTAACATCGATTTCGCCAATCGGAGCGTGTCGGCGGACAACTTCGGAGGGAGTAGACCAATGCAGATGGTCCCATTTGTTCACCTCCCCGGGCAACCATTTTAGGAATTCGTGGATCCCGCCTTCGGGCCAATGATGCTCACCAAAGGTTTCGTAGTCGACAAAGAGGACAATTACCTGCCCCGATGCTGCTGCCAACCAGCTGGCATACTTGCTTGCGGTCAACGGCCACTCTTCCCACCAAGTTGAGGAGAAGCGAAATCCTATATCGTCGGAGAGGCGGTAGTTGCGAAGTAGAACGCGAAGATTTGAGCCTTTAGCCTTATATACATAGTTGGGGCTTCTCCACCAGAGGATTCTTTCAACGCCCTCAGTGACGGTGGCCTCGTAGCCAATTCCTTCCATTGTCTTTGCGATGGCGTTATTGTATAGACACTCTGTGTTTTCAACAACCCGTGGTTCGTAATTGAATGAATCTCTCATGAGTTGACGGTGCATTTCAATCTGTTCCACGAATTCTGATCGGTCTATTCCGTGGAGGCTGGCCAACGAATGATAGTATGGTTCATCCAAAAATTCGACGCATCCGGATTCGGCGAGCTGTTTGAAGGATTCGAGAAGGTCTGGACTCCAACGATCGCACTGTTCAATGAAAACTCCTGATATGCCATAGGCCACCTTGAATTGTTTTCGCGTCCTTTTACATGTGTCAATCTGTTCCAAGATAATTCTATTTGCCGGAAAGTAACATTTCTTGGCGGCCCTTTCAAAGACGTGGCGATTTAGCCTGTGGTCAAAGTAGAGGTCGAAAAGCTCCCTTTTTGTAACTGTTCCTCGAGCCAGCAGGGCTGAGTGAAAATTACGGTTTAACCTTAAAGGTTGATGAACCTCAAACATAAGGCAAATGTCTGTCATGAGCGACCACTACAGTGCAAGGCTGAATTGAATCATGATTTTGCAAAGCAAGTAGTGTCTTCTCCTTTTATAATTTCTTATCTACTACTAACTAAGAGTCTCCAGTACTTCTTGCTCGTATGAAGGCCTCTTTAACGCAACATCTTCAACGAAGGCTCTCAACGGTTCTGCCACGCTCCAAGCCTGAGCGATACAACCTCTTGCTGAGTGCGGCCGGTTTCCGTCGAATATTTCGCTCACTGTTCCAAGGCCGGCTCTTAATATTTCTTCTCGGAAGATAGGTTCCAAAAAGTTTTTGAAAGCGAAGTTTCGCCAATCTCCATCGTAATTTTTGGCTTTCAAGAGTGCGGTTGTGAAGGGTCCTATGAGCCACGCCCAAACGGTTCCATTGTGATATGCTTTGCCGCGGTGATTCCAGTCGCCAACGTATTTTCCGACATAGCGCGGATCATCGTCTGGTAAGGTTTTCAGTCCATAGGTACCCCACAACTTTTTCCACACTGTTCCAACGATTTCTTCCCTTCTTTCTCTATCGAGCATAGAGAAGTCCAACGCTGCCGCGATCACTTGATTTGGCCTTACTGATGAATCAACCTGTTTCCCATTCACCACGTCAAATAGAAACCTCCTCTCAGGGTTCCAAAACTTTTTTGTGAAGCTCTTCGCAGCTTTTTCAGCCAGTATGGAACATTTTTTTTCCTCATCCCTCTGGTTGAAGCGTTTTGCCAGGAGTTCCATGGTTCTTAAGGCGTTATACCACAGGGCTTGAATTTCAACGGCCTTTCCATCCCTCGGTGTGACAAACTGGTTATTTGCAGTGGCGTCCATCCAAGTCAATTGTGGACCATGAGCGATTAAACCGTCGTCTTCCATGTGTATCCCGTACACGGTTCCTTGAATGTGGTTTTCGATGATGGACTTCAGGGTATCCAACAATTCTTTTTGGACAAAGTTGAAGTCGCCAGTATACTTGAGGTATTGAAGAACTGCGTTGAAGAACCACAGGGTGGCGTCTACAGTGTTGTAAATCGGTGTGTCTCCGGCTCTGTCTGGAAATCGGTTTGGGATTATGCCATTGTTACAATAACTCTTGAATGTCAACAGAATCTCCCTTGCGTCCCCAAATCTTCCTGGGACAAGCGTGAGCCCCGGCAGAGAAATCAGCGAGTCCCTCCCCCAGTCTTCAAACCAATGGTAACCAGCGATCACTGATTTCTTCTTGGTTGACACTCTATTCACAAGGAACGTATCAGTTGCCAAGATGAGCCACTTTAACCATTCCTTTGTTTCGAGGTCAACATAGCATTCTTGAAACTTCTTCAACAAAACTTTTCGACGTTCTAATTCTTGACGATATAAAGCGTCAACATGTTCCGGCTCTTTTTGGATCGATGAAAAAAGGTCTAGGGCTTCTTTCTCGCTTTTGTCCGCCATTGCTAGGACACAGAATCTCTCTTTCTCTTTGGGAGGCACCGAGAATTCGAACCATCCGGGTCGAAAACAATCGTCGAGACAGCTCTCTCCTCGGGAGGCATCTATTCTGAAGTATATTTCCTCAATCCACTTGCCTTCCTCTGCAAAAAAGCCTCCTTTGCTTGAAGAGAGGATCAGGGTTGAGAGCGAAACGGATTGCTGGATTGTCGTTCCATGTTCAAACGGCTTCTGAATAAAGTTCCAAGCCAAGTTGTCTCTATCCGTCACATCGTGAAAGTGTCTAGAATTGACTAGTGGTGAGACGCGGATGATTGCCTTTTCTCCATGGGGGTTAAAGACTTCGTAGGTGATTATGGTTGCGTTTTTTCCGTGGGGCATGAAAACTGTTTTCTGAAGCAAAATTCCTTGCACAACATATCTGTAGGCTGGAAGCGGGTCAAGTGAGAAGTCGAGGAGAAAACGATGGCCTTCAGGTTTTATGCTATGCTTGAACTCGTTTGACCCAAGCAAGTAGGTTTCATTTCCAATCTTTATCTCCTCGTCGAGCTTGGTCAACAGAACCCATCGATCTACGGGTGGGTTAAATGCCGTAACGAGGAGACCGTGGTATTTTCGAGTATTGATTCCCAAGATGGTTGAGGAAGCGTATCCGCCTCTGCCGTTTGTTATGAGCCATTCCTTTCGAACGGCTTCGTCGAAGCTTGAAAGAACATTTTGTCCAAGGCGCATTCCAGGTAGGTCCATTTCCAGTTACATCCAACGTTTTAGAACATTTGTTTGGCGACGTTTTTTGCCACACCTACTTTAAAGAAATTGGCGACCGTACTGCATTTTGTCCGCAGCAACAAAGCATGTGGAACTGGTAACTGGAGCTCTGTGAGGGTTTCAGCGTATCCCATGCCTTTTGCCACCACAAAGTCGACTGACTTGTAAACCTTTAGAAACTCGTCGGAGCATTCGTTGGGGGCCATGCCGACGGCATCTGTGCCGGTAGTAACTATTTTTTCGGCCACTTTATGCATCCCGACGTGTTTTGCGTCTTCCATCGTGGCATCGTTTAGTATCGGATTGCCCTTGACAGCCACTGTGACGTGCGACCCCAGTTTTTTAAGTTCTTGAACAAGCAGTGTGTCGAGGGCTATTTCTCCAGCGTTGTCGGCTAGGTAGAGAAGTCGTTTCGCGTTTTTGGCTTTGTTGAAGATTTGGGAGATTTCGTCTATGGCCAGGTCCTTTTCAGCTTGCTGAATCAGTTCTTTGAGGTCTGTAAACTTGAATGGGTTGTCTGGAATGTCGAATTCGATGATGTTACCGACGATGGAGCAAAGACAAGCCTTCCTAAATCTTAACTCTCTCGTGGGCTCATTTGAGATCAGATTCTTTGCCAGCGGAAGGATTTCCAGGGCCCTTTGATTGCTGATCTGCTTGCTTTTCGCGTAGGGATCAGGATTGCCGGTTATCTTCCTTATGAGCCTATCTCTTTTTGTGCCCAAGTGTGCGGGGTTCGCGGTTGGTTTGAATTCTTCGGCTAAGAAATGTATGAGCGAGGACATGGCCTTGAATTGGAGGGATGGATCATCTGTTGCTTCTTGTATCTCCATATAGCCGCGGTGAAGAATGCATGAGGCGCATCTGATTTCAACTTTCAATTGTTGGTCCCCTATGCTTTTGTCATAGATTCTGCAAATTCCAGCAGCACCTTATATGGGTCTTTCGCTTTCACAACACCGCTGGCCACCAAAACTCCATCAGTGCCAAGCCTTAATGCGGCAGCCACATCCTCTCCCCTCGTTATTCCAGCCCCGCAAAGAACCACCACGTTGGGGTTCACAAGCTTGACGAAATCAACAGTGGCAGAGACCACCTCAGGCTTAGCCTTAGAAACAGGAACGCCTGTTCCAATCAATTCAGGAGGTTCAATGGCAATCATGTTTGGTTTAAGAGTCGCTGCTGCAGCGCTCACGGAAGCGTTGTTGGCACAAACCACTGAAAGCAGGTTGGATTCGCGTGCCCTTGTGATTGCAGCGTCAATTTCTGCAAGTTCCAGTCGCCTTTCTGAGTGATTAATAAGCGTCCCATCGGCTCCCACCTCCCTTATTGACTCGGGAAGGATGTGACCCGTGAAGCTGCCGGGTTCTATTGGGTCGATGTGTTGTGCGAACACGGAAACCGAAACAGCGTTGGCGACGGATTCTATGTCTACAAATTGAGGTGCCACGCCTACGCAAACCTCGGTTCCTAGACTTATTCTTTCCGCAATTTTGGCCAGTTTCACAGCTTCTTTACCGGTGGCTTCAGGATAGGTTTTGAAGTTCACGAGAATGAAAGGAGTATGAACTTTAGTCAACATGATCCTCCGTTTATAGCGTATGTCTTAAGAATTAAAAGGATTTGTTCTAGGCTCTAAAACACGATTCTGACGTCCATGCTGTAGGGCAAGAACTTGCTCGCGGGGGGCTTCTAAACCACGCTTGCTTACTAGTGGACTATTTCTCTTTTGTGGAAATTGGAACGTAATAATATTCTCCGATTTTTTTCTGATGCCTGTCCAGCTTGGACCCTTCCTTGTTCACTCTCGGTCTTTTCGTTACAGGATCTCTTCGGAAGGTGATTTCCATATCCTTAAGGAAGGAGTTCATTCCCTTTCGAAGGTTTGTAGGTGGGTTCGCAACGCCGTAGATTCCAGGTTCTCCAGTGAAAAACATAAGGCGGTCAGCGATGAAGTCCTGCGTCACTACGTCATGTTCTACCACGAAGGCTGTTACGTTTCGGTTCTCAACCACCCGTCGGATGGTTCTAGCCATGGAGAGCCTCTCTTCGACATCGAGGTAGGCGCTTGGTTCGTCGAAAAGGTACAACTCGGCCTTTCTGGATAGGCAGGCAGCGATGGCGACTTTTTGAAGTTCGCCTCCGCTAAGCTCGGTTACGTCGCGGTCGAGGATGGACTGCACTTTGAGGGGTTGCAGAATTTGGCTTTGAAACCAGCTGGTTTCAAAATCTTCCTTTGCTATGTCTTCCAACAATTCTTCAACGGTCCCTCCATACTCTGCGGAGATATATTGCGGTTTATAACTCACGGTTAATCCATATTGCGTAAAGGCCTCTCCCGAGTCTGCTTTCTCGATTCCAGCAAGGAGCTTTACGAAGGTGGTTTTTCCAATCCCGTTGGAGCCCAATATTCCAATGACTTCTCCTCGAATTGCTTCTCCGGGCACTGCTGACAGCGAAAAATCTTCATAAGACTTCTTCATTCCGTTCCATTTCAACAGTGTTTCGCCGGCCACGAAGCCGACAGCTGGAGGTTTCACATGGAAGAAGATTGGGTCTTTTCTGAAACGAACGTTTTCGTCTGGAATAAAGCCTTGTAGGTATATGTTTATTCCAACCCTTACTCCGTGGACGTGAGAAACAATTCCGTAAACTCCAGGGGTTCCATAAAAAACGCAGATTTGATCAGATAGGTAATCGAGAATTGCAAGGTCGTGCTCCGCTACAATCACGGTTTTCCCTTCTTTCCTGAGGCTTCGAATGGCTCTAGCCGCTTGAAGACGCTGCTTCACATCCAAGTAGCTTGAAGGTTCGTCGAAAAGGTAAACGTCTGCTTCTCTACAAATCGTGGCGGCGATGGCAACCGTCTGAAGTTCGCCTCCGCTTAAAACCTCTAAAGGGCGTTCCCAAACGGTCTTGAGTTGAAGCTGCTCGGTGAGGGACCTCAGCTTAGCCCGCTCGTCAGCTTTTTCAAGAAGCTCCCCAACCTTGCCTGAAATCACGCGAGGAATCTTGTCCACATACTGGGGTTTGTGCACAATCTTCAGCTTTCGATAGCTCAGTCTCTGAAAATATTCTTGAAGGGTTGAGCCTCGAAAATGTTGAATGAGCTGCTGCCAGTCAGGTGGCTCTTCATAATTTCCTAGGTTCAGTCTGACTTCTCCAGAAAGAATCTTCAGAGCGGTGGTTTTTCCTATTCCATTTTGACCCAGAAGTCCAAGGACCACGCCTGAAGATGGTGTTGGGAGACGGAAAAGCTTGAAAGTGTTTGGACCAAACCGATGGCTACATTCTTCTTCCAGTTCATCTGGCAAATTGACGATTGAGAGTGCGTCGAAAGGACACTTTTTGACGCAGATGCCGCATCCTACGCAAAGGGTTTCCACAATCAGTGGCACATCGTTTTCGAAGAGGATGGCTTCTATTTTGTTTCTCACAGGAGGGCAAAAGCGATAGCAAGGTCTGCCGCAACGCTTGGATTTGCAACGATCTTCATCTAGAACAGCAATTCGAACCATGTTTTTCTATGCACCCATTTAATGTAAGATTAGTGACGGAGGATAATAAACTTGAATCTCGTCTAGAAAAACAGTTCGCCAAGAGTGAGAGCAAGAAAACAAGGTTGTACAATAATTCTGCGTAAGTTACCATTCTTCTTCCTCTTCGTCTTCTTCCTCCCAATCTTCCTCTATCCGTTTTCGCCTCCTTTACGGTGATCGGATCATCAATTATTTTTTTAGTCAAATTCTTTACTGTTTTTTTTGAAGATTTCCGTATGATAACTTGTCATGTATTTTTGGAGTGCTTACTAACTGTGCATGTCAAAAGGAATAAATACGATGTTTTGCATTCGGGTGTTTGGGATGATGTGAGGCGACGGTTGGAGCCATTGCTGTGACGTTTCCACTAACCTGCGCTGACCTAAAGAACCTTTATAGTTTCCTTTCATAATCTCGATTTGGCGAAATAATTGAGGATTTTGAAGGCGACAAGAGACAACATTCTAGCCGCTTCGCGGATTGTGAGAAGAGGAGGACTAGTTGTTTACCCAACCGAAACTGTGTACGGACTCGGGTGCGACCCGTTCACCATCGAATCAGTGAAGCGAGTTTTCAAGGTGAAGGGTGAAAGAAGAAAGCCCCTGCCAATATTGGCCTTGAGTGGATATCATGTTAAAAGAATAGCAGCTGTGTCACGAGAAGCTGAGAAGATCGCTGAACGTTTCTGGCCTGGGCCTATCACGCTCGTTCTTACCAAGAAACCCATCCTCCCGGAAGTTGTCACTTGCAACCTGGATTCTGTAGCTGTAAGAATACCAAAGAATGACGTAGCGCTCAAGCTCATAGACCTATCAAATGGCCTCCTGGTAGGAACGAGCGCCAACAAAACAGGGGAGAAACCGCCACGGACCGCTCAAGAAGCTGCTGAACAGCTGGGAAATGACCCAAACCTAATCCTTGACAACGGACCCGCGGCCCTCGGTGTTCCATCTACCGTAGTCGACCTGACCTCAAGAAAACCGAAAATACTACGTGAGGGACCTATAAGTTTCAAAGAAATCTTGGACGTCCTTTACAGAGAAAACTTCGCGTAACCCATAGAAAGGAGGCTGAAGATGGAAAGGAGTGCGTCCAAGGAGTTGCTCTAACGTTGAGTTGCCAACAGAGCCATATGTTCAATAACGAGATCCACCAACGCTTCTCTTTCGAAACCCTCTTTCCTTAATTGGGCCTCGATCTCAAGATCAGAAACACCGAATAAGTTCTTAATGCGCTCAAACTTTTCGGCTGTTAACTCTAGAACACCGTCGTCGCGCTCACCAGATATCAGCCCAGTAACTATTTCTAAGGCGACATCTGCTCCCTCCTTGTTTTCAGCCACGATCAGAACCGCAATTTCGGAAGAATCCGGCTTGATTCCAAGCATATCCATTGCCTTCTTAATTTGGCGTTGAGCAGAAGCGTAGAGAAGGGCTTCGACGGCCAAGCTGCTTGATATGTTTGACTTCCTTTCAAAAGCCCTTAACGCGTTCAAGGCGGCAAAATAGACGTGTTGCTTGCTTGCAACTAGTTTGGCGTCGAAAAACTGAATGTGGGCTTCTTTGACTTCCTTTCTAATGTCTTCTAGGAACCTGTTCACATCTTTGATTTTGACGTTTCTGAATCCGACTATGGCTGCGCATCCCTTGAAAACCTTTAGCTTTTTGGCCAAATCTTTCCCTCAAAGATTTCTTGAAGGAAACGTTCCACAAGTTTGCGGTCTAATCCAGAAATCACAAGTTGTTCCTTGGCGGCATCAACGGTTTTTCCTTGGCACCTAAATTTCTCCACAACCTTCTTGACGGCTTCTTTCCGCTCCCAAGGAAAAACTATCCACGAACTCGTTTCTTTTTCATAATAGTCTGGAATCAAGACACTCCAAGGTTTGTGGTAGATAGTCGCTATCTTAACCTTAGTCGCGCCGCGCTCTGCTAAATGCGCCCGCACAAGTCGAAGACTTTCGCCTGTGTCTGCAACATCGTCCACCACGAGAACCTTCTTTCCTCTCACGGAAATAGAAACTGGTTGCGTAATGATCGGCTTACGTTTGGTTTCGGCAACCCCCACGTAAAACTCTGCCGTAACGTTAGCAAGCCTGGGGTTTTCAAGTAAGTCGGATATAACTCGGGCTGGAGGCCATCCGCCACGAGAAACACCCACGATCACGTCGGGTTCGAAACCATTCTCTCGAACTCTTTTGGCAAGGTTCAAGAGTAATTCGTAGATTTGTTCCCACGATGGAATCTCAAACTTCAGCTCTGAAGCCAAGTTCTTCTCCTCGGAAAAACGGAATAAGGGTTGAAACAAAGGCAATTTAACCTTGTCGCTTCGCGCGCGCGCAAAAGAAATTCACACTCCTTCTGCCACTATCTAGGGGTGAATGAATGCGCGCGTATTCTCTTCAAAAGCTTGCACTCAGTTTTGAGAGCAATTACTGAGAGGCGAAAACTCCTGTGTCCCACCTTCCCAAACCAAGAGAAGCAGTATTACTATTCCAATATACAGAGTAGGAGACCTATGGCGTAGCCGATCTTTTCTTAAGGATCGTCATTCCCATGCGGTATCCAACGATTATTCTTCGGTTGGAAGGATTCGCCTATTTGATTTATGAAAAAATCGTGCTTGCACGCGCACGCGCAAAAAATGAGAGAATATAGGATATTGTCTGAAGAAGAGGTAGTCGAAGCCTGCGGCAGCGTACTCACTGTAGGAAAGGCGGCGAAAATCGTGTTGAGCCACGGAATTGTAGGCGATTATGCGAGTTCTTGGAGAGTCTTCAACCGTTTCACTATGTTGGGATGGGTGGAAAAGAGTTCCATCACTCTGTCGAAGGAAGTCACTTTTCTTCTAATAACCTCGTCAACAAGCTTCTGATCGGCCATGCGTGCCCCCACATGTCTTATGGATGCGGAATCTAATTCTGCGCGATCTGGGTCAGATATGAAGAGGGCTTTAAAGGAATTTAAGCTGCTTGCACCTCGACGGGTTTTCTTCATTTTCCCGGTTGATTGCACTATTTTCGCAAGACCCTCAGAGAGTTTGCGAGGACCGTCATCAACAACGGAGGCGCTGTGGCGGTCGGCGAAGTATTCACGCAGTCGGCTCAGGTAGAGAGTGAACATGGTGAGAACCCAATACAGGAAAATGCTTGCAATTCCAACGAGTGCAGCTCCGCCACCTCCTTCACCCCTACGCCTATAGGAGGATGAAAGAATCATCGAGAAGCCGATGTAGTAGAATATTGCTGGTAGGATGGAAACAAACATCATCACTTGGACGTCTCTGTGCTTTAGATGTCCCAACTCGTGGCCAATCACGGCCTCAACCTCTTCAGACTCAAGGGTTTCCAAAAGTCCGGTTGTCACAGCCACTCTGCTTCCAGCGATTGGTGAGCCATAGGCGAAGGCATTAGGTATAGAAATCTTAGCTTTCATAAGTTTTGGCGTTTTGATTCCACTTTTCCTGCTAAGTCTCTCCACCGTCTCATGCAACTCTGGGTCCTCGGACTTTTTCACTTCCCGCACTCGATACATTGCATCTATGAGGTAGGGAGCGATCAGCCACTGGAAGATGTTGAAAATCACGACAATAAAGGGAAGTAATAATAGACTGACGCCAGCCAGGGCCAGAATGACCGTAAAGAACAGCGTGGACAATCCGATGATTATGGCTAAGGTGCCGATGATAGAAAATCGAAGTTTCCAAAGACTCATGGTTTATCCTCAACAAATGAGGAGCAAGAATGGAGGCTTATATTCTTTGCTGTCTCCTTTTTCCTATTGCTATCCCTTTTCGTTTTCTGAAATTCATTAGGCCGTTTTTTTGCACATGTATTCAAAGCGAACTGTGTTTGAGTTGTGAGACAACATTCAAGCATCAATTGTATCTTCATCCTTCAAGCTTTCAACTGCTGAAGTCCAGTTTTTGAGGTGTGCTCTTTCCTTTGTCAGGAAGGTTTTTGAGAAGCTTTCTGGGCTTGTTAGACAAAACGCTTGGAGCAATTACAGACTAGACGTGAAATAAGGGAAACAGGGAAAGCTATAGGGTGAGTTTATATAGGTATTCGTGTTTTTTCTCTCCGGCCTCGGTTACCATCCCGTTTTTTCGGAGCGCTATGACGTGGCGCATTGTTCGACTAGGGGCAATTCCAGTGATTTGGGCCATTTCCCGAACAGTTAGTTCGCCGTGTTCTCTTAAGGCGCACATAATCACGTGACGTTTGATTTCGTCGCGAATTATCTCATTTATGATGTTGCGATAGCGAGCTTCGTCAATTCTGCTTCCCACCTGTGAGATTCCGAGAACCCATCTGAGCCTCTGCGACTTATACGCTTCGATGGCTGCGTCAACCTTTCGGGCTAATCTTTCAATTTCATTCACAGCACCACCTTCTCCCGTTTGAGGATTTGGCTTTCGAAACGGATTTGGTCCTAGATTTTTAATCTGGTTGGTCATTTCTCTTATTAAAGCGGCGAATTTTCCTCCTTCGCTTGCCGAGATCCATTCAAGCCTTACGCGTTCGGAGTCGATTCCGACCATCTGGACGACGGTTTTGAGAAAGCCGAACCTCTTTTCCATCATGAAGTTCCCTTTTTGGTAGTGGCAGTCGCCTGGGTGACAGCCTGCGATTAGTACACCGTCGGCGCCCCATCTCAAGGCCGACAGGATAAGCGTTGGATCCATTCTTCCGGTGCACATTATGCGGATTATTCTCACGTTGGGTGGATACTCGAAACGGCTAGTTCCAGCGAGGTCTGCGCCTGCATAAGCGCACCAGTTGCAGCAGAAAGCCACTATTAGGGGTTCAAATTCTTCTTTTGTAATCGTTTTCTCAACCATTTTATGTGGCTCCTTCCTTTAAGCTTTCAGAAACCAGAAGCGCCTTCACCTGCGTCAGAAGCTGGTGATCTCCGTAGTGTCGCATGGTTATGGCGCGTCCGGGGCATTCAGCTGTGCATGAGCCGCATCCTCTGCATAGGATTTCTAGGATTTTGGATTTTCCTTCCTCGATTTTCGGCGCTCCGTAGGGACATATTTCTTCGCACAACCCACAGCCGATGCACAAGTCTTCGTCTACGACGGCGGTAATGGCTTCAGTTTTCACTTTGCGGTTAGCCATCAAAATGGAAGCTCTGGCAGCCGCTGCCCTACTTGAAATTATACTTTCCGAGGCGTCCTTTGGTCCGGAAACTGTTCCTCCTAGGAATACTCCTTCCACGCTTGTGTCTACTGGTCGAAGCTTTAGGTGCGCTTCCATTAGGAAGCCATCTGTGCTTATCGGGATTTTCAGAATTCTAGCGAGTGAAACTTCGTCTTTGTTTGGAATCAGAGGTGTGGAGAGTATTACCCAATCAGCGACGAATTCGACTTCCCTTCCGGCGAGCATGTCGTAGGTTGAAACTTTAAGCTTGTCGTCTGGCAATTCCGCTATTTCGACTGGAATTTCTTCGATATGCCTAATAAATCTGACTTCGAGTTCTCTGGCTTTTGCGTAGAAATCTTCGTATTCTTTGTAGACGCGTAGATCAGCGAAAAGGATTACGATATCTGTTTCTGGCGACCGCTCCTTCACTAGGATGGCGTTCTTGATGGCGTTCATGCAGCAAACCCTGGAACAGTAAGGCCAGCCTTCTTCTTTTCTCGCTTTAAGGATTTTTCTCAAAATTTCGGCAGTGTCGGACTTCGGAAACGCTTCAAGTTCGACATGTCGAATTTCTCCTTTTCTTGCTCCTACACATTGAATCATGACTATTCTTTCTGGTTTTCCGATTTTTCCTTCTCTGAGCATTTCGTCCAGTTCTCTCTGCGTTATCACGCGGCTGAGTTCGCCGTATCGGTAGAGTCCTTTGGGCGGCGTATAATTGGAAGAGCCGGAAGCCACGATTATGGTGCCTACGCTTATTTCTTTCTCTCCTGAAGATGTGTCTAAGGTAACGTTAAAGTTTCCTACGTAGCCAGAGACTTTTTTTGGGGTTGTGGAAGTGAAAAGCTCGATGTTTGAATTGTTCTTCACGGCTTGAATTATGGGGCTTATGACCTCGGAGGAGTCCACTAAAGTGGGATAAAGCTTATACAGTCCTCGAACGGTTCCGCCAGGTTCCTTCTCCTTCTCGACCAAGTATACTCTAAAGCCTTGATTAGCCATTGAAAGAGCAGCCGTCATTCCCGCGACCCCGGCGCCAATAACCAGCGAAACAGGTTTCACCTCAACTTCAGGTTCGATTTGCGGTTCAAGCAAAGGAGCTTTGGCTACTGCCATGCGAACGATATCCATAGCTTTTTCCGTGGCTTTTTCCGGTTCGTGCATGTGCACCCAGCTGCAATGCTCACGAATGTTTGCCATCTCGAAAAGGTACGGGTTCAGTCCAACTTCTTGACACGCTGCCCTAAAGAGGGGTTCGTGCGTGCGCGGAGTACACGAGGCTACTACAACGCGATTTAATTTGTATTCTTTTATGGCTTCTTTTATAGCCGCCAGCCCAGCCTCTGAACAAGTGTAAATGTTATGTTCCGCGTGCGCCACATAAGGTA
>CAYFXU010000041.1:0-10917 GCA_964347145.1 uncultured Candidatus Bathyarchaeia archaeon
TCTGAGAAACAGGTGAATAAAGCACCCTGTGAGCACGAAAGATATCGTATCTATGGCGCCGAGCGCCAGCCACGGCTCCCAATGAAGAAGGGTGATCGCGAAGGTGTTTGCGACATACATTAGCGGAGGATAGGTTTTGAGCAACGGAATTCCACAATACCACCATGGGAACCACGACGGTAAGGATGGAAAAAAGGTCCAAAGTCTGCTTATCTTTGATAGATGCATGGGAGCATCTAAACCCGGTGCAGGTTGACTAAGAGCTGGGCCAGATAGGGCTATGCCTACTCCAACGATAATAAGGAGTGGGAAGATGTTACCAATGTGTTCTGTGGATAGTCTCATGCGTGCGCGCATTCTTTTTCCTCCTGCTTGAAACGGCAAAGTAAATAGCGACAGTTACAAGTGGGATCAGGATCAATGGGATTTCTGGTATGTTGTTTCTCAAGATAATGTAGGGCCCCTCTTTATCCTTCATGGTCCTGTCTTTTGTTGCGGTGAAAGCGAGGACGTTTATGTTCTGCGTGTTCAGACCTAGATTGTTCAGGTCAGCCCAAAGCACGATGGCCGTGCCGTCAACCTGCCAGTGGGTTGGGTATTCCGATTGGATCCAATCCGTGCCGTTCCATTCGTATAGGAGCCCATCCGAACTTAGCATGTAGTCGTAATAGCAGCTATCGATCTGTTGTCCTCCAGCCTTGGTGTCCAAATACACTGTATATAGGAAGGCTGTTGTGTCGGGCGTGTCTGCTTCAGCCATTCTGAAGAAGACATGCGTCCCGTTGTTGGTGTAGTACAGCGCCTTAACGTCCACTTTTTTGGGACGCTGTTCTTCGGTGGGGAATAAGTGGTCGGAGCCAAGTTGAATCCAATTCGAAGGGTATGGCAGGCCAGAGTTTACAGTTGTCGTGACAGTCACAGAATCAGAGGCGTCTAAGTATGTGCTTACCGCTTCAATTGTCGTGGCGTCTACTGTATCGTCGGTCGCATCTAAGGGAACGGTTACCTTTACGATTAGTGTGACTACCTCACCGGCGTCCAGTGTCAAAACAGATCCCTGAGGCGGTATTTGCTGGATGTCACCACTGCCGACTTGATCCGTGTCCCGCCAAACTTCCACGTAGTAGCCTTGGTTCGACAAAGCCGTAAGTGTGTAGTTGGCAATCGATTTTCCTTTGTTCTCGACATAGATGTTATATTCGACTGTTGAAGTCACGGCGCCTGAGAAAGACTGATCTGACTCCAGGTCGACAATATTCTTAAGGCGCCCTCCTATCAATTCCTGGTCCTGTGGGTTTTCACGGTGGATCGTAATAGTTACTAGTAGGAAAGAAAATGCGATTATGATCAAAAATTGTAGCAACCTTGCGGAAGACTTCATGTGGCTTTCACTTCAATAATCTGCTTGAGGTCTTCAGGAATTACCTCCCTAAGAGATCCGACTATACGAATCTCCTCTTTGGAGTAGATCTTCAGTGGCCCCTCAACTTTTTCCATGCATATTGTGCTCGCGGAGGCAATTCCGCCTCCCTCCACACCCACGCCAACCCTCACACCCTTCTTGATGAAGACGAGTCCCTCGCAGTCGATGCAGTTGTACACCGTCACATCTTCTAAGAGGACAAGTTCTTTTTGGCACACGATGGACTTTTCTATGCGATTACGCGCCCCTATGATAGCTCGCCCTTTTATGTGGAGTCCCCCTTGAAATGTCACATCGTCTTGTGAAGTGAGGTTACCTTCCACTATCATGTTATAGGGAATGACTTCTCCCTTCGAGATTCTTACATCACCTCGCACACGGATGGTCTCATCGATATTGGAGGCTTGAGTTGGCTCACTCAACTGAGCTATGTTTAATGTCTTTCTTAAGTGACGGAACGGTTCAGAAGTCGCGGCTTTGCTTGCTATTCCGGCGCGCTCTCCCGATCTTTCGTCGATTGTCCTGTCAAGGTCGATGAATAGGGGGCCAGGGTCTTTTGGCTTCTTGTACTCCCAGACTCCCCAAACAAAACAAAGGACGATCATCGCGGCGAAGAAACTGAGAACAACAAGGTAGCCAAAGGTGACCAATAGATCAACCTCTCTTGCCATGATTCTTTTCGATTTCAGCATTTTTCATTTCGTTGTAAAAGTACATCCCGTTTCCTGATCGCTCTGTCTTGTCCCACCGGTGCGTCTTGTTGTTTCTAAAGTTGTTCAGCGCGTTATTGTAGTTGTCCTTTCCTACCCCCCTCTTCTGGGTCTTTGTCCAGATAGGTGGCTTGACTTGCTCAGAACGCCGCTGATGCAAGAATATAGCCTGGAAGAATGCCTTGCTGCAAACCCAGACGTTGGCAAGCAAGTCTACGAGCATCAGCGGGAGAAGCCAGATGCTGCGCTTTCTGTGATCGAGGAAAAGGCTTCCCCCCGCTTCGGCAAAGACGGCGAAGTTTCCAATGCTATTGTATGCGAAGACGAAGAGTATTGCTGGGAAGAGATAACACCACCATGGTGCCCCCGCTAGGTAGGTGAATATTCCAGTCAACCACCCGATCAGTATGAGGAGAGGTGTGGTGTAGACTCCAAGCAGGAGAATGCCATCAACTTTCTGCCAGAATGTCAGAATCGGAGACTTTAAGGTCTCAAAGAAGTGTTCGAAGAGGCACTGGTCATGCCCGATCGCCCACCTTGTGAGCTGCTTTTCCCTCATGTCCCACGAGAGGACCGCTTCCTCGTAGCACTCGGCGGCGTTTACGTAGGCTACTTTCCAACCATTCAAGTAGAGCTTGTAGGTGAGGTCGGTGTCCTCTGCGAGTTTAGTCTCGTCGAATTCCCCGACTGCTTTCAGCACGCTCCGCCTGAAACCTCCGACAGTTCCCCCGAACTGTGGGATAAGATTCAGGTTGTACCTCGCCTGCTGGTTGATTTGGTAACCTCCAGCTCTCTCAATATCCATGATCCTAGTGACGAGAGACTCCGGACTGTTGACTGGAACCACCCGACCCATAACCCCGCCAACCTCTACATCAGCGAAGGGAGCTACAAGTCTTTTAACGCAGTCACGCGGGGGGAAGTAGTCCGCGTCGAAGGTGAGGACTATCTCGTTTGACGCTACCTTGAGTCCAACGTTAAGCGCTTGTGGCTTGCCGTTACCGCCATTTCCGGTTCGATGTATAGCTTTGATGAATGGAAATTTAGAGGCGTACTCGTCAATAATCGACGGAGTAGCATCCGTCGACCCGTCGTCGATCGCGATCACCTCGTACCTCCCGCCGTCTTTTGGATAGTCCATCTCGACAAACCGGTCCAGGATGTCGGCGGCTACCCTCTCCTCCTTGTGCATAGGGATGAGAATTGAGACACTCGGCTGGTATGTCCCCGCTAGATCTTGGTGACACCTTCGCTGCTCTTTGAACATTCTATCCCAGAAGAACCGGAAGTGGCGCACGATGTAGAGGCACATGATCGCGGATATGGTGAACAGTATGCAGTTCGCTAGGTGTCCAATTAGCGAGACAATTTGTAATTCAAGCCCCAAACTCCATCCCCCCGCTGAATTCATAATTCGAAAGGTGAGCTAGTGCAAGTGAGTAGAATGCGACAATGTAGACGAAGTCGATGAAGGCTCCGATAACATAATGAAATAGCAGAAACACCATGCCGCCGAAGTAGTAGAGAGTCGCTGTCACAAGGGACATTCGCAGGAGGTTCCAGGCGATGGAGAACCCTATCGCTAAGAAGAGCCAAGAAACCTTGACCCACAGAGGACCCTTGATGGTGAACAGGAAGGGAACGTAGATCAGAGTTATGAGGCACAGGCTAATCACTCCAGAGCAGGACCAGTCAAGGGTTACCCAATGCAGGGTATATGAGGGAATTGGAGAGACCATCGTTTGCCACAAAAGTATCAAGATCGCAAGGATTGACACAACAAACGAAACAGCCTTGACTGGAGGAGGTATTCTCCGGAAAATGCCCACGATAGGGACTAAAGATGCCAAAACGATTAGTAGAACAATTACTGTCGTGAATGGGATGGGCCTGAAGTTGACGGGCATCTCGAAGGTTGGGCCTTTAGCCAGATCGCTCGAAATCAACATCCTGTGAGATACCCCCGCAAAGGAAAGAAGCCGACCCACCATGCTCGCCTGCCAAACCCAGAAGTTGAACCCGTTGAACGCAACAAGTGACGTGAAGACCAGTGAAATCACTAACCCAACGACGAAGTGCATCTTTTGGATTCTCAAACTCCTTGAATATCGCGCATGCATATGATGATCTAACCCTTTAGTCTAGCTATGATCCATACATTTTCTCGGTTTGGATTACAAACCTATAATAAGAATTATGATTTGAGAATATGGAGCAAAAATATTTGAGAGAATTTCATGCATGTCCTTGTTAACATAATCAAAAGACTATGCATTATAGATGGATTCGAAATAAGAATTGTAAATTCTCAAATTATTTAACTGTACCATT
The DNA here is from genome assembly GCA_964347145.1 of uncultured Candidatus Bathyarchaeia archaeon. Classification (GTDB taxonomy): domain Archaea; phylum Thermoproteota; class Bathyarchaeia; order Bathyarchaeales; family Bathyarchaeaceae; genus CAYFXU01. Next base: position 4,465 of record CAYFXU010000041.1, read on the forward strand.
TGAAATCTGAGCTCCCAAACTTTAGGTAGAAGGGACAGATGGTGAATCGGGCCAGAAAACTTTGGGCGATATTGGGAGTAAAGGGTTTTCTTGGCTTTGTTTCTTTGGCAATGATTGCCTTGGCTTTGGTGACCTATACTGTAAATGTGACTATAACTCCAACACAGCAATTCACAGTCGGAGCTACATCAGCTCCTTGGACTGTCTACACGAACGATGTGAATGAAACAAGATATCTTCCAGGTTCAGGTAGCCCGGTTGGTTCTTCAGAACCTACATTCAACGCAAGTGACATCGCCACTTATGCCTTCAGAGCTGTGACAGATGCGGACAAGGTTTGCGCAGTCAGGATTGAGCTGACGTCTGCAATTAACAGTAGCAAGTTTTCGAAATTTCAAGTCACGGTGAAACATTGGAACGGTTCAGCTTGGGACGCTGAAACCCTATACGATGCTGCTACCGGATCGAGCACCAAATCCTACATAGACGGTTTGGTATCTGGAGACTTTGGTTACGTCCATCAAGGTACGTTGGAAACGACATACTACTTGTTGAAAGTAGTTTACTCTTATGACCTCACCGATGAGACATCTCAGATAACAGCAACCTTCCAGTATACGCCAATGCCACAAAACTCGTTCTAGAAAACCACAAACTCTTCGAGAGACAAAAGGTGAAGAAAAGAAACCTACAACTAAGAATAAAGCTCATCCTGGGATTGATTACGCTAGTCGTCGGTCTCTTTGCCAGTAACTTGGCTCTGTTCAACTGGGTTGAGAGAACAGGGCTCAGCTATTTATTAGGATATTATGCTCGCTATGTTTGTGCATATGGAGGTTTCACTGCCATGATTTTCGGAGCAATGCTGATCAACGACTTTCTAGTTCTCAGAAGCGTTACCAGAAATAGCCATGAGATTGGAGTCAAAAAGAAGGAAAAAAAGAAAGCCGTTCGGAGTGGACGCAAGAGAAAAAGAGAAACAATCGCAGCTACATCCCTCGCCATGTTTCTTTTCATGTCATCGCCCCTAGCCGTGTCTTCTTTGGTGTCATACACCGCCACAGTTGTGATAACGCCGTCACCGACTAGTGGTTCAATATGGCTTTACGTCAATGGCGATGACGTGGCCAGGACAGACTGGAAAAGGGTTGGAACGAATCCTTATCTCGACACCATCGACTATAATACAAATTACTTATCTGTAAGAGCGACGAAAAAAGAAGCTGGAAACTTCGACTTCACAGATTCAGGGAAATCTACAGAAACGATCGACAATGTTACAGTCCAACTCTACGTCGAACAAAACCGAGCAGGCGACAGTCTTGAAGTCTTTGTTTGGAACGGGTCAGTATGGACATCTTTGGGACTTAAAGAGATACCTATCCAATGGAATTGGATTAATTGGACAGCATCTACCCAACTTGACAACTGGACAAAAATCGATGGAGCCAAAATATACTTTGTATCCTACCGTCAACCAGGCGCCAACGAGTTTTTGGTTGATTGCGCAAGACTCCAAGTTGATTACTCCGTAGAACCCTGACACAAGAATCATCAATAAAGTTGTTTCTTAATTTAACTTAAGTCACAGTGGATCTTCCTTGCATCCGCATGCTGACTCAATTCCGTCACAATCGCGCGCCTACAAGGAAGTAGTTCAACCTTTTCAACTGAGGTTTCTCGGAAGTGAGGGAAATTCATGAGATTCAGATCAATCAGAAAGAAAATTCTTGCAAATATGGTAATTCTCATATTCCTATTGGTCAGTGTGCTCGTTTTCCCTGCGTCAGCGGGCGCAGTGATCGGGGCAAAGCTTGAACCTTACCTCGGTTTTCTCCATTCAGTGCAATCCGCGCGTAGAGAAACGTTATAGAAGAAATCTCCATAACCTCTATACAAGAGTTATGCCAATGTCAATTGATGAAAAAGGAGAATAAAAAAGTGGAAAGAAAACCAATCTTGACAGCACTCTTGATAGTGTTTATTTTAACAAGCATGTCAATCCTGACTTTAACAATCAGAGGCGAAGCCGAAGTAGATGCTGGACCAGATCAAACAGTTTATGTAGATCAAGAGGTCACCTTCAGTGGCAGCGTCTCTCTTGACAATGCTTCCATAGTTTCCGTTACATGGGACTTCGGCGATGAGAGCGATCCTGTAAACGGGTCAAATCCAGCTCTACTGAATACAACGACTCACGTTTTTCAAATGGATGGCATATACAATGTCACCCTCACTGTGAAGCTTGATTCAGTATATAATTTGACTGAAACTGATACGGTTACAATAACCGTGGTTCACAATGAACCCCCCGTAGCTGACGCGGGACCTGATCAGATTGTAGAGGCGACAAGTCCAGCTGGGGCAGAGGTCGTCCTTGACGCTTCAGGCTCCTATGATCTCTACGATGACCCCTTGACCTATGACTGGACATGGGCTGGAGGTTCTGCGACAGGGGTCAACGCAACTGCCCTTTTTCCCTTAGGCACAAAAAACGTGACTCTAACAGTCAATGACGGCCAATACAACGCCACAGACACCGTCATTATTACGGTAGTAGACACCACGCCACCAGAAATAACAATAGTAGTCACCCCCAATGATTTGTGGCCGCCAAACCACAAATATGTTGAAGTGACAACTGTAGTGACAGCTCAGGATCTCTGGTCCCCTTCACCAGACATAACATTCATATCGATAACGAGTAATGAGCCAGACAATGCAAAAGGCATAGGAGACGGAAACACCGTTGACGACATTGTAATCGTAGACGACTTCACTTTCAAACTCAGAGCGGAAAGAGCTGGAAATGGCTCAGGCCGCATCTACACCATAACATATCAAGCTACAGACTCTTCAGGAAATACTGCGGAAGCATACGCAACGGTAACAGTAAAACACAACAGGTAAGAAATTTCCCTCTTTTTTTTTCAATACAAGTTCTTCTCACAGTGTAAACCCATCTCACAAAACAATCATAGTCGAGCATACGCGCGCGCGCATGCATCCAACTACATACATTTTGTTTTGTGAAATTGGCCCTAACACTCTTCCTTTAATACCACTATGGTATTTCTCGTATGAGGGGCACAAGCGCGCGGGCATTGAGTCGCCTATTCGTGCTACACATTAAATATTGAGGCATTTTTGCGGTGCGCGCAGGCTTGGAACACTGTAAAAGCCATGATTTTTCTTTTCGATCTCATCCCCGGAGACTATGTTTGTGTGAACGCAGACGCGCAAAACTGTTGATGTGGCTTCAAATAATTATTGATTCAGAAAACTTCGGCAACGACGGGAAGCCACTGTACAGAAGGGTGCCACTAAGGAGAACGAAACTCCGGAGATTGAATGAACCTTTCTTCTTTCGTTCAGCATACTATAGGGTCTTAGTGTCCCACAAAACTGAGAAAAGCGTCTTCAAGGCTCTAATGAAGGCTTCGTAATTTGTCCAAAGAGAAGAAACTTTTGTTTTTCTTCTTTTTCCCGGACCATTTGCATCGTTGCCGTTTTTTATGGAAAAAAGAAGGTGCTCATTGTCCGATATCATGAAGCTTGGGAGGCCCTCAACATCTGAAAGCAAGTATCTCACGTCGGTTAATTTCATTTTGTCAGCGATGAAGCGACTTTTTGGGGAACAATTGGTCAAAAGCCTGATTTTTCCATTCCTCTTCGAGAATCTATCAAGGCTATCTGCAAAGCCTGAATGGTAGAGGCGCAGAAGTTCCAGGTCAGGCGCAAGAACATAGATTACCTCCCTGGTTTTCTCGAGAATTTCATTGGCCTTTATGACGATCTGTTCTTCACCTTCCAGTATGTGGAAGACCTCCTTGTTTTCAGGTCCCACCTTTGGATGAGGAAGGGAAAACCAGATGTCGATGAGGTTTTTCTTTCTTCTCTCTAGAAGCTCTATCTTCACTTTTTTGGCTTTTATGAGAGAGTCAAGGGTTTCGTCGAAGGGGGTAGCCATAAACTTCAGCGGCTTCTCAAAAACAGAGGATATGAGTCCTCTCTTACCCAGATCCCGCAAAATCCTGTACGTTTCGGTTCTGTGAAGAGAAAGAGCATCTGAAATTTCCCGTGCTTTACGCATTCCCGATCTCGCAAGATAAATGTAAACCTTTATTTCGTTCCTTGAAAGGTCGAACTTGACAAGCGTGTCCTCAATTGTCTTGAGGGATCTGAGAGATTCCCTGTCTTTCCTAAGAAGCTTCCACACACGCGTATCCTCGTCGTATAGACCCGCCTGATACTCAGGTTTTTTCTTCAGTATCTCCACGGGCGCTCACGGCTCCGGTCCCGATTCGAATCGAATGCAGATTTGGGGTCGGATTAGGCTATGTCGTATATTTTATGCTTCTGAATTCAAAATATGTATTTGAGATACGGCCAGCAATAGACAAGGATTTTCTAATTTGCCAGATCCTTCCCATGGATAGTTGGAGAGAAAGATGTTTAAGCGTATGGGGAAGCGCCTGAGTCATCGTTGCTGGCATGTGGTCTGGGCGCGCGCGCCCTGAGTTGTCAAGGCCTTCACCTATTGAATCCGAATCCTTGATTTGTTTTTGCAATCTTTATTATTAGTTCACAAGAGTTAAATGATTTTCTCCATACTGATTCACCTTAGTTTATAGGATGAATCGGAGGTGGAAATAGCGTGACAGAATATCTGGTTCTGCTGAAACTGGATCCTGCGAAACTGGTTAACACGATGGACGCTTTGAGGGATCTTCCGGAAAAACCTGGCCCAGGGGTAGACCTGCACTACCTGATGAACGTTTTCGGAACTTGGGACGTAGCTATGTGGTTTGACGCCGAAAACCCTGTGAAAGCCGTAGACTTCGTGCACAGAAAGATAGGGCAGACTCCAGGAGTAGTCGACGTTTTCGCCGTACCTACTTTCCCCAACAAGAGACTACAAGAGACACACGAAGGGCACCTAAAGGAAAAGCCTGCTGAAAAGACCAAAGCTTCAGAGAACGAATAATCTTCCTCTTTTCCTCCTCTTTTCTTCTTCTTTTCTTCCATACCATTCGCGCGCGAATCAATTTTGTGGCTTGTGGAAGAACCTTAGTCAATTTGAGAAAGAATCTCTTTCAGGTTTTTGATTCTCTTCAGGTGCGCGCGCGCGTCTGCTGATAGCCCGCTACAGGTTCAACTACGCGCGCGCAAGGCTATGCTTTATTTTCTGTGTATGAAATTTGCTTCAAAAAGCCAACTAGTGGGAAGGTTGTCTCCCGAATTTCCCCCGGAAAAATCTCATTTTTCTCTAGGCAGCCTAGTTCCAGAGCGTGTCACAATGTTAGATTGGATCTCTGCTGCCACGGTTCTCTCGGTCCTGAGAGGTTTCCCAATAGGGCAAGCCTCGATGCATGTTGAGCATTCTATATAACTGTTTGGAGTGGGTCTTTGGATGAGTCTCTTTTCGATTTTTCTTACATCAGCTGGGACGTCTCGTGCATTCGGTTTTTCTGCAGCGTAGGTCATGCAACGGTTGATCTTGATTTTGTACGGTTCCAGTGCCTTTGTGGGGCAAGCTTTGATGCATTTCTCACATTCTCCGCACAAATCTGTTTTGTACGGTTCGTCTACGTCAAGCTCGGCTGTTGTTAGAACGGAGATTAATCTTATTCGTGGTCCATGATAAGGGGTAATCAGGAGTGTGTTTTTTCCTTGGCAGCCGAGACCGCACCTCACAGCGGCTGTTTTGAGAGGGATGGTAAGCGAGAGGATAGATTCATAACCTTTCTTTGTAAGGTAGTCAACAATCATCCATGCTTTGTTTTTCAGGACTTCGTAGTACAGTTGGTAACTTTCCAATGGCACTTTTGGCGCATACATGTCGCGACTCCGGAGATAAGTTGAATCTACCGCCAAATTGAAGGATTTGTCCCACGCATAGTAACTCATCAACACCACTGATTTCACGGTCGGCAATTCCTCTTCCGCTGAGCGCAAATTACAGACTGTGCCTATCCATCCATGTGGCAGGCCGCGAAGCATGTTCGGGTTGGAAATGCCTGTAGATACGAAGCCAGCTTCAACTGCTTTTTGCCTCAGATCTTCGGTCAAAGTCATTTTTCAGCTTCCTCCGCTGATACTGCTTTAACCGTCACGTTTATGTTTGTCTATTTTTAACCTGTGAGGGCGCCCGCATTTCAGCTCACTAGGGCAGGTGTGAGCAACGTCTTAGATAGACAACGTTCACATCCACTGTAATCGGAAGTAGATCCATCAAAAACTGGCTTGGCGAGAGTTGAACCTGGAGAGGTGGGGATATTCCCCACAAAGCTTCATCTTTTTTTTGAACGTGTACATGCTTGGTTACAGTTGAGGAAGCGCCAGGCTCGTGTCTTCATCCAACAACTGAGAAACCGTCAAAGACGAGACTGGGAGTTTCAACCGTGAAGGGAGTTCTCTCCAGGTCACTGCCTAGCTCGAGCAATTGATCTA
>CAYFXU010000041.1:11017-16456 GCA_964347145.1 uncultured Candidatus Bathyarchaeia archaeon
TTTTCGCCGATCTTGTCCGCTAAGGGAGAGCGACGTTCAACGACTGCTTGACCATTCAGGGACTGGCCTAGACTGGAATAGATGTAGGCGGCTGCGGCAATAGGTTCCCAGATCGTTGGCATAGCTATTGCCTTGTCAAGCTTTTGTGCTCCGAGCAGATTGATCGCCTTTTGCGCGGCTTTCTCACCCAACTCTTCAGTCTTGATCAACCGTTCTCGCGTGATGTCGTATTCATGACCGACTCTGCGCTCCTCCTTGTCGATGGCCGTGCAGTAGACGTGGCACATGTTTAATGCTGATTTGGATGCTCGTTGAAGTCCCAGTGTGTTTCCTACGGCAAATCCGCCCCATTCTACAGTAGAGGTGCATCCAGCCATCTGTATTCTCTTGTCAAATGTTTGGGCTTCCTTGACCAGATCATTAGCGTACTTGATCAGTTGCTCTTTGCCTAGATCCAAAATCTCACTTGCAAAGGCTCCTTCTTTGCCTCCCTTCTTGGGTTCGCAGAACCCTCTGAATTGGTCATCTTTGATGGAAACTGACCTTATACTGGCGACGGCCTCTTTGATGCTCCTTTCTATTCGGTTGGTTGAGATTCCACTTGACGAAGCGAAACTAACGCTATTCTGCTTGGCGATGCGCACCGCGTTACCCTTGACCACTCCATCAGTTGCCTCCACTACTCCCTGTTTGATGTCGACTTTGGCGCTGTTCTTATAGAAAAGATAGAGTTCGAATTCCGCTTCTCTCTCCACGGTTCCTGCAAATTTGAGGCTCGTATCAATTGCAGAAAGTAATTCGTCTTTTAGGTTCTCATACTCTATCATGTACTTCACCTTTCATCTATTCGATTTTGCTTTACCTCCGAAGGTCACGTCATCAATGACCAGTTCAGACCCACCGGTTCCGACCGGCAAGGGAAATTGTCCACTTTTTCCACATCCCCCGAAGTATCCTGCGTATATGCGAAGTTCTTTGGTTGCTCCTTCTACATTGGATAGCAATTGGAGAATGTTACCGGACAAGGCTACTTCACGGAGTGGTTCACGGATTTCGCCCTTCTCTACCCAATAGCCGCGGATCGCCTTAAAGAGAAAGCTTCCGTCATCTTCAACCTGACCGCCTGAAGTCTGGATGGCGTAAACGCCAGTGTCCAACAATTCAAGGGCTTCCTCTTTTGTGAGTTCTCCTGGGGCGAAGTAGGTGTTTGTCATTCTAGGTATCGGAATGAAGCCGAAGTGTACTGCTCGACAGTTTCCCGTGGGCTCCTGTTGTAGGTGCTGTGCTGTTCCTCTGCTGTGCAGGTAATGCTTGAGTATTCCCTTGTCTAAGATTGTGGTTTTACTTGCTTTGGTGCCTTGATCATCGTAGGGTAGCCACAATCCGCCGAATTCTGGAATGTTTGGAGTTCCGTGATCCACGATTGTTGCTTGATCAGTGCCTAGTCTTTCCCCCATTTTTCCAGCTAACGGGGATCCGCCAACGACTACATAGTCTCCTTCGCTAAGGTGTCCGAAGGATTCGTGTGCCAGAACACCTGCCAAGCTGTTTTCTATGAGTGCTCGGAACTCACCAGCAGGGCAGCTTCTCGCTCCAAGTTGTTCCTTTGCATAAGTGCCCGCTTTCTTCCCTATATCTCTAGGAGTCGAGCCCTTAGTCTCGAAGACTTCCAGCCCTACGGTTCCGCCGGCACGGTCAACTCCGTACACAAGATCTCCTGCCTCTGTTTTTGAGATGACAACACATCTCAGATCAATGACCTCAAAGTCCCAATCAACCATCGCGCCCTCAGTGTTTGTGAAAAGTTTGCGTCCGTACAGTTCTCCATATAATCCGGTTACGTTGCTGATTTTCTCACCGAATTCTCGGGCAGATTCAACGGCTGTATCCACCAGATTGGTCTTGTAATCCAAATCCTTGGTTTCGGGATGGATTTTGATTGGGGAGGTTTCAGTTTTTCGACTCTTGACAGCCCTTCTTTCGCCAAAGTTCAGTTTCAGCGAGGCTACTTTGGCGGCGGCCCTAGCTATTTTGAAAGCCTGTGACACGACTTTCTTCAGTTCCATCCAGTCATCGCTAGGAGTGGAGGAGTAGCCTGAAGCTCCACCGTAGTAACAGACGACCCCTGTCCCAGCGCGAGATCTAAGGATTATGTCCTTCCAAGTGTCGTTTGTACGTTTCAATGTTCTCAGTATGAGATTGTCAAATCGTGCTTCAACGAATTCTGCGCCCAATCTCTCCCCGAATTCCACGCATTCTTGCAGTTTTTCCATCATTCCTACTTTCTCCAGATAATTAGGTGCGTGAGACTTAGTGAGCGTATTGAAAGAAGCTCTTGCATATAAGCTATGTCTAGTCCGCGCGCACATAACCTTTCACACTCTACCCTATTCGAAAGCAACTGTGGAATACCACAAATGCGCGCGCTCATCGTTCGTATGCATGGATTAACTTCATTTTTCTAGCATTCGGCGTGCGCTCTCAAATATTCTCCCCATTCAATCAATTTGGCAAACGCCTTCACAGCTCTCTCTGGCGAATAATAAACTGGGATTTTGTTTTCATTTAGCAATCGAACTGCCCTTGACCTGTCTAAGAGTTTGAATGCTACCGCAAAGACCGGCTTGCCCCATTTGTTTGCTATCTCTATCATTTTTCTCACATCTCTTTCAAGAATTTCTCTGTGAGTTTCCACAAAGAAATCATCGAATCCAATTCTTTTGAGAAAGTCAGAATGGAATTCACCAAATCCCCCCAGTATTATTAAGCCGTCGATGTCTTTCCATTCGCTAATTATGTTGAAAATGTCCATAGAGACGGTTGGGTCTCTCACTGCCACTGTATCTATGGGATTGTTTCTGCTCCAATAGAATGGCAACAGCTTGTCTAACTCTTCAAGTATTTCTTTTGGAGGTTTGGGAACCTCGATTCCACTTTTGTTGCATGCATCCGCGGTGACAACCCCCCAACCTCCTCCCCGAGTTAAGATTGCTACTTCTTTTCCCTTTGGAAGTGGCTGACTGAAAGCCAAGGCGAAATCAAGCATCTCCTCAGTGTTTTCAGCCTTGATGACGCCGAATTGTTTGAAAACGGAAGTATAGATTCTACTGGAGCTGGTTAGTGCTCCGGTGTGAGAAAGAGCCGCCTTTGCTCCGGCCCTAGTCTCTCCGGCTTTGAGGGCAATCATAGGTTTCTCTCTTGTCGTTTTTCTTGTAGTCTCGATGAATCTCTTTCCGTCTCTGAGTCCTTCTATGTACAACAGAATGACTTTGGTGTTCTGATCTCGTCTAAAGTATTCGATGTAATCTTCGCAGTGAAGATCCGCCTCGTTTCCACTGCTAACAAACATATTGAAACCCACTCCCAGCTGCCCTCCTCTACTCAGCATTTGTACGCCCAGATTTCCTGATTGTGAAACGAAAGAGAGGCTTCCTTTTTGCGGCCTTAGCGTGGGCATCAGAGCATGCAGATTTGACGAGGCAGAGAAGATTCCCATAGAATTAGGTCCTACAAACCTGATGCCCGCTTTTCTTGCCGATGAAACCAGTTCTTCCTGAGCTCTTCTACCTTCTTCACCTGTCTCGCCAAAGCCCGATGACAAAACTACAGCCATCTTGACGTTCTTCTCACCACAGTCTTCAAGAACCTCTGGGATGCGCCCGCTTGTCGCTGGTATCGCGATTATTGAAAGATCTATCTCTGACGGAACCTTCTTGACGTTAGGGTAAGACTTGAGATCTTGGATCTTCTCTGCCTTAGGGTTAATGGGGTAGACTTTCCCCCGATAGCCTCCTTTGACGACGTTATTCAGGACGATGGATCCCCATTTGACTGGTTCTCTAGAAGCACCGACAACCGCTATAGATCTTGGATTAAACAGATACTCCAGTCGTGGAACAACTCTAGGCATGATCTGTCCTCTTCAAAATTGTTCTTGAAAAACTGATTTGCTTTAAGAGAACATATAACAGTATTGCGCGGGCTCACAGTCTATGAGCTTTTCAGGATTTCCAGAAAACAATTCGCGCGCGCCTTGTGGCGGGGTCGCTAAGATTCGAACCCCAGCCAAATGGAGATATCTCCCCCCACATTCTCCTATTCTTCTACTTGCGCTCGCGTTCGACAAATCTTGTACATGCACCAGCATAGTTTACCATCGGATACTGGTGATTCAATATGCCTTGAATGAGAGTTTAGATGACTTGCTGTGTTAGGACAACCACTCATTAACAAGATCCTCCTCCCACTCATGCAAGACCTTCTCAGCTCCTTCTAGTTTGCTCGCCTTAAGCAGAAGGGCTCCAATTGCCAACTGGCCTGCCAAACGGATAGTCGTTCTCACAAACTTGTTCGCCTCGTTCCAATCTTCAGCCGTGTATGAGATTGTTTTTTCTGCACTTCTCTCGGCTCTTGGAATGGTTTCACAAAGCTCTACGTGTCCTTTTTTCGGGAAGGAGACGTCTATCTTAATAGGCCTAGTGATTTTTGCCGGCCTGAACTCATTTATCCTTGAAAGAGCCCGCTTTGCTGCAGCGTCGATCAATCTCCTAGCTTCAGAAAGAGGCAAACATTCAGTTGTCCTCCAATCAAGAGATGATTTGACCTGTACCGTCTCAATTCCCGGCAGAAACGCTGAGGCTTCCCTAACCAAGGCCTGATCGCCCGTTACCATAATTACCGGAATGCCGTACTCAGCGAGTGCATATGCGGTAAGAGCTGTCTCCCCAACAAGCCTACCATTGACTCTTATTCTAGGCTCCAAGGTTACAGTATGTCTGAGGAACCCATCTTTGGTGTCGGCCATCGCGTGAAAACCAACAAAGACCGCAGCATCTATGGATTTGTCAACAGCCTCTTTCAGTCTCTCAGGAACAGTCTTCTCCTGAAACAGTTCCACTCCTTTCTCAAGTTTCTCGGAAATTATGTTCTTGTTCGGACCGCCAGAACCATGACAATCAACAACCCTTATATCCGTAGCGCCAGCGGTCCTAAGGCCGCGAATAGCGGCATTTACATCCTCGGTTACTTGGATCCTGCCGAATTCTTCGAACTCCGTGTATCCGTAGCGGATCTGATGCCAGTGGTTGATCCCAGAAACTCCTTCTATATCGTTCACAATCACAACCTTAAGATCCTTTCGAGCCTTCTTATTTCTTTCTTCATACATCAATCACACCAATCATCAGAAAACATCCGAAACATAAGAATCTGACTCACACGATGCAACCACAAATTGTTACTAGGGTAAAGGATCATTGAAGTTGATCTTCGGAAAAGCGCGTCTGCGTCACGTTCTTGTTGAAGTACAACCTTCACACATTAGCGGGTGCCCGCAAAAACACTCAAAATCTGCCTATTTTCTTAAAAGAAAACAATAACGAGTTTGGTGGGGTCGCGGGGATTTGAACCCCGGACCTCGCACGCCCCAGGCGCGAATCT
>CAYFXU010000042.1:0-9931 GCA_964347145.1 uncultured Candidatus Bathyarchaeia archaeon
GGGTGGGATTCGAACCCACGAACCCCTACGGGACAGCCGCCTCAGGGCTGCGCCTTTGACCTGGCTTGGCAACCCCCGCCCATCTTGAATTGGCAAGAGTAAACTAACAATTGAGCCTTAAATTAAATGTTATTCACGCATGTAGTCACCTAGATCACTGTAAAATCCTCTTTCATGGTGGTCAGAACTACGTGGGTATTGGTTCTCTCTACATGAGGTAGAGAAAGCAAATGCCTCGTGAAGTCGCTTAACTCTTCCCTCTTCTTGAACTTGGCTACAATCATGGCGTCAGACAAGCCTGTTACTCTGTAAACACAGCAAACGTTGACCACCTTGGCGATCTCCCTAGCTATTTCTTGAAATCTGCCCTTAGAAATCGTCATTTCAATCACAACAGTCAATTCGTAGCCAAGTTTTTCATGATCAACAATCGCTGAATATTCCTTTATTATGCCTGTTTGTTCCATCTTTTTAATCCTTGAGAGTACTGTTCCTATGGAGACGCCAGTCTTCCTTGCTATTTGCCTGCTTGAAGCCCTAGCCTTCGAAAGTAGTATCCTAAGGATTTTGACATCTGTTCCATCTAGCTCCATTTTTTCACCATCCTTGCTGTGCATTTATTTGGTTTTGACGGTATATCCTTTACATTTGTATAACAAATCGTCGAAAATATTTATATTTTGTGTGGACACATAACTATTTGGTAAATGAAAAAAAGAAGTATAACTATGACCAAAGTAAATTCCGAAAAAGAAGATGGTAACAAAAGAAAAAATTACGAAAACCCATCCAAAAAGAGATCGAACTCCACCGTTTACGATACCTGGGTATTCGAAAACTACACAAAGGAGCGCCTAAAAGCGCTTGGCGTCATAAGTTGAAAAAACCCAAACAAAAATCGCCTTTTTGTACTGTCCAAAAAAATTCCCTTGTCGCGCGCGCATGTTTTTGAAACTAGGCTGAAAACTGTATGGCCTAAAACCACGTCTTGTAGTGTTTGTAGTTTCCGATCCAGAGAAAGACAATGACTATTGCAGCACCAAACATGAATAAGTGTCCCAACTCTGTTCGTTGAGGAATTGTGGTTTTAATCTCCACTGTAGCGCTCCAAGCGTTTGTTGGTGTGTGATACTTAGCAAGTATGTCGAGTACGTTTCGTAGCTCTTCAATGCTCGTGGAGTCCATGAATTTTCCGTTCGTCTCGTCAGCGATCCATTCTAAGAGTTCGGGATTAGACTCTCCTGCAATTCCGGCTATATGCAATGTGTATATGGGAATGCTTTTGTTGACTGCTTCCTCTACAGCCGTCGAGGTAGAGGTATATGGGTCTGGATAGCCATAGTTTGCAAATCCGTCGGAAACCAAGACAATTGTATAGGTGCTGTTAGATGAAGTGTATGGAGTTACCAGGCTCACAGCCGTTTGTACTCCATATCCAATGTCGGTGACCTCTTCTAGGCAGGGCACTCTTTCACTTAGCTGCAGTTCTTCCAGAACAGAGACGACATTTTCCTGGTCCTTTGTTAATGGGAATGAATTTTTTATTTCGGCGTCAAATGCTACAATGCCAAATCTCACCTTTTCACTTGAATTCTTAACAAACTCTATGAGTAGATTTCTGGCGGCTTCAAACCTTGAGGGGGGCACGTCTCCGAAGCTCATGGATGACGAAACATCGATGGCTAGAAGTATTCCTCCAACAATATCCTTCTCTTCAACCATTGGAATGTCCATTGTCTGACCTATCTCGCTAACGGTTAAGAGGGTGGGACCGGCCAGACTGAACGTTATTAGTATTATTAGGGCAATTTTCAACGCTAGGTTTATTCCGCGCCAAGACTGCCTTCGTACACCCTTTCTGGCAGCTATTCTAACCAGTCTCTGGACCGGGGGATAATGAAAAACCTCTAGGCTCCTCTTGATCTTTTGGGAGAAATAGTGGCTCATGAGAGTTAAAGCAAGGAAAAAGGGGACGAGGAGAATCAATTCAAGTTTCGCAAATTCTATCAAAAGCTAAACACCTGTGAACCACGTTAAGAACAAAGAAATAACCAGCAAAGCGGCAAAAAACAGCATGGGTGTATTATAATCCTTTGACTCGAAGGTAAGAGTGTCAAAGGCTGCTTTCAGAGCACCAACTTTAACTTCTTGAGAAATCGTTGAGGCCGCGGTTGCGAGGGCTTTCATCTCCTCACTTTTGACCTCATAAAAGTTTCCGCCTGTTATGCTTGATATCTCTTCGAGAGCGATGGGGTCGGCTTCCCCTATTCCGTAGGTTCCGACAAAGACGGTGAAGACACAGATTTCCATCGCGGCAGCTGTCTCAGCAACAGAAGTCAAATTCGACGGTCCCCTATTGTTTTTTCCGTCCGAAAATAGCACGATCGCTTTTCCACCTTGGTATGTTTCGAGCACTCCGAGCGCTGTCTCCAAAGCTGTTCCTATTGCGGTGGATGGATGAAGGGTTTGGTTGTTGATCATGTTTGTAACGCTAGACCTGTTCGAAGTTGGCAACATTTCGTCGTATATTTTTTCGGCGAACGATACGAATCCTATTAGATCAGCGGAGCTCATGTTGTCGACGAGAAGCTGAGCCATCTGCTTGGCCACCTGAAGCCGACTTGGCTCGAGATCAGAGTTGTTCATGCTGTAAGAGATGTCCATGAGCAACATGACGGCTACACTGGTTTGAGCTAGCTGCTCCTCGGAAAGTTCTTCGATAGGAATTTCCATAACGATTAGAAAATATGGAATAGCCAACAGAAATGAAAGAGCTGCAATCATGCCTATTTTCATTCCGATATTTGTAATATTAATTACTCTTCTCACAGTTTGCCACTTTACTAATTCCAGCCGTTTTTCAGCTATTCTCACCCTTTTGTATGAGAGGTAAAAAAGAAGAGCAAAGATTCCTATCAGAATAACGCCAAAGATGCCAAGCAATGGGTTTTCGAACCTTACTGGAAATTCTAGCATAACCGTTCGTTCCTCAGCCTTGATCCGGTTGGCCGCTTATCTGCATCGCTAACGAATTGAATGCGCCTCTAAGCGCTGCGTAAAACCTTTGAACTTCAGGGTCGGCTACGCTCTCTCCTTCCCCCAATAATAGGAGCCCTTGGAGTATCGCCTCCTCTGCTGCCTCCATGTTACCTTCCTCGAAATAGCTTAACGCCTCCATGTATCTCCCCACGCTTTCAAGATAGTCCTCGAATCCTTCTACTCTCTCTAAATCTCTAAGTTGATTTTTCAGGTCTTGAGCAGTGCTATAGGCATCACCGTCCAACAAGCTTGGGTCCAGGTCAGAGGCTGTGGATGCAGCGCTTTGATATTGTGGTTCCTTTAGACGTTGGAGTTGCTGAGAGATTTCTTGCAGGATGCTTTGAGCGTTCACGTAGTCCTTTTTGGCGAGTGCATGTTGCAATTGGTCAAATAGGTCGTTAATTGAATCCATTGCGTTTAGGTAATCAACTCCCTCTATGATGCTTTCCAGAAGGAGAACGTATTCAAGATAGATTCTCATACCGTCTCCATACTGAAAAACCGCGTGTTTCATTTGGTCTCTATGGCCTGAAGCCACGTACCGGTAGTCAAGTGTGTCTAAACTTTGATTCCCTCGCTCGAATTGTTCAATCAGGGGAGACAGAGTCTCCAGGCAGACAGTTGCCTCTTCAGCAGCCTCGTCGTATGCTCCTTCCCGATAGTGATTCAGAGTTTTCGCTAGATCATCACTAACAGCTAGCAAGTTATCAATGCCTTGAGTCATAACATGAGAAGAGTTGAGAAGAATCCCGTAATTTTCTGCCATGTCATTTACAAAATCGTCGGCTGTGCGTCTTGCAGAGGTCAACCTTGCTTTCGCATGTTCTTGTGACCCTCGTGCGGCTTTCAGCAGGTCCGCCGCCACCTCTTCTTCTTTCTTCACAAAATTCGTCAAAGACTCATGACTTCTGCCAATGGCTGCCAACGTTGACTCGCCCCCCTCCATGGCCTCGGCAAGCGGGTTGCTCTCACCACTGGTGCGTAGATTACTGAGGAATACAGCGGCTATCACTAAGGCTAGTGCCCCTATAAACAATGCGAACTTAAAGCCGATCTTTAACCCCATAAACCTGTGCATAACATTCGCTATAAGACGAGACTTATGATTTTATAAGTTTGCCGAAGCCACGCAGCAATCAAGGTCTAGTTCTCTTTCTCTTCCAATACAACCAGAATACTAAAATGACAGGAACAACGGCAACAAAAGAAATCAAAATCCTAAAGTCAAACATCCCCAATTCTCGAACTGAAAAGTCGTGCAAAACTACCATGTCGCCTTGGTTAACGGGTTTAAAGGACACACTTAAGCCTTCAAATCGGACATTATTTTTCTTTTCCAGGATCAACGCCTTGGACGTCTTTTTCTCCTCACTACCAAGATGAAAGGTGATATCTGAACCATTCAATGTTAGGGCTGCTTGAACTGTTTCAGTTTCAAGAATTAGTGGAAAACTAAACTTGTCTGGACTTGTCATATACAACTCCACATCCACGGGCTGGCATAGAACCTTTCCGTACTCATCAATGTCAAAGGCTTCTAATTGAGTCAATTTCAAACTGGCAACTCTCATCAAGACTTCTGGAAGCCATGTGAGGTAGAACATGGCATCGGATGAATTTTCAATCATCCAAGGGACGACGAAAGAAAGTGAACGGGGAAAAAGACGAGTGATGGGTGGTGTGCACATGACTTCCGCGTCAACCCAACCGGTTCCTGGCAGCCAAACTTGAATCCATGTTTTAAGTTCAGCGTTTGTGAAAGTTCTGGCTGGAACCATTGCAGCCCGGAGTATTGTCGCTGCAAGCAAGGCCCTTTCAAAACAAAAAGATTTCCCAGTTTCTAGACTATTCAAGGGGTCATTGAGAAAGTTCAGAATATTTGTTGTGTTGAACGTACCTGACATTAGAAGCTGAATCTTTTCGCGGTCATACGCTTGAGTTTCATTGACAAAACCTAAGATATCCTCAATGGTTTCGATCATATCTAGTGGGTTGCGGAGAGATTCCGCGATTTCTTCAATAGTTGTGTTATTCACAGGCATTTTTCTCCCAGGATTGAGAAACGGTTCAACATCATTGGGATAGCTTGCGGGAAAGGGAACAGAGTCAGGAATTGTGAGATTTTCGCTAACGGTTTCTGACGAAACCCATGCCAAAGTGCTTATGTAGTCCCCTTCGTTGAATGTGTAGTTTACTGCCAACCAAAGGTTCCCAACCTCATCTTTGTAAAGGTTCATGCTGCCAGCGTTGGAAGAAACAAAAATGGCTAGCACGCTAACGTTTATGGTTGCGACATGGTCCTGAAAGTTTTGGGGTATCGGTTCCCAGAACACAACACTGCCTTCTTCTAGGGCTTGAAGCCTAACATATATAGACTGAGGGGAGATGCGGAGACCATTCTGGCTTGTGGAAACCCCAAGCGAAATATTCTCCTCATGCCTTCCGAGTGCAAGACCATTAAGAGATGCGGAGACAGGCGCCAACATTTGGGTCAAAAGCAAAAAGACAAATAGAAAAGCAGGCTTCAGCGATATGCACCTTCTCTAGCCATTCTGTAAAGTCTCGCTATCTCCAATATCTTGGCGTCGACTTCATGGAGGCTCTTGACCAAAAGTACTTTGGCTCCAAACAAGGTGTAGACGCTCATTATGCCCTTCAGGAGACTATCAATTTCGGTGTCGTATTCTTTCTTGAACTCTGAAGTGTCAATTGTTATCTTATTTAGTTCTTCACTTTCTGTCAGGGTCAGCCAGCCAACATTTGGCAGATTGATCTCGCTCTCGTCTGCTACCAACAGTATATTTGTTATGTGCCCGCGAGCCCACATGAGCCGAGTGAAGTAAACATAGTCAGCAACCTCGTGGTTAATGTCGGTGATGAGATTAATGATGGATCTTCTCTGCAAAGCCCTGACTACTTCAATAGCCATGGTTCTCAGATTCGAAGTTTCTCCTGTTCGGTAAGATTGACAAAGGCTTCTCAAGATTCGGTAGGTTTGTTCACTGCTTCTTGCTGGAGGAAGGAATAGATCAACTTTGTCTCTGAAGCAGACTAAGCCAACGTAATCGCCTCTTCTCTGGGCCAAGTCGGATATCACTAGTGCTGCTCTAACTGCGGTGAGAACTTTATTCCTATACTCCATACTTCCGCTTTGATCCAAGACTAACAAGACGTTTAGATTCTTCTCTTCTCGATACTGCTTTATGAATAATGGGCTTTGTCCACCAGGCTTAGGAGGGGTTCTAGCGCTAATTGTCCACTCAATTCTTCGGTAATCGTCTCCGAAACTATACTCTCTTACCCCTTCATATTCTATGCCTAAACCTATATAGCGGCTTGGATGCTCTCCCTGAAGCACGGTCTTAACTTTGCTCTTAATGTCATTGAGCACCTTTTTTCGGTTCTTGCATATTTCAAGTATGAACTGCCTGGGGGTCTCTCTAAACAGTTTTTGTCACCGTTTTTCTAGAAATCTCAAGAACATCTCCTATTACATCTTCCGGCTGAACCCCTTCAATTACCTTCTCGGCTTTGAGAATTATTCTATGGTTAAGCACTGCATAAGCCACGTTGTCTACATCTTCCAGTTGAACAATGTTTCTACCCGACAAAGCAGCATAGGCCTTGGCTGATTTCATCAAGAAAATGCCAGCCCGAGGACTCGAACCCCAGCCTACTTCTTCTCGTACCCTCGTATACCTTATTATGTCAGCAATGTACCGTTTAATCAATGGAGGAACAGCAACTTTTTCTGCCACGATCAATTGCATGTCACAGATCTCATGGGGATTACCCATTATTGTTTGAAATTCCTCTACCGGCTCGATTAATCTCATTTCGTGCAAATCAAGAATCTCTATTTCATCTTCAAAAGTTTCTGGATATCCTATCTTGACTTTCATTACGAAACGATCAAGCTGAGCTTCGGGCAACGGATAGGTTCCCTCCTGTTCTATGGGATTTTGAGTTGCAGTTACAAAGAAAGGCTCCTTGAGCGTGTGTGTTGTGCCACCTATTGTGACTTCCCTTTCTTGCATCGCTTGCAACAAGGCTGATTGAGTTCGTGGCACCGCTCTGTTTATTTCATCTACAAGAAGAAAATTTGTGAATACTGGTCCGAAATAAGGGCGGAACTGCTTTGTTTTTGGGTCAAATATCAATGTCCCCACAACATCGGCTGGCATGAGGTCTGGCGTACATTGAATCCGTTGGAAGCCTTTTTCTTCCCTTAAATTCAAAGCTTTTGCCAAGGCTTTGGCTATTGTGGTTTTGGCGATTCCTGGGACTCCTTCTAGAAGGATGTGTCCTTTAGCGAGTAAACCGGCCAATGTGAGTCTAATTTCTTTTTCATATCCGATTATGATGTGATGGAATTCATTCATTAGTTTCTCGTAAAAATCACTAATAACTGAGACGTCTTCCATAGGCGACGCCTAGTACCCTTTAGACTTGAGTTCGGAGAGTGTTAGACGAAGTAGGACAGCATCGCCTACTTTGTGCACGACGTCCCAAGGGATATCCATTACGAACTCCTTGACACTCCGGCCAAGGAAAACGTCTTCAGGCACCTTAAAAGGAAGCTTTGTCCTCTTCATGAAATCATCCAAATCATCCATCTTTACACGATAGACATGAGCGCCTCTTTCAATATCGAAGTATTTCTTTATTGCTCCTATTATATCTGGTCTGCCGATTTTCTCTAGATGACTGAATAGCCAGCTTAGACTCACAGAATCAGTTGGCTTAGAGGAGTATATTCTTATTCCAGGCGTATTGCGGAACAGTACGACGGAATCGACATATCCTACTGCGAGTCCGCTAGCATCGAGCACAAGTTTGTCCCTAATCATTTCTGTGTTTCGATATGGAATCGTTTTCTGAACTGGAATCTTCCTGAAGTTGGCTTCCTTCGGTTCGTTTAAAAGAATGACTTTAATTACACGTGACTTTTCTTTTGTTCCTATTGTTGATATAGTTATGGTTTTTACCTCACGTAAACCTACTACTCCTTTGGGCTCTCTTCTCTCTTCCGTAACCTTTCTGTAGGGAGTTTCAATTCCTAGTCTTTCAGCGTATTTTGTATAATGTTGGTCTGTGAGGGTCTCTTCGGGCTCCAAACCGATTTCTCTCTTAACATTCTGAGCCAAGACTTCATGAGGTGGCAATCTTTGAAGTCTTGCGGTGAATGTCAACTTTACTCTTTTGAACAACTCTTCTTTGACGGTTTCCATGTCCACTTCTGTTCTCTCGTCTGGTTTAGCTTCATAAACAAGAAGACCGATTTCATCTTCTTTAATGTTGATCTTCCCTACCTTTCCATAAATGTACCCTTCAGAATCTATGACGGTGGAGTCCAGCAGTTCATCTTCTCGGAATGCTCGCTCCATTCTCTCCACAAAACGTTATATGCCTCATTCTAACTAAAAACGTTGATGGTCTTACTGAAAAAAAGAAAAACCGGGCAAGAGCCTTTAATATTTCTTAGAACAGGTGGCTATATTGTCCTACTTGGTATTTTCGTCGGCATCACATTGGGAGTGTACAGCCTATTTAATCCACCCCTTTTTCCGATCCTCATCAACATCAGTCAGTACGAAGCCACAATATTCTTTTCAAGCGTGTATCTCCCAAGTTTTGTCATAATAGTCGCTCTAGGTTACCTCTTCGCCACAACACCAAAACTTAGAAAATTCAATCTTTGGCGCACGGCAACTCTCAGTACGCTAATTCTTATATGCTTGACTCTATCTGGACTAGCAATCCTCAATATCCTTTCCTTCTTAGGGAGTCTCGTAGCACTAGCTGCTGTGATTCTAGCATACACAAAGCCCACGTTTAAAGCTCTGTGGAAAAGAGAGGCATGCTTTCTTGTTGAAATCGGGACCATACTGATCGCATCTGCTTCCATGCTCTTTTTCCTGATGTGGCTCATCTCCAGATTTCTTCAAACATATTCTACTGGCATATACGGAGTGACCTACAGTTATCCATATGTGTTATTGGTGATCGTGGCTCTTTCTCTAGTGACTTTTCTTGTGACGCCTTTTTTAGGCTTACATGGTGCCAATGTGGGACTTTCTGGGATACTTGGCACAACCCTAAGTGTGTTGTCTTTCATAACAATTATCCAAAACCAACATGTTTACTTTAGCCTGTCAGCATATCATGGAATCTTTCTAGCAAGTATTGGAACTATTCTGTCATTCTGTGGGGCCCTCATTTACATTAAACTTTTCCTTTCAGAAGTCTTGTTATCTCGCACTCTAGCCCCATCATTTCTCTATTGGGGAAAATATTGCCCATCTTGCGGAGAGGCTTGGACAGACTTCAACAAAGATTTCTGCTCTTCTTGCAGGAGAAGCTTGAGTTGGAAACTGAAAACGTCTTTCTGCCCTTATTGTGGACGACTAGTTCCCGCAAATGCTGGAATCTGTCCTCATTGCAGAGAAGGCATTGAAAGCTTGCCGGTTTACATTTCGGTAAGAAAACCAAAGGAAGAAAGGTACCTAACGAAAAAAGGAAAACCCGGAAGGTTACAAACAGCTCTAGGGTTCCTTTCAGATCGAGTTGACCTATTGGCGCAGGCTGGTTTGTCTTTCAAAGAGTTTGTGTACGTTTGTATCATAGCCTTTCTGTTTATTTTCTTGTCATTCATAGGACATGTCAGAACAGAACCCGCAGAAATGAACGGGCTCCTGGTTTCCCATTATGGCTTTCCTTTAGAATGGTTGGAAGTCTTTTTCTTCTTCCCCAGTTCTCTGGTGTACAATGTCAGGTTTATATGGACCTACCTAATTTTGGACTTTGTCTTGTACTTTCTACTAGCCACCGCCATAATATATGGGCTCACAAGGTTGAAATCATAAAACATAAAAACAAAACCAAGTTTTTG
>CAYFXU010000042.1:10031-16257 GCA_964347145.1 uncultured Candidatus Bathyarchaeia archaeon
AAACAATCGTGTGACACGTTTCGAAGAAAAGGCTCCTCGTGGGAAAGCACCTAGCAATCTTGTTAACGCTGGCATCTACGTTCTCGACCCCGAAATTTTCAATCATATCCCAAGTGGTCGACCCGTTTCAATCGAACACGAAATCTTTCCTAGACTGGCGGGAGAAGGGAGACTTTTTGGTCACGAATTCAAGGAATTTTGGATTGACATAGGAAAGCCGGAAGACTACCTAAAAGCAAACTGGCTTTTGCTTGACGCAGAAATAAAAGAGACCTTTATGGAAACAGATGTCGGCCTAGAGATGGACGTGGAGATTACGAACCCTGCTGCAGTTGACAAGGGTGTGAACATTGGAGGGAAATCAAGGGTTGGCCCTTACGTAGCTATTGGGCAAGATGTTGTCTTAGGCAAGGAAGTTCGTGTCGAAAATTCGGTGGTCTTTTCTGGAACCATGATTTCAGATTTTGCGTCGATAAGGGGCGCTATTATCGGTGAGGAGGTTGTCATAGGTAAAAGGGTAAAGATAAGAGAGGGTTGCATTATCGGTGATCGAGCCGCAATTCGAGACAACGTTACCCTTGCAAGAGCCGTAACAGTTTGCCCATCAAGAGAGGTTGCTGAAAGCGTGCCCACGCCCAAATGTCTGATGTAAGAGGATTTGGCTTAGAAGACGGCCCATCACGTTGAACAACTTCTTGTTAAATTTCGATGTAGCTGATAGTTTGCGCGGATTATCTACTTACAACAAAGGTGTTCGACATGTATAATAACAGAAGCCATCAATGAAGCAACGTGAAATTGAATGGCCGTGACCATGAAGCTTGCGAAAGAGGACATTGACACGTCCGAAAAACGCGAAAAATATACAGTCAGTGTCGTAGGATGTGGACGGGTCGGCTTGCTCACGGCTTGTCTTTTGGTCGATGTAGGCTTCAAGGTGATCGGCGTTGACTTTAATCGACGTATAGTTAGCTTATTGAAAAGGCATAAGTCTCCCTTCACCGAGCCTCAGCTCCACGCGTTCATAGAGAAACACATAAAAAGCAGACGCTTTATGGCCACAACCAACACTAGGAAAGTAGCGGCAGTAAGCGACGTCATAATAATCAACGTTCCAACGCGTGTCGACAACAAGCAAAAACCTGACTATTCGCATATCGAAATGACTTGTAGAGAGGTAGGCATGGGTCTACACTCGGGTTCTCTGGTTATTTTTCAAAGCCTCATGGGTCCAGGAGTTACTGAGACATTGGCCAAGGAGACACTTGAAAACGCATCTGGATTAAAGGCTGGAACGGACTTTGGCTTAGCCTCGTGCCCAATCTGCGCCAGCTCAGAGCAGATCTTGGAAGACGTAAACACCTCCACAAGGGTTGTCGGTGGAATCAATCAGCAAAGCTTGAATGTTGCCTCTCTCATTCTGGGCACAATCACCAAGGAACGAATAGTTAAGGTAGGAGACACAAAGACGGCAGAAGCCGTCAAGTTGTTCGAAAAGGCACATCAAGACGTCGACGTCGCCTTGGCAAACGAGTTTGCCCACTTTTGCGAGAAAGCTAGAATAGACTTTGTTGAAGCATGGAACGCTGTTAGTCAGCAACCTCAGCTGTGCCTACAGATTCCTAGCATCGCTAATTGTTACGTCCCAAAGTATTCATACCTTCTTGTTGAAGAGGCGGAGGCACTGAACGTAAAGCTTCACATGTTAAAGCTTGTGAGAAAAATAAATGATGAAACGTTGGATCATATGTTGCACTTGGTAAAAGACGCTCTACGGTCATGTCAAAAGACTCTGAGAAGAGCTAGAATCTCGGTCTTCGGTGTTTCTGCTTTCCCAAACACGAAGGAAACCGGTGGGTCCTCAACAAGGAAACTGTTGGACACATTAAGAAAGAGGGGTGCGTTGGTTCAGGTTTACGATCCGTTCTTTTCCCACAAGGAATTATTGAGAATGGGGTACCCTGTCAAGGCGACGTTGACGAAGACAGTTGAAGGAACAGACTGCATAATCATCGCAGTAGGACATGATCGATTCAGGCGTTTGAATCTGAGGAGAATCAAGATTTTTGTCAAAAGGCCTGCTGCGATAGTAGATATGGGGTATGTTATCGATCCTGCCAAGGCAGAGAAGGAGGGATTTGTGTATCGTGGCCTTGGAAGGGGCGTTTGGACCAAGTAGCAAAGCGGATCCAATCGCTGAGAGTCCAGCAAAAAAAGGACTAGTATGTAATAATTCGAATTTTCGGTCTTCTGATCAGGGCAATGCTTAAGTTTTTAGGTTACAGATGCTGTGTCAAATTACGAAGGATGCACAGCGAGAAGATTTACATGAAATTGAGGAGTAGACAATGGCAATCCTAGGAACTTCTACTTTAGCATCGTTTATCATAAGCCTTTATGTTGCCATGTTTTTCGAAATGTGTTTTATTGACAATTTGGTTGTTGAAATAGATGAAGTAGTTCTTGTTGCTGTCATTCTCGTATTGAGTTTCTCTTCAACCTTCTTTCTCACAAGAAAATGGATAAGATCAGCTGAGAATGCAAAGCTTCTTGGGAAGGACATGAATAAGTATGAGAAACCCCTTGTTTCAAGGTCGGGAGGAATCGCTGTTGCCCTCGTCATATGTTTTTCGTTGCTAATTTATATTTTCTTAAAAAGCTTCTATTGGGACACAGAAACTAACGTGGTCGAAGCTTTTGCAATTTCGGCAACTGCGTTATTGGCTGGTTTCATAGGATTCACCGACGATATTTTAGGCTGGAAACAAGGATTAACCCAGTTTCAAAAGTTTTTGCTAACTATTCCACTAGCGCTTCCTTTGATGGTCATCAAGCTAGATCCCAAGTATTCAGTTATGGAAATCCCCTTTTTCGGAAGAGTGAATCTTGGTCGGGTTTATCC
This sequence comes from uncultured Candidatus Bathyarchaeia archaeon, assembly GCA_964347145.1. Classification (GTDB taxonomy): domain Archaea; phylum Thermoproteota; class Bathyarchaeia; order Bathyarchaeales; family Bathyarchaeaceae; genus CAYFXU01. The sequence goes on from CAYFXU010000042.1 coordinate 12,934, forward strand.
TCTGCTTGTGGTTCCAGTTGGCATAATTGGGGCGGCAAACGGATTTAACCTCCTTGCTGGGTACAATGGGCTCGAGGCGGGCATGGGGCTAATCATCTTCACAACCTTTGGCGTCGCGAGCCTGATTGTTGAAAAACTTTGGATTTCGCTGATAGCCTTCATCGTTTCTGCCACCTTGCTGGCCTTTTTGTATTTCAACTGGTACCCTGCAAAGGTTCTTCCAGGGAATTCGTTTACGTATTCGGTTGGAGCCTTAATCGCGATAACCGCAATTCTGGGAAACATGGAAAGACTTGCCGTGTGGCTTTTTTTACTTTACTTCGTAGAAGGCTTGTTGTATTTTAGAGCTAGAGTCATCGATAGGGCAGGCGATGTTCAGGCCTTTGCCAAGCCAAACGAAGACAATTCTTTAGAAATGCCCTACGAAAAGATCTACGACACAACTCACTTTGCAGTCTGGTTCTTGAAGAAAGTGAAGAGAAAAGTTTACGAAAAGGACGTAGTGCGCTTCTTACTTTTTGTTCAATTTTTGATTGCCCTTTCTGGACTAGTATTGTTCATATGAAATTGAGATAAGATTTACATGTCTTTCTTTTTTTCAGCTTCCTTACCAAGATTGAAAGGCTTGCCTTTCGAGAGTATTTCTTGGGGAAATTTTTTCTTCCATTTCCGCAGAAAAGGCAGTTCGTCTTTTCTTTCTCTCAATTCGTCAGGTAACATTTCAGGGATTTCGTCTCGAATCGGATACCAACGTAGACACTTGGGACATATTATCACGCCTTCTACGATTTCTTCCTTTTCCTCAAAAACATGAAGCTCAAGGGGATAGTATTTATCGATTGGGCAAGCCAAGATGTCCATCAACTTCTTCTTGATACTCTATCCCTCCATGTTGATTGTATTCTTTAACAGAAAGGCTATAAAAGATTTGGCTGTCATAGACTATTCTTTACACGTATGTCAAGAACCACTTGATACCAGTTGGGCCCCGTGGTTCTCATGATTCGCCCGAACACCACCCGAAAGTCAAGGCCTAAAATTTGCAGTTTATCAGATACTTTCAACTCAATTTTTTCGATTGGATTTTCAGCCCTTTTGGCGTGTTCAAAATCGTAGTAGTGAATCCATCCTCCGGTCTGGCTAAGCGCCAATGAGGCACAATCGAGATATCCATAGGCCTTTTCAGGCAGTGGCATGATAACCCGATCCGCCACGTTTGACAATCTCTCTTCGATAACCTTCTTTGCATCTCCTTGAATCGGAATGACTTTTTCTTCAACTTTGTTGAGCTTGATGTTTTCTTGCATGTACTGAAAGGCTACCGGATTAATGTCTATTGAAAAAATTTTCTTAGGCCTGAAGTGCTTCGCTATAACTATGGAGTAACAGCCCACGCCAGCGAACATGTTTAGAATCACTTCGTCTGGTTGAACTTGTCTAGCGATCCGCATCCTCTCATACAACAATCTCGGTGAAAAATAGCAGTTTTCCAAATCAACCTTAAAGAGGCAGCCGTTCTCCTTGTGGAGGGTTTCTGTTTTCCTCTCACCCAAAACGAACTCTAAGCCACGTAGGCGAAAATCGCCTGAAATCGGACTCGCTTGACGCCAAACGCTTTTTACGCGCTTGTGAGTCTGCATAACAGCTTCAGCAATGATTTTGCTCCGTTGCTTGAGAGGCTCTGGGACTCGAATGATCGCAATATCGCCGACGATGTCATAAGATTTGTAAAGGAGGTTAAGCTCCCGAGGCTGGAGCTTATTGCCAAGAAGAATCTTGAGGCTTCCCTTCATTTGTATCCCCGAATACGACCTTTGTTAGCTCACATCAGTTTTCGATTTTGAAATTCTCATTATGCGCATTGCCTCTTGCAATATGGACTTCAGTAATGATCTGGCTTCTTTGTCGATGAGTGTCATAATTGTAAGATATGTGGTGGCTCCTAGGAGAGTGAAAGCTACCGTTATTGACAGTCTTGTGGGATTGGGGATCACTAGTAACACCGTTGCCATTGTCCCAGATGCCAGAATATACTTAGAGACGCTGGTCCATGGGAAATCGAAGAGGAGACATTTGCGAGCAATGATGTATCTGGATATTAGCATGAAAGAGTTCGCAAACAAACTGATGAGGGCGAGGTAGGTGGCAGCTTCTAAAGGCGTTCTTGCGATTGAGGTCAAGATGACGAATGTTGTTGGAATGGTTACGACTGATTGGACGTAGGGTAGGGTGAAGAGGAGGAATAGGCGACTCTTTGCAAGTTCTCTAAAGGCGATTTTGGCCTTAGCGTCAACTCTTTCAGTGCCCAAAACGACTGTGTTGAAGACTTGTGACAGGGTCAGACACAAAACGCTTATTGCCAGCAGAAGCAGAACTGGTCTTGCCTGAGCAAAATCTGCCCTCAAAATTGTCAGGTAGGAATCAGACAGAACCGTGACTCCGACAGTCATAGGGATGGCAAACATCATGACCAATCTAAGGGAAGTGGATACGTCCTCGCTACTACTTTCAGAGAGAAGCCGTGGGTAGAGCGCAAACGCCAACAATGATGAATATGTGATGATGTTAGCGAAAGTTGCGGCTGCTCCATGGTACCCTCGCGCAAGTTCACCTCCGTAGACGAATAATAGTATTAGGGTGAACGTTGCTATTCTGTTCCCAACTATGTCATAGATGTTGATTGGTGAGGCTTTTAGCCATTCTCTTAGGTGGCTCCACTTGACGGTTCCTTTGAGTTCCTTTGCAGTGAGTTTTATGTAAAATACTATTCGAAAGGAGTGTGAGATGATTATGCTGTAGAGCGCTCCCTGCAAACCCAGTTTAAGCTGTAGGATTAACGTGAAGCCGAGAAGGACTTTGCATGCTTCAAATATGAACAAAGCATACCCGATTGTTTGAGGTTGTTTTGCGCGCAGGACTGCTTCCAGAGCAGATGTTAAGTGCAATTCAAGTATTTGAGCTGATACAACAGTGTAAAGAATCGCGTAGATGCTGCCAATTTGCAGACTTGATAGAATGGTTGGGACTAATGCTAGATATACAGAAGTCGCCGCGACGGATATGAATAGGTTGGCAATTAATCCTGTTCTTGCTGATCCAGCGTGGTCTCGAGCTACGAATCGAGTTGTCCAGAATGGGATCACGCCGCTGAGTAGTATGAAATAGTTGGAAAGGTCACTGATGTTTCCCCAAATTCCGAACTCCTCATTGGAGACATTTCTCGTGATCATAAGGACGAAAGCGAGTCCCGTTGCGACGCTGAGAATGTGAGACGCAAATACAACTACCCCGGAGTATTTTAGCCTGACATCGTTCTTGACCATT
>CAYFXU010000043.1:0-16170 GCA_964347145.1 uncultured Candidatus Bathyarchaeia archaeon
GCGCGCGCGCATTCTAGTGGCGCTTTTTTTTCTTGCGCCTTAGTTTCTCTATCCTTTCAAACCTACGCTTCTTTTCCCGCATTCTGCGAAAGTCTTCATGTATTGGTCTGGGAATATCTGTTCTTGGAAGATAGGCGTCCCCCTTTCCCTCTGGAGGCACTAATGGATATCGTGGCTCCTTTTTCCGTTGGAATCTGAAATAGTACAGGTAGATATCGAAGGCAACAATCCCCAAAACAATTATGACAAACCAAATATCTCGTAAGATAACCGCACTAGCAATTGCAAGCCCATTAGCAACCAGAACAAAGGCTGTACCAATCTGGACAGCTCGTTTTTTTCTGCCAGACAACGAACTCTCCTACATGATTTCTACTACAAGCACCTATTCAACCTTGTTGCTCCCATTTTCGCACAAAAGGAAAAGAATCACATACATTCTTTATTGATGGCCCTTCCTGCGGTGTTGCATGTGCGCGTTCTTATCTTGACCTCATTTTTTACGTATATCTGAAAACCAGCATATCGGGTCCTATGCGTTGTCGAAATCAACTTCGGCATTATAAACCCAATCGGACCATAGACGATTTCCGAATACACCATTTGGTTGGCTTTCCTTCACGTTCCTTTATTTATCACTTTGACTTAGAGCTTGATATTGGAAGATGGAATATTGGCTCCAAAAACTCTGGTCTGCAGGAGGTGTACCATTTGTTGGTGGAAAAACGTTTTTTGTCAAGTGTGCACAGGTTACTTTTTCGCAAAAATTCGAAGTTTAAAAGCTTGATTCTGTTCTATTATGATTGATGGCATTGGAACGGAGAGTAGCATAGAATATGAGCTACGAAAAAAACTGGAAAGTCTTGGCTGATTTGCTCACTGAACTTCGTAAAACGGGAGAGGAAATTCCAACAGTCGTAATGAACGACCTGCGCTCTGCAAAGACAATGATACAAATCTTGAAAGTAGACTCAACTCACATTGAAAACATTCCGAGGATTGAAAACTATCTGGCAAGTGTCGAATCCTATGCTATTTTTGCTGCACAAAAAAAATTGGGAACCAGATTCGTCGATCAGTGGTTGAGAAAGCTTGAGAAAGCAAAAAAGACAAGAGTAAAAGAAAAAGAGGAAGTGACTCCCACTTTGGTCCTAGGAGTTCCACGAGACAAAAATTGGGTGCGAGTTCAAGTTTCAGATGATACTCCCCGGAAAGATGTGGAAAGACTTGTCAAGGAAAACAGGCTTTCGTGCAAAATACAAAAGAATGGGTATATGCTTGTTTACGGCAACGGGGAAAGTATCAAGTCTTTTGTCAAAAAAATGGCGGAAAAGTTCCGCGGCACAAGGAAAAGATGAAGGCCCTCGAAGCTTTTGTAACAAAATAGTTAAAACACGTTTACTATGCATATTTTATTTATAGAAGATATTTATAGAAAGATTGTAAAATGATAGGTTAATTCCGCTATGCAAAAACCGAAGGCGGCTTAAAAAATGCCTTACATCAAGAAGATTGAACTGAGAAGTTTCAAGTCCTTCGGTCCGAAAACTGCTAGTATTATGCTGGATAAGGGTTTCACTGTCCTGACCGGACCGAATGGAAGCGGGAAAACCAATATTGCTGACGCAGTTCTATTTGGCTTGGGTGAGCTGAGCGCCAGAAGACTTCGAGCTGAAAGCCTTGCCAAACTGATTTTCCATGGTTCCCCCGAAGCGCGTGTGGAAAAAGCGAAAGCCGCCAAAATTGTAATTCAATTTGACAACTCTGACAATCGCCTAGCAGTTGACACAAGCACGGTAACCGTTTCCCGTGAAATTTACAAGGATGGCCAAAGTGTTTATCGTGTCAATGGCAGAAGGATTTCAAGGTCCCGCATCATTGACATACTGTCCATGGCTGGAATCAGCCCAACTGGACACAATGTTGTTGTGCAGGGAACTATCACTCGTATGGCTGAAATCTCTTCTAGCGAACGTAGAAAAATGATATCAAATTTAGTTGGCATAGCACAATACGATTCCGAAAAGGCTGAGGCAGAAGAAAAGCTTCGAGCGGCTGAGATATCTATCCGAACAGCCATGGGTCGAATAGATGAGGTACAGAAGAGGGTAGACGACTTAGAAAGAGAACGGAACGAATTACTTCGTTACATGTTTCTGCAAAAGGAAATCAAGTTTTTTGAAGCCATGAAAATCTTCGGTGAAATCCTAGAAATCCAAAGAAAGATCACTGATTTCACAGCAAAAATTGAGGCAGTTCAGGGCAAGGTTGAAAAATCGAGGCAATTGAGGGAACAACTTAGGTCTCAGCGTCGTGGAGTCGAAACGGAGTGGAGAAGACTCAGTTCAGAAAGGATTGAGGAAGGTGGAACACGTCTTCTTGAAGTTCAAATTAAGATAGGTGACATCAAATCGAAACTGACCGAACTGACAAGCAAAATGAGCACTGGAACAATAAGTCTTGAAGGGCTCAAAAAGGTAAGGGACAACAGTTCCCAACAACTGGAGGCTATCAAAAACGAAGTCGCGGAAAACCGAAAAGAGATTCGACGATTAAGACGAGAACGTGATCAACTTTCCAAAGAAATTGTCGTCAAACAGTCTCAATATGAGGCGGTCTCCAATGAAGCTGCGCAACTACGGTCCAATTTGGGTGAAAACAGCAAAAAAATCCGAGAGGTCGAGCGCCAATTGGACAAGCTGACTCAAAACCTCATTGATCTCCGGAGCGACTATATCCGAAGCCAAACAGAAACAAGAGTTTTTTCACGGAGACTGAACGACCTCAAGACGCGAAGGAATAGATTTTCAACGACTCTCGATGACCTCAAAAAGTCCTATGCGGACCTTAAGACGGTACAGAGGGAACAGACGAAACGATCCAAAAGTCTTGAACGAACCCTGGAGCGAAGAATTGCACAAAGAGAGTCTGTGGAGAAAGAGATAGCCCAGGCGGAGAAAATCGCTGAATCAGCTCGAGAAGCGGTTGTGGAGTTTGCCACTCAACGTGAACTTGCTGAAAGGGTTGCCACAGAGGAAAACGCGTTAAGAAACATCGAAGAGCTTGCAGAACTTGGTGTAATTTCAGGTGTACACGGGCGACTTAGAAACCTGATCAAAGTGCAAAAGGGTTATGAGCGGGTCATAGAAGCGACAGCGACTGGCTGGCTCGACTCCATGATTGTCCAGAATTTTGACGCGGCGTTCACTTGCGCTGAAACACTGAAACGACTGAAACTGGGACGGATTAAGATAATTCCACTTGAAGAATTGTCTGCCATCAAGTCCATCAATCCCTCAAAGCTTAGGGGTGTGAGCGGACCCGTCTCTGCCTTTGTCAAATGTGCGAAGAGCTATGAACCCGCAGTGATTTTCGTCTTTGGAGACACCCTTGTAACAAGAGATGAAAAGACTGCTTTCGCCGCTTCCCGTAGCGGTTCCAGAGCAGTCACCGTTAACGGAGACCTCTATGAAGCTGGTGGAGGATTCGAAAGCGGTTACTATCGAGCGCCCGTTGACTTCTCCTCCATCATTCCAAGCGAGTCTGCTGTGAAAAGCCTTGATGAAGCCGTAAGGGCTCTTCAGGGGCACTTGACGAAGAGAGGACATGACATAAGCGCTTTTGACGAAGAAATCGACAAAACAAGGATGGAACTAGCCAGGTTGGCTGAGGCCATCACCACACTTGAGGGCGAAATTGCGAGAGTACGCCGAAGCGTCAAGCAAACGAGAAAGAATGTCAAGCGTATCGAGAGGTATATCCAAGGGGCCAATGAACGCCTTGAAAGAGAGAAGACACAGCTAGGGCTCCAAAGAGCCCAACGGACCAATCTTCGAAAAGAAATGCAAGAACTACGCAATGAACTAGTGGAACTGCGGCGAAAAACTGATCCAGTTCAAATTCAAGAGATGGAGATTCAGCGAGAAAGACTAGGAGAGGAAATTATTGAGTTGCGGCAAAGGCTTGGCAGCGTGGAGACCAACCTCGCAACTCTCGAATCCAAGTTCAAAAATGTCCTCAAGATAGGTGCTGATAACATTAGAATTCAACTTAGAAAGGTGAAGTGGCAGATCTCAACGGTGGAAAAGGAAGTTGAAGAAGCCCGCCTGCAAAAGGAGATACTTGAAAAGAACCTTCTAGAACTCGAAAAGACAAAAGAAGAATTGTCTCGCACCGTTTTGACCGCCAGGAAGGAATCGAAGATTTTCACATCTCAGATTGACGACATCGACAAGAAGTTACGTCGATTGGATGCCGTATACGAACGTTCGGATCACTTGTTCAACGAGCTTCAACTCAACCTTCAAACAAACCAATTGCAGTTGGATCAGCACCGTCATCGATTGACGGAACTCGGTTATGAAGAGACCTTGAAGATTTCGCCTGAACAACTCAAAACGGCTGAATCGTCCCTTAAACTCTTACGCTTCGAGCTAGAGCGACTAGGAGCCGTTAATCAACTGGCTCTCACACACTATGATGAGCAAGCTTCAAGATACAAAGAACTGTCCATACGCATGAATGAACTTGAAAAGGAGAAACAAGCCATCCTGACCTTTATGGATGAAATTGAAAGAAAAAAACGTGCTGCTTTCACAGAAGCCTTTGACAAAATACATGGAAGCTTCAGAAGGTATTTTTTGAAACTCACCGACGGTGGAGAAGCTGTCCTGAAACTCGAAAACCCTGAAGAACCCTTCAGCGGTGGAATGGATATGGTCGTTCAATTCCCAGGCAAGCCTCCTATACTCGTGAGTGGAGCCAGTAGCGGGGAAAGATCTGTGGCTGCAGTTGCCTTCATATTCGCTCTGCAAGATTTCATGCCTGCCGCCTTCTACTTGTTTGATGAAATTGACGCGCATCTGGATGCCTTTCACGTAGCCAAGCTAGGAGAACTCTTGGCTGAAGAATCAGTGAAATCTCAGTTTCTGGTTATCACGTTGAAGCCTGAGATGGTTAGCAAAGCCGAGAAGATATACGGTATATATGAACGTAACGGAGTCTCCCATGTGGTTTCCGCCATGCTCAAGGAGGCTGCCTAGTGTCCTCAACCTTGGAAAAACCCTTCTACTTTCAGCCTCCATGGAACATACTCTTTGAGCTTCACAGACTACAAAAGATGATGCCTTGGGACGTCAACATTTCATTTCTGCTAACGTCTTTCTTGGAGGAAATGGAGAAAAGGGGAGAAATCGATTTCAGAGCCTCAGGCGTGGCCCTGGATTCTTCCTCCACCATATACCTCATGAAGTCCAAACTTCTACTAAAACTGGAAGAGCCTCCGCCTCCACCCAAAGCCCCACCGGATTTCCTCCCACCGCCCTTGTTTCTCCCGTATCGCTATGAGCTATCTTCAACCACCATCCAACACCTGTTGAAAGTATTGGACGAAGTGTTAAAGGGCGAACGCTTGACTCATCTAGAACCACGTTTTGAACCAATCATACCTGCGCCGGAAGTTCTTCCTCCGGTTGACCTATATTTGGTGGAAATAGAGAAGCGCATGGAAAAACTGTACAGTTCACTATGGCGGCTTGCAAGTGAAGCCAAGTTGATCGTGTTCTCCAAGTTTGTAGCTGGATTAGAAAGGCTTGAAGCAGTCAAGACCTTCATAATCCTCCTTTTTCTTGCCCAAAGGGGGAAAGTGAGCTTGTGGCAGGAGGACGACTTCGAGCTCTACATAACCGTCAAAGGAGGCGTAACCCTTGGAAGAAGAGGAAAAGGAACAGGAATTATCTGAGCGGCGTAAAAAGGAAAAGATTATGCGCGATCTACCTCTGCTGGAGGCAGCACTCTATGTGGCTGGACGGCCTCTTGATTTGAAGACTTTGGGGAGGCTGATTGGCACTCGCTCCAAAAGGAAAGTCCAATGGCTGGCGAAGACCCTCATGAAGGAATACGAAAATCGTGACACCGCCCTTGAAATCCTTGAACTTGGGGGTGAACGGTTCGTTTTGCAGTTGAAAGCAGAATACACCCCAAGAGTTCGAAGACTAGCCACAAGGCCGCTTCTTTCCGGTGGTCCATTGAAGACCTTGTCTTACATTGCCTATCGACAACCGGTGCCTCAGTTTCAAGTCATCGGTGTCAGAGGGCACCATGCTTACAATCACCTCAAAGAACTGGAGGATCTGGATTTGATCGTTCGTGAGAGGGCTGGACGAAAGAAAGTGATACGGACAACCGAGTTTTTCGCTGACTTCTTCGGTCTCAGCCACGACTTGCGGACGATGAGGCGTCAACTCAAAGGCATATTCGAAGATTTTGCTAAGCCCGAACTGGAAGGAGAAATTAATCTGGAAAAATAGCTCGCTAAGATAAACTTATATGTCAAGTTTTGATAGTTTCATCGATTATTGGCTGAGATGATACAAGCTTGTCTGTGTGGCATGGGGATCAAGATAAAAGAAAAGCTTCGGGCGGAAGAAAACGAGGGTATCGGACGAAAAGAAGATTTGAGAGAGGCTCCTTTCCCGCGGAGACGAAGTTGGGTAAACCTAAGAGGAAAGTTAGCCGTAGGCGGGGAACCAGCGAAAAAGTTCGATTGTTGGCTGCAAGCCACGCAAACGTCTCTGATTCTTCTGGAAAGGTTGCCAAGGTGCAGATTCTTCGCGTAATAAAGAATCCAGCTAGCGTGGATTACGACCGCCGAGGCGTGATTACTAGGGGAACAGTGATTGAAACCCCGTTGGGAACCGCTCGCGTGACGTCCCGCCCTGGCCAAGACGGTATTATAAACGCCATTCTTGTATCAAAAGAAAAAGTCTAATGGTTTATTTCTTATCCGCGAATATCTAGAAGTTGCTTCGCTATCTTACGCATTGTGTCGACTTTGGAATCCTTCTTGGGAATGATTAGTAGGCCAGTTCCTTGCCATGGAGAACTCGGGTATGTGGCATTAGGAATTATCTCAGGTTGAAGACCCATCCTTTTCACTGCTTTTTGAATTTCCTCAAGTTTCGGTGACGGTATGGCGAGTTTTTTGGGAACTCTGCGTCCTTCCGTTCTTGTCTTGTTGGCATCGAAGTAGACTGGCCACAGGACGATCTTGTTTTGTTTCCGCATTTGAATCATAATCTGATATGAGTTTTAGATGCTTTATTCATTGCGGTGGCGGAAAAGTGATTTTCGTTAATATATCTAATTGAACTTATCCTATGAGTCGGGTTGGCCAGGTTCAATGAAAAAGAACTTTGGCTGAACAAAGGAGTTCTCGATGTTGCGGAGGAAAGAACAAGTAGATTGTTTTTCAAAAAAATTTATCAAATGATTCACATTATCGACAGAAAACACCGATAACTCATAGGAGTTGAAGATGAAAGTGGGGATTTTCAGAATTTACTCTCAGAAAGGTTTAAATAAAGCGGCTCGGTTGAACCATAGGTTTTGTGAGGGGAAAGGAAGATTTGCAGAGAATCGGCCATGTCCTTCACGTAAGTTCCAGTGGAAACATGATTCTGAGGGCGGAAAATGTTCCCCGAATCGGCGACAAGGTGTTGGACGAGAATCTCAAGCCCGTGGGAAGGGTTTTTGACGTTTTGGGCCCTACATCCTCCCCATATGTGGCGGTGAAACCCAACATACGGGACTCGCAGCGTCTCGTTACCCGCGTTCTTTACGTCGTCCCCTCTAAACCTGGAAGAAAAGAGAGGAAAAAGAGATGAAGGAGAAAGAAGTCCCACAACCGTTGAAATTTCAACAGTGCCCCGAATGCAACGGCAGCCGACTTATGCGGGATTACGAATGCGCCGAGATTGTGTGCATGGACTGCGGGTTTGTCGTCGCAGCCAAACTCGCGGATCGAGGGCCAGAGTGGCGCGCTTTCGATGATGAACAGCGTGCCAAGCGCGCCCGAGTTGGTGCCCCTCTCACCTTCACCATTCATGACAAAGGCCTTTCTACCATGATCGACTGGCATGACCGTGATATTTATGGCAAAAGGCTTTCCCCTGGGCAGAAGGCTCAGATTTACCGGCTTCGTAAGTGGCAGCGGCGCATCAGGGTCTCCGATGCTACGGAGAGAAACCTTGCCTTTGCCCTTTCTGAAATCTCCAAGATAGCGAATGGTCTCAGTCTGCCCAAAAACATCCTTGAAACTGCTTCCGTCATCTACCGCAAGGCTGTTAAGGAGCGCCTTATACGTGGAAGGTCTATTCAAGGCGTAACCGCAGCTGCCATATACGTAGCCTGCAGACAATGTGGATTAGCCCGAACCCTCGATGAAATTGCTCAAGCTTCAAGCATTAACAAAAAAGAGGTTGGACGCAGCTATCGTTTTCTCGTAAAGGAACTTGACTATTTTATTCCACCATTAAAGCCTAGCCAATACGTAACCAAGTTTTCCAACCAACTAGCCATGCAGGGAAAGGTTGAAGAAATCGCTCATAAAATCCTGACAGTAGCAAAGGAGCTAAAACTTACGTCGGGAAGAGGCCCCACCGGCATAGCTGCAGCTGCCAGCTACATCGCTTCCGTCTTGACTGGAGAAAGAAAGACCCAGAGGGAAATCGCTGAAATCGCTCAAGTGACGGAGGTCACCATAAGAAACCGCTACAAGGAATTGGTTGATCGCCTCCAGTTCATCATCTCAATCTAGCCTCCCTCTTTTATTTTCTAGGCTTCATCATCTTTGAAAATGCATTTTAGCGAATAGAGTATCTAGTTAGTGTTGGGGATAGAAGTTGGGTGAGTGTCCAAAATGTGGAGCCGAAGTCGCTAGTCCACTTAAGACTTGGTCAATGGTTGGCAGACCGAGTAAGATCGGTGAGCGGTTCAAGCTTACGCTAGGACTGTTCAAGTGTCCTAGTTGTGAAAGAAGATTTCGCACAGTTCTCGGCAAGGACAGGATAACCATTAGAGGTGTGATTGACGAAATTAAGGGAATCGAGAAAGGGCTAGCGCGAACCCTAAGGAGTCTACGAGAAAAGATTGAGAGGTTGGAAAGCGAGAAGGTTGATCTTTTGGAGGAGATAGAGAGAGTCAGGAAAGTTGGGGAGGAAAAGGCTAGTGCTTTGGAGACGGACGTGGCCGCGCTGAGGAAGGAAGTAGAATCGCTGAGAGAGTTGCTGGGTGACCTTGGATAGCCATAGTGTCTAGATTGAAACGCCTATTTCTCTGTAGCATTCCCTGGCAACTATGTATCTTTGAATCTCACCTGTTCCTTCCCAGATATCGTTGATTCTGGCGTCACGATAAAAGCGTTCGAGATCGGAATCGACATAACCGACGCCTCCATGAATTTGGATAGCTTCGTTTGCAACTTCAATGCCGACTTTGGCTGCGTATGCTTTCGTCATCGAAGCAAGCTTGGTGATCAATCTACGCTGTTCGGGTTTGTTTTCGATTAGCCAGGCAGCTTTATGCGTAAGCAATCTTGCCGTCTCTATCTTTATTGCCATTTCAGCGATTTTCCATTGTGTGATTTGAAAGTTTGCAATTGGTTGGAAGAACTGTTCTCTCTCCGCAGAGTATTTCAAGGCGCGTTCGTAAGCTCCCTGAGCTATGCCTATTGCTCCTCCTGCGATCGGTATTCGACTGAAGTCGAAGTATGACATGATTTGATGAAAGCCTCTGTTTTCTTGGCCGAGAAGGTTGTCTAGAGGTACTCGAACGTTGTCAAACGATAGCTCCGCTTGCGGGGCTCCCCTTATGCCCATTTTTGGCTTAAGTGAGTTGGTGTCAAGTCCTGGGGTTCCCTTTTCAACAATAATCATGCTTACTCCTCTATATGGAGGTGAAGCTTTTGGATCGGTCTGGCAGCAAACCATAATGAATTCTGCTTCTTCGCCGCATGTGATGTATGTTTTGGCCCCGTTTATTACCCATTCATCTCCGTCTTTCACTGCGGTTGTTTCCAAACCTGTGATTCCGGCGTCGGTACCGTGGTTGGACTCGGTAAGCGCCATTGCACATACGATTTCGCCCTTGCATATTCTTGGGACGTATTTTTTGTTTTGTTCTTCGGTGCCAAATTTCGGAACCAAAGCAGCAAAACCGACTCCGGCCAGAAGGGAAGCACACGTTGAATCCACCCTGTAAAATTCTTCGGCGACCAAGCAGTCTTCGATACAGCCTAGTCCCTGTCCTCCGTGTTCTTCGGGGAGAGACATTCCGATGAAGCCCAGTTTGGCCGCTTTCCTATAGAGCTCCCATGGAAATTCGTAGTTTTCATCGTATTTTCTTCCCAATTCTGCTGTAAATTCCTTCTCTGCAAACTCTCGGGCTGCATTCTTAATATCCATTTGTTCCTCGGTTAGTTCAAATTTCACTTTGTCACCTCCTTCTTGGTTTTATCTTAAACTTAACTCCTTGACGTTTTTTCTTCCAAAATTTTGTCTGTTAGGGTAGGCACTACCTTGAATAGGTCTTCTACGACGCCGTAGTCGGCGGCGCGGAAGATCGGTGCTTTGGAATCCTTGTTTATCGCAATGATGAGATCAGAGTTTTTCATTCCAGACACGTGCTGAAAAGCGCCGCTGATGCCGACGGCCAAGTAGAGCTTCGGCTTCACCGTTTTTCCAGAAGTTCCAACCTGTCGATCTGCCGGAAGCCAACCCTTATCCACGATGGGTCTCGAACAAGCGAGGGCTCCTCCAAGAGCCTCTGCTAGTTTCTGAACTATTGGCACGTTTTCGGTGTCCTTGATTCCCCGGCCTACAGCCACCAAGATGTCGGCTACAGTTATGTCTACTTCTCCTGCAGGAGCCTCAAAGTATTCAATGAATCTTTTGTACGGTATGTCTTCCTTAAGCGGAGACGGCATTTCAATTATCTCGCCGCCGAGAGGTTCGACCTCTTTGACTTCAAAGGTCGCTGGACGTAACGTTGCCAGGTAACTCTCAGACTCGCGAAGCGATGCCTTAACGTTTACCTTGCCGCCGTATACTTGACGAACAACAATCAGCTTTTTTCCTTCAAAGTCCAAGCCTATGCAGTCTGTGGCCAACGGCACATCCAGCTCTGTAGCAAGACTTGGCGCCAAGTCAATGCCAAAGGAGGTGTGCCCTATCAAGGTAAGCAATGGTTTGTGTTCGGAGATCAAATGCGATAGGACCCTCTGATATGCCTCTGCGTTGAAGCACTCCAACCTTTCGTCGTCGACAATCAAGACCTTTTTGGCGTGATCTGCGAGCTTTTTAGCAGATTCTTTAACGTTATGGCCTAGGAGAACCGCTGTTAGGTCCGCGTCGATCTTTTGGCTTAACTCTCTGCCCTTGGTTAACATTTCGAAAGTGACGTCCCTGAATTCGCCCTGTCTGTGCTCAGCTAAGACAAAAAGTTCTGTCATCTATACAAGCCCCCTCGCCTTGAGAGTCTCAACAATCTTTGCTGCGATTTCGTCGGGTCCTCCGGTCAGGATTTCAGCTTCCTTCTCGACTGGAGGTATAAACATCTCTTCCACGGTCATCCATGACCCAGATTCTCCGATTTCCTCCTCTTTTAGGCCAAGATCTTCCAAACCGAGAACCTTCAGCTCCTTCTGCCTAGCCTTTCTGATGCCCATTATGGATACATACCGCGGTTCATTGATTCCTGTCTGGACCGCAAGCATCGCTGGAATCTTGACTTCCATAATCTGTTCTAAGCCTCCTTCTAATTCGCGATTGACTCTCACGAATCCTTCTTTGGGCTCGATTTTTTTCACCAGAGTGGCGTGGGGAATTCCGAGCAACTCCGCCAATATGACGCCAACTTGGGCATAACCGTCGTCGCCAGCTTGGGTGCCAGTTAAGATTAGGTCGAAGGGCAAGTCTTTGACAGCCTTGTGCAAAATCTTGGCTGTGGCGTAGGCATCGGATCCTTCAAAAGCCTCGTCCGTTAATCTCATCGCCCTATCTGCTCCCTTGGCCAAACATTTCCTCAAGGTTTTGTCGGAGTCTTCTGGGCCTACTGTTACAACGGTGACCGAGCCTCCAAGCTTTTCCTTCATTAGAACAGCCTCTTCAATGGCGTAGTCATCCCACTCGTTGATGTCGAAAACGAGGTCTTCTGTCTTTATCGCTTTTCCACTACTATCAATAGCTATTTCTGCCTCAGCTGTTTCGGGGACGTGTTTAACGCAAACAATTATATCCATTCTATTTTTCCCGGTCCGTTCGTCCTTCAAACTCACAGAGTCCAAAAAATGAGTATTTACAGTTATTTAACCTTTAAGTAACTAACGTTGAGTCTCATGGAAGAGAAATCTAGGCGGTTAAGACTTAGAATTTGACTTGCAATGCAGATTAAGGACTTCAGGCTGTTCCTGACTGAAGAATGCTCGCGCATGATTGTCTGCTAGAAAGTTAAAGCGCTTCAGCAACCAGCTCCATGGTGTCTTTGACCTGAATTTTCTCCTCGTTGCCTGTTGTCTTGATGGCGTCGTCGAATGTTAGCAGGCAGAAGGGGCACGCTACGGCTATTATCTCCGCTCCAACATCGAGGGCTTCCTTGACGCGATCTTCGGCAAGGCGTCCCCCCGGGATGTCATGCCACATTCTTCCCCCTCCGCCCTCGCAACAGACGCTTCGTTTCCTTGACTTGGTTAGTTCCGTAAATCTTACTCCTGGAATGCTCTCGATTATCTTTCTAGGTTCGTCGTAGATGTCATTGTGTTTTCCCAAGAAACAAGGGTCCTGGTAAGTCACCACTTTTTCAGTCTTCCCTGAAAACTTGAGTTTTCCTTCGTCAATCAAATCTGCAAAATACTGCGTGTAATGTTTGACTGGGAGTTCTCTTCTGTACCTACTCTTGAACGCATGGAAGCAATGTGGCGAGGTAGTAATGATTTTTTGAACACCGAATCGGTCGAAAAGGCCTAAATTGTTCTCGGCTATCTCTTCAAAGAGTCCCTTCTCTCCGAGGGAGTTTATTTCATTTCCACAGCAAGTTTCCTTGTTTCCTAGCAAAGAAAAGTCGATGCCTAATGCGTTCAAGTTCTTTACTATCGCTCTAGCTACTTCTTGTGCCCTAGAATCATAGGATGCGGCGCATCCGACAAAATAGAGTAAATCGATGGTCTCTCCTTCTGAGACGTACTTCACGTTTAGATCCTGCGCCCAATCAGATCTTTTACTTCGACTTATCCCCCACGGATTTCCATATTTGTAAACTCCTTCTAGAGCATCTCCTAGTGTGGAGGGAACACGTCCTTCTTCAACGAGAAGGCCACGCAGACCGATGAGTACGTCCATGGGCTTCACTTCTCGGGGGCAACGATACGAACAGGTGGAGCAGGTTGTGCAGTCCCAAATTTCACTTTTCTCGTAGATGTTTAAGGGAGGATACATAGTCAAGGGAGAGACTAGGTAGGCAGTTTCGAGCATTAGTCTCCTAGGATTTAGCTTGGATTTGGGGGAAACGGGGCATGAGCCGGTGCACTTGCCACACTGCATGCACATTTTGAAATCTAATTTCTTAATACCTGCCAACTCTTCCATGGTCATTTTGAGGTGACGCTCCATTGGCGGATGAGTGTGCGCTTGGGTTCAGAGTCTTTATTAGATGTAGTTCATGCTTAAAAACAAAACGGAATTAAGCTGCCTTGGAGTTTTGGGGCCATTTCTAGTTGATTCTACTTGTCTTAATCGACTTCAGGACCAAGACTAGACACTGCCGACGAAAGAGGTGCAGAGCTGGGATGCCATAGGGCGTGACTCAACTTGAATAGTGCGCGCGATGCAGGCATAGTGGGCAGAACTCGAGCATGCAAACTCCATGTCCGCAGTCTCTGCATGCATGCATGAACAAATTTGCGCGCTCGCGCAATCACTGAGGGCTTCGGGAGAACCACCACACTCAACCAGGTATGAGACGGAGAAAGGTCTCAAGTTTGTTGAGGAATGGAAGGAGACGATGCAGCTTCTTTAACTTCTCCTTTTTACCTTTTCTTATGCGCGCAAAATGAATATTGAATACGAAAAATGAATTTCTTATAATAATTCTGCTTTCATAACGGTTATCCTCTCTAAGATCAATCTGATCCCGATTAGCATGAATCCAAAAGAAATCCTTTCGAAAGAAATATTTGATGAGGTCGGAGACAGAATCAATGAACAAACCATCTCAGAGAAAGTAGACCAGTTCTTCACGCATGGCAATGTGTTTCTTCTCTTTGAAATAATGAGTCTAAGAAAGGAAATCGAAAGGCTCAAGGAAGAAATTCAACATCGAAGAAATAATGGAAAGCGAAGACCTGGACATGAACTGTCTAGTCCATGAAACGTAACAACTCGTTATGCTCCTACCTTTCTCCAAAGAAATAGAAAACATTTAGATTCCGAGTTTCTCATAAACAAAATCCTGCAGAGGCTGATTAGGACATGGGTCATCGTGAGCTTTTTGTTTCTCCGTCTCCAGTTTTCAGCGGCATTCAACAGACCTTTGAAGAGGCCAGATACGTGGTTTTGGGAGCTCCCTTCGACGCCACGAGCACCTATCGCTCTGGAGCAAGATTTGCACCCTTCGCCATCAGAGAAGCATCCTTAAACATTGAAACACACAGCTTCAGGGCCAACATGGACGTTGAAGACCTGGAAATCCACGACATAGGTGATCTCCATATCGCTGGGGAAGTTGATGAAACGCTGGAACGTCTAGAGTTGGTCACAAAAGACCTGTTGGATTCCAAGAAAGTGCCAGCGGTTATTGGAGGAGAACACACTATAACTCTCGGCGCAATGCGAAGCGTTGGTGGAAACGTCGCGTTGGTAAGCTTCGACGCCCATCTGGACATGCGTAAAGAATACATGGGCCTAACTACATCCCACGCCACTTTCATGAGGAGAATCAAGGAACAGATCAATCCCCAAAAGATTTTGGAGATTGGCACCCGAGCTGTATGCAAAGAAGAGCTTGACTACGCTAAGAAATCTGGCACTCAGTTTATGACGGTTCAGCAAATCAGAAGGGATGGCGTCGAAAAGACAGCAAAAAAGATCGATGTGCTTCTCGATGACTGTGAAAAAGTCTATCTGACCATCGACATGGATGTCCTGGACCCGGCTTTTGCTCCGGCTGTTCAAAATCCAGAACCTGACGGCTTGGGTACTCACATGTTTCTAGATCTTTTGAGGAAGGTTTGTGATTATCAGTTAGTCGCCTTCGATCTGGTTGAGGTGGCACCTCACTATGACATGGGCATAACTGCCATACAGGCCGCAAAAACTATTTTTGAAGTGCTGAGCTACGTAGAAATGGCGCGGAAAAGCTAGTTTGCCGATGCTCTCAGGAAATTCACATTATCCTTCACTTTCGTTTCCGGGGGATTTTGACTCATCCACGTTCGGTAGCATGCTCAGACCACGCTTTGACAGGTTCTCATGTTCTTTCAGAGACCTTGGAATGCATGCAAAGTAGGCACTTGGCTGAGCAAACTATTTTGCCCACGCATGACCGAGGAAAACATCTATTGAGCCGACGCCTTAATCTTTCCCTCAGAACCCAACTCAGTTTAAATCGTATGTCCACGCGAAAAAAACGGGTAGCAAAGAGTAAAAAAAGTTCGAAGCTAACTACTGTTCCGAGGCTGCTTCGGGTGAGGGTTGGGTTTCACGTCTCGATTGTGGGTTCCATCGACAAGTCGGTGGACAGAGCCGTCGAGCTGGGCTGCAATACCTTCCAGATTTTCACGAGTAACCCGAGACAATGGAGGCCCAAGGAACTTACCTTGGAGGAGACAAAGGCTTTCATCGAGAAGGTGAATAGCAACGACATTAAACCGGTCTTCGCTCATATGCCCTACCTCCCAAATTTGGCTTCGCCGAAAGACGGCGTCTATGCGGCGTCCTGTGAGACCCTCATGTCTGAGTTGGAGAGGTGTAGGAGACTTGAGATCCCGTATCTGGCCACCCATCTAGGTAGCCATCTTGGAGCTGGGATGCGGACCGGTTTTGAGAGAATTGTCAAGGCTATTAACAAAGCCTCCAAAGTTGTGGGTGAAGGCGTCATTCTTCTTCTTGAGAACACGGCTGGAACCAGGAACAGCATGGGGAGTTCTTTCGAGGACATCCAACACATAATCGAACGACTGTCTTATCCTGAACGTGTTGGGATCTGCTTCGACACCTCTCATGCCCTCGCAGCGGGTTATGATCTCAGAACGCGCAAGGCTGTGAAAGAAACAATCAGGAAGTTCGAAGAGACAATTGGATTCAGTAAACTCAAACTTGTCCATCTAAACGATTCGATAGG
>CAYFXU010000044.1:0-16133 GCA_964347145.1 uncultured Candidatus Bathyarchaeia archaeon
GCACAATCAGAAGATTCCACCCCTAATTCTACAGATTCCACCCGGTTCTTTGATTCTCACTTGCCCTTCTTAAACAGCTCGTAGCCGTTCATTTCAGTCATGCGCGCGCGGTTGCCTTTTTTTACCTCTGAAAAAAACGTCGTTTTCAACATAGAGTTGCTATTAGGCTCCAAATATATCACAACCTAGGCCTTTTGTCCGAAGAACACGCGCGCGTAGCGCCATTTTCTTGTCCAAGTCTGTATGATGCACACAGCCTTTTGCATGGGTATCCAAGATGGCTCTGCAGAGAATATACCTTTCCCGCGCGCGTGATACGTCGACTCGAAAGACTTAAGTATCCGAGTTACAAATTACACGATACACATTACAGCATTACTGGAGATGGATGGAAAATGGAAGGAGGCAAGGCCGAAGAAAAAGTAAAGAAGAAGGAGAAAATTGTGATGGCGATGTGCTGCCCAGAGGGCGAGGAAGCAGAAGAGATCAAAGAGAAGGTTCTGTTGAGGTTGGGCGAGACGTTGGAGGGCAGGAGCAACGTGGTGATGACCAGGCTGAACGACGAGGATCTGAGGCAAATTGACGCTCTAGTTGAAGTGGAAGTCTTCAAGAGCAGATCTGAGGCCACAGCATTTTTCATCAAAGAAGGAATTCAAGCAAGAAAAGACTTGTTTCAGAAGGTCCTGCCGACAGTTGACAAGATTAGAGAGTTAAAGGACCAAGCAAAAAGGTCCCTCAGCCAATTAGAAACTCAATAGACCAAGGATGGGCGTCTTCTGTTGGAAGAAGAAAAAATAAGAAAAGCGGTAAGAGAGGGATACGCCAAGATCGCCAAAGAGGGACTTTGTTGCAGTCCCACAACTTCCTGCTGTGATAATTCCATGACATATGAAGAATTAGGCACGAAGATGGGTTACACCGAAGAAGAGCTTCAATCTGTTCCTGAAGGTGCCAATCTAAGTCTTGGATGCGGGAATCCTGTGGCACTTGCGTCCTTGAAAGAGGGTGAAACCGTTATTGATCTTGGCTCGGGCGCTGGTTTTGATTGCTTCCTTGCAGCAAAGAAGGTTGGGGAAAAAGGGAGGGTCATCGGAGTGGACATGACACCGGATATGATTGACAAAGCAAGAGAGAATTCAAGGAAAGGCAACTATGGAAACGTGGAGTTTAGACTGGGAGAAATTGAGAATCTACCAATTGCAGACAACGCTGCCGAAGTAGTTATTTCGAACTGTGTGATCAACCTTTCGCCAAACAAGAAGAGAGTCTTTGAAGAGGCTTTTAGAGCGCTAAGACCCGGCGGACGGTTGATGGTTTCAGACATGGTCTTGCTTAAAGAACTCGCAGAAACAATAAAGAAGAAAGCGCATTCAGCCAGTTGTGTCCGCGGGGCAATAATGAAAGACAAGTATCTGGAGGCAATAGAACAAGCAGGCTTTCGTGACGTCAAGATAATTGAGGAAAAGAAGTATCACTTTGAAGATGTTGTTGATGATCCTAATGCAAGAGTTATCGTTGCCAATCCTAACAAACGTACCCAAGAAGTGAAATGCATATCCGAACTGGAAGAAGAAGCAAAAGAGACCATAAGAGAAATACTAAATTCAACTGCAAGCATCAGTGTTTCAGCAATAAAACCATAAAGAAGAGTAGGGCGCGCGCATTTTCGAGCCTGCACAAATGCTCTTTCTTGTTCTTCTAGAATGTGGGAGGGTTTTTTCTTCAAGATGTGCGCGTGATACATGTCTACCTGCGATTCAATGGGCAAGCTTTCAAACATTCAAAGCATGAATATGAGCCATGATCATCAACGGCAACGGTGTTCAGTAGCTTGTCGAACGAGTAACTCTTCCTAATTGTTTTGTTGCCTAGCACAAGTGCAAGCAAAGGGTTAGAACTTGAATATCGTATACATAGATTGTGGTCGACTTTGCCTGTCCTTTTTATTGCTTTAGCGAGACAGACGTCAATACAGTCAAAACAATCTGAAGGACAAATATCCTCGTTAACCTTTTCATCAGGTTCTAACTTTTGTGTCACTATCGCTCCTCCCAGCAGAATTCTGGTTCCATATCTTGTAGTAACCAGTAACCCACATTTGCCAAGTCGACCTAACCCAGCCTCTTCTGCCCAGTATACCAAAGGTAGATGTCCCCAAAACTCGCGGTTTACTGTTTTCCATGGAAAACAACCATAAATCGGAGCGGCTGAACAGTTCTTTTCTTCTAGAAACAGGCAAAGCCTGTTGGAAACCGAATCCAAGTTTCTGTATTGCATGTTGCAGTAGCGCCAGTATATATCCAAGTTATTGCCTTTTGCGTAGACGATTCCTTTTGGGATCGGCACTCCATAACAAATAACCGATCTTGCACCCTCCAAAACGCTTTGGGGAGAAAAACTCTCTGGTGTTGAGGAAAGTTGCTTGACTGAAGCTACACCATAAACAGACATGCCCGCATTATCGAGAAAGCTAAGGATTTCACTTTTGATGCTTTGCCGTTCCATCATATCATCTTATCAATCTCCCCAATCATTTAGCATTTGTGTCAGCCACGCGTTGGCACGCGTATGCTATTCGCCTTAAATATTGGAGCACCATAGATAACCTTGGAGGCTTACGCACTGTGAAAAAAGGAGTTTATGCTGGAAGCTTCGATCCACCAACAAATGGTCACTTATGGATGATAGAACAAGGAGCAAGCCTATTCGATGAGCTTATTGTGGCAATAGGGATAAATGCTGAAAAGAAATATACTTTTTCACTTAATGAACGAGTTGAAATGTTGAGAAACATCACACAAAAATGCCAGAACATAACCGTGGATTGTTTTGAAAACCAATTTCTTGTTAACTACGCCGAATCGGTACGAGCAGGTTATATTCTAAGAGGCATAAGATCAGAAAGTGATTATGAGTATGAACGTGCCATGAGGAACATCAACAGCGATCTAAATCCCAACGTTGTAACTGTATTTTTGATGCCTCCTCGAGAAATCGCAGAGGTAAGTTCAAGTTTTGTTGAAGGGTTGGTTGGTCCCGACGGATGGGAAGAAATTGTTAAGAAATATGTTCCTAAGCCAGTTTACGAAAAATTTCTGGATAAATTCAAAAACGAAGTCTAGAAAGTAGACGAATATGCGCGCACAGATTAGAAGAGATTCTAACACAACAGAAAGGCTTCTCTCAGTTGCAGCTAAGATATGTGTACACTGTTAGCTCAAGCGCGCGCATCTGATACAAAACTGTTGCTTGTTTTTCTTCATGCCGCTCTTTGACAAGGTTTTTATTGCCTTTAGCCTTGACACTGAGAATATGGCAACAAGAAAGCCGACGATGCCAGTGGAACTATTATTCGAACGAATATTATCAGGTATGGTTGTTTTTGGCTTAGCAACCTTGTGCATAGGTTTGCTTTTGCACATAATTGGCAGGTCTTTAGGCGATTCAATTGTCGCTCGAATTGGTGCATACATACTTGTAATTGGAATTGTGCTCATAGCAGCGAGACTTTTCTATTGGATCATGGAGAAGATAGTGGGACGAGGGCTTGACGCTACGCTTCGTCAAGATTTCGCTATCGCAAAATGAGTTGTGGTCAATCATGTGCTTCTCACTACACCCGTCTCCGTTTTCTCACATGTACACGCATCCATTGCTGTGGAACATTCTCTTTTGGGAGGTGCTCTTATTTGGCGTGCAATTGCAGTGTGTATATATGTGAAGACCCGTTTTCGATATGATGCTTGGAGAAAGAAAGACTATTGCCCATCATAAATAGTCTCAGGAGAGAATTCTCTTTTTTCAAAGCGCGCGCCATCAAAGTACATGTTGTCTATACCTTCTTGCCTAGCGTAACTTAGGAAATCGCCAAAGAAATGTATTCTTACTGAGCCATCTATGTGAAAATCTGCGCGCGCGAGCGCGAATATCCGTCACAAAAAAGGTTTCTCTGAAGGCAGATCATACATGCGCAAGCCCTTACTTCATCGGAAGCGTGGCCACGAATTCTAGAGAGCATTTAAATCAATATGGACCTGTTTTATGCCATGAGAATAACGTCATGCCTGCTACACCTCTCCACTTTAGCATAGCTTACCTAATCAACAGATGGAGACCGCAACTGAGTCTACCAGCACTTCTTGTGAGCACGACGGTACCAGACATAGAAATTCCGTTTTTTTATTTTGTGACTGGTGGAGTTCATGGAAGAATCGTTCTGCATAGTCTTCTTGGTGCTGCTACCTTGGGCACCTTTCTGTCGGTTTTTTTAACCGTCTTCTTTTACCCACCAGTGGTCTCATTCCTTTTCAAGCTTGACAAGGAAAAGGTTGAGAAGAAGTGCCGCTTTTCCAGCACGCTAGTCGGTTTATGCCTTTTTGGAATCCTTTCCCACGTGTTTATAGACTCTCTGCACCACGACTTCAATCCAGTTTTCTATCCCTTCGTCAAGGAGTCTTTTGACGCCCTCATGCTCACAAATGATTGGACCTTCGCCACCGTTGTCGTCACGTCCGCGCTCCTTGTGCTTTTGATCTTTTTCTTTGTTTATAAGATCAGAAAAGGGACCAGAGACTTTTTGATGCGGATGCTGGTTGGATAGAACTGTTATCCAATGAACTTTGTCATTAGCTTATCTTTAAGTTCACGATTAAAGTTATTAGATGACGCTCTCGGCGGCGCAGACATGAGAAGACTAACCAAGGGAAAGAGAAAGGGTAGAATTGTGAGGCACGTAGGGAAGTCGAAGCAATCTTTGAACGACAACCTCTGGATTCTCCAACTTCTCGATAAACCTAGTCTTGTCCAAGACTTGAATTACAGCGCAGATTATTTGGCTGCCAAAGCTTCTGGGGTGGCTTGGGGGAAGGGGCTGTGCGTGGCTTGTAAAGGCGGCAAGTTTTTGTGCGGCAAAACTAGGTGTCCCTTGGTTGTCAGATTGCAGTCATATTTTAGAACGGTTCCTCTTCTTCGGGGCACGGATGTGGACGGCGCTTCTCCGCCAGGCGTCTTTGTAGGTCGAATCGGCTATCCATATGTCTATGCTGGCCCTCTAGTTCCTCCAATTCACGAGGACACGAGCCTCTATGACCTGCCTGAGTTTTGGTTTGGAAAATCCATCGATGAAATTGTGGGTTTCCGCTCTTTGCTTGTCAGGGGGAAGCATAGGGTTCATGTGAGGAAGTTTGAGGAAGCTGGAAAGATTATGGATAGGACCCGTGATCTGGCCTTGTCTGTTGGTCCAGTGGACGTAGAGTTAAATTTGAAGAGCAAACCCAGTAGGCGCTTTGTCTTGGATGATGAGGTTCAACCTTTTGGACCTTCCGCTGTTGTTAGAGACATGAGGGTCTCAACTTCGCGATGGGATCATCACATCGAGAAGGCCTTCTTCGACGGTGACTTAAGGGCCGCTGAGGGTGTTACCACCTTGTACGAGAAGGGTGTGTTGGTCACGAAGATTCAGCGAGCCTTCAGCGTTGGCGCCTTCGGACTGAAGGATAATCGACGCTTGGTTCCCACCCGTTGGAGCATAACGGCTGTAGACAGCATCATTTCAAAGGACAGGATTGGAAAAATCAAAACTTTTCCTGAGGTCAATGAATACCGAGTCTATGAGTCAAGGTATCTAGACAACAGATTCGAGATCCTAATGATGCCCGGGGCTTGGAGCTACGAGGCCATGGAAGCTTGGTATCCGGGAACGGTTTGGAATCCAAGCGGCGGGCACGTGGTTATGTTTTCGGATTGGGAGGGTTTTGACGGTCGCACCACCTATGCTAATATTGGAGGTTGCTATTACGCTGCACGTTTGGCTGTTGGAGAGTTGCTTGTGAAGGAGAGGCGACAAGCTGTCGTGCTCGTCTTGAGAGAGGCGCACCCAGGATACATTATGCCTGTGGGCGTTTGGCAGGTGAGGGAGAACGTCAGGAATGCCTTGAGACAGAAACCATTGAAATACGACACACTGAAGGAGGCTCTAACCCGCATTGCCAGTCAATTTCAGATTCCGCTGGAACAGTGGATAGAGAGGAGCGAACTGCTTAGGGACGCGCTTTTTCAGAGGAAGATTACAGATTATCTTGGAGGGCAGCGTGTTTTCTAGAGTTTTCTACTATCGATTTGATCATTATTGATGTGATTGAAATAACCATTAAAATCTATGCCGAACTATTTTCAACATACGATTTTGCATCGGTGGTGCTGAGAGACGAGGAGCAGAAACGAGTTCCACGTAGTTGCGAAAATTCTTAGGGTGGCGGCTAAGGGCTCTAGTGAATCAGAGATTATGGAACAGTGTAAGTTGGAATCCGCGGTTATGGGGAATTATTTGTCTGCTTTGGCAGAATTGAGGATGCTTATGGTGGAGAAGAAGAGTGAAACACTTTACCGAACTACTGAGAAGGGGTTGGATTTTCTGCGTACTTATCATCGTTTACGGTGGCTTCTGTGGGGTGGTGACAACGATTTCTTGTTGATGCGTCTCTTGGTAAAACTGAGGAAGAAGGTGAATCCTTTCTACGTAAGCTAGTCTGCGGCTTTATCTTCTTTTTGCTCCGACTATCCCGGCCAGGAAGCCGATTACGCCGACTATTAGGAGGAGATTGAAGATGGCTCTCCATTGTGGATTTTGTTGGAACCATTCATCAAGGGGGAAGGTGGCGCTTATGACTAGCCATCCTCCGTAGGCTGCAGCGAGTATGCAGATGGTAGCGGTTATGTATTTTGCTATTTTGTTCATTTTGTTGCCTCCTTATGCTTGGAATTCCTTTGTAAGTAAAGGTTGTGAAGTTTGGGTCAGTATTTGCGATCCATTCTTTTTAGGATTTTTAGCTATCGGTCTTGACATATTGTCGAGTTTGAAATAACGATTATAGTTGTTGGAAACTTCTTTTCAGGTTGGCGGTACGTTGATGATGGAGAAGAGAAGCGAATTTGATGTTATTGCAGACATTCTGCGCGTAGCGGCTCTGGGTTCTAAGGAATCGGAGATCATGACTGGCTGCGGCTTGGATCGTGATCTCTTGGAGAAGTATGTGCCTTCCATGTTGATTCTGAAGTTGGTCAGTTTGGAGAAGAAGAGTGAAAATTTCTATCGAACCACCAGCAGGGGACTGGAGTTCCTACGCTTTTATCATGGTGTACGGTGGCTTCTGTGGGGTAAGGACTTTGACTATTTGCTGATCACCGTCTTAACTAGGCTAAAAAAAGACAGACACCCGTACTACGTAAGATAAGCAACTACGCGCGTTCACATGGATAATCTACAATCCCTGCATCCTTTTGAAATTCTGTGGCATACATAAGAAAGAAGAAGCAACGACTAAGCTTTGGAACCTTCTCGCATTTCGGAAAGTATGCTCGGCAGTTCTCTCAGAGATTTGACGATATGCATAGGTTGCTCTGCGGGTGACGTAATTTTCTCGGGATAGCGGTCATTCCAGCGAAACAGAATTGTTTTCATGCCGACGTTATTTCCACCAACAATGTCTTTGGATATTCTGTTGCCTACCATCACGGCTTCTTCGGGCTGAACACTCAGCACTTTCAAAGCCGTCAAGAATATCTTTTCATCTGGCTTCTCAAACCCTACATCAACGGAGGTGAGTACCACGTCAAAACACTGTTCTATTCCGACTCTCCTCAAAGCGATTCTCACCTGTTCCTCCCTGGAGGTAAGGGTGTTCGTTATTATTCCAAGTCTATATTTTCTCTTCAATTCCTGCAAGACTTCATCTACGTGGGGAAGCTTCTGCAGCTCCATCTCCCAAAGATGCCTCCCACCCACGCTTTCTTCTGCAACAAGGGTATCTCCGAGATCAAAGAAAATCGCCCGTATCAAATCCGTCTCTCCACTCGGTTAAATTTAGACCAAAACTTAGTTTCAAACGCCCCAATTATCATTTACTCTCAACAAAGAATTCTGCTAACTTCTTTGTCTCAGGCCTGCTCAAAACCTCGGCGCATTTTCTCGGGTCTAACGGCCTAAAGTCTAGCCCCAACGTCACAAGCAACCGTTGAACATTCTTTGCCAAACGAGGCGCCGCGAGTACTCCTCTAACCTCCCGGTTCACTATGGTCTTTACGAAATCAACATACTTCGCCAACTGTAAAGCCGCATCCCGCCCTGCCGTCCTCCGTTTGATCTCCACCACAACAAGTTTTCCGTTCTTGTCGATGCCGTAAACGTCCACAAATCCGGGTTCAACCCTCTTCTCATAGGTGATAGGCTTCAAACCCTCCTCCAGAATCGACGGTCTCAACAAGATCGCCCTCTGCATATCCTCCTCACTGGCGTAGAGAGAAAATTCTCCGCTATCGACCAGACTCATAGCGGAGAGGAGGTAGACACGATCAAACGAAATCCCAACAGACTCGGAAGGCTTCTGCCGGACAGCGCGCACACGCAAAACGGCCCCATCCGCACGGGTTTGAAACAAGCACCCAGCAGGCTGCCAATTCACAGGTTCATACCCAGCCGGACGATGAACCAAGACGGAACCATCCTCCTTGATCACGACAATACGCTCACCCGGCTCCAACTTCGAACTCGCCCTCCCCCTATAATTCACCCAACAATTACCCACAACCACTACAACCTTCCGCTCAGAAACGGCATCTCTAATAAACTCTGCCGCCCTCTTGACACCCGGATTCTCCAAAACAACAACAGGCTTTCGACCAGACACACAAACCGCCAACAATCTTTAGAAGAAAAAGCACAGATAAAACTTCTGAGAAACATGCAAGAATGGAAAACAAAACGCAAAACCATGCACCACTACGACCAATTAGCCACAGTCTACAACGCTCAATATTCAGAAGAACAAAAAGCAAAAATAGAAGCTGCCGTGAAAAACACTGAACTCAACCAAAACGAAATCATCCTGGACGTCGGCTGCGGAACAGGTCTCCTCTTCCAACACGTCGCCAAGTCGGCTAAATTCATCGTGGGCATAGATGTCTCGTCGAAAACCCTTGAAAAAACCAAAAGAAATACAAGACCGCTACCCAACACAACCATCATCCGCGCCGATGCCGACTATACACCCTTTAAAAACCAAATCTTCGACCAAGTTTTCGCCATAACCCTCCTGCAAAACATGCCGGACCCCCTCCAAACCCTCCGAGAAATAAAAAGAGTCAGCAAAAATCAATCCACCATAATCATAACGGGACTAAAAAAGAAATTCACTCAAGAACATTTTACAAGACTACTCAAGAAAGCAGAACTCAAAATCTCCACATTGAAAACAAATCTGCAACTAAAGGGACATCTTGCCATATGCAAAAATAAGAGATAATACTTAAAAGACCCTTCTAAATCTATAAATCGTGAGGAAACAAAATGCCAACACACGGAGCCCTCTCAAAAGCGGGAAAAGTCAGATCGCAGACTCCAAAAATGACATCCACCCCAAAAAAAAGCCGAATCCCCAGAGGACGGTGTCGACGAAATTACGAAAAACGAATAATCCTCCAGCGAAACGCTGGGCAAAACTGGGGTGAAAGCGGAAGACGTAGACGTGGACGCAGACGCAGGCGTCGATAGTTTACATCTCATTTTGTCCGTTCTGGTAGTTGTTTCTAGCAAAGAAACATTTAGCAAGAATGTAGATTTATCTAAAGGCTTCAATTGGATACTTGTAATTGTGGATGAGCTCCAATGAGTGAAGAGGCATACAGAGAAATCATCCGATGCTTAATGAAAATTCCTAACCCAACAAAAGATGACGTTAACATCATCAAGGTGAAAGTTGCAGGAAAACGTGCCCTAGGAAAGGTTCCCTCCAATTCTGAAGTGATAAGGCACCTCAAACCAGATGAAAAAGACAAACTGATCCCCATCCTACGAAGAAAAATCGTACGCACGATTTCTGGAGTGACCATAGTTGCTGTAATGACAAAGCCTTGGCCCTGCCCTCAAAAAAATCCATGTGCATACTGTCCCGGCGGTCCTGCCTATGGGGTTCCTCAAAGCTACACTGGCCATGAACCAGCCACCATGAGGGGGCTGCAAAGCGGCTTTGACCCCTATGAACAGGTCAGAAACCGCATTGAACAGCTCAAAGCGATCGGACACATTGTTGACAAGGTGGAACTCGTCATAATGGGCGGAACCTTCCCGAGCATGCCCTTGGACTATCAGGAGCATTTTCTTAAATTATGCATAGATGCCATCGCTGAAAAGAAGACTAGATCTTTAGACGAGACTAAAAAACTTGCAGAGACCAGTCGGATTCGAAATGTCGGAATTACGGTGGAAACACGACCAGACTGGGCCAAAGATAAACACGTTGACCAAATGTTGTCAATGGGCGTAACTCGCGTGGAACTGGGCGTCCAAAACGTTTACGACCACATTTACGAGCTTGTTGAAAGAGGTCACAGCGTTCACGATGTCGTTGAAGCCACCCGCATATTGAAGGACGCCGGGTTAAAGGTAGCTTATCATCTTATGCCGGGTTTACCGGGCTCCAGTTTCAATAGAGACTTGGAAGGATTTCGTAGAATATTTACGGATTCTGACTTCAAGCCGGACATGATTAAGATATATCCTTGCCTAGTTCTGAAGGGGACCAAGGCCTACGAATGGTGGAGGAAAGGAGAATACCGACCTTACACCACGGAGGAGGCCGCTCAGCTCATCCTTGAGGTTAAGAAGATTATTCCTCCATGGATTCGAATCATGAGGGTTCAACGGGACATTCCAGCCTATCTCATAGAGGCAGGAGTGAATCGAAGCAACCTCCGACAACTGGTTTTGCGGAGGTTTAGGGATACGGAAGTGCGATGTCGATGCATAAGATGCCGTGAGGTTGGGCACCGATGGTTGAAGGATAGAACAAAGCCCGACCCAGAAAGCATTGAGATACGAACCATCAAAGAGAAGGCGTCTGAGGGAGATGACATTTTCATTTCAGCGGAAGACCAAGCTAACGATGTTTTGGTAGGCTATCTAAGGTTGCGGATTCCTTCACGGGAGGCCCATAGACCTGAAATTCTTACTGACACGACCTCGATAGTGCGTGAACTCCATGTTTACGGCCCTTTGGTTCCTGTTGGGACACACTCATCCAAGGCGTGGCAACACAAAGGTTATGGAGGCGTACTTCTCTCTGAAGCTGAGCGGATATCTGTGGAGGACTATGACCGAAGAAAGGTTGCTGTTACAAGCGCCCTTGGGACAAAACAATATTATAAGCATTTGGGTTACAACTATGATGGACCCTACGTTTCCAAATTCGTGATTGGATAATCGGCGCAAGGCAGGAAACGCATATAACCGAGAGACGTCAAGCTGACTAGCGTGGTTTTATGAATCTGTGGCGAAGAATCCCAGCTGGAGATAAACCGCCAGACCTAGTCAATGTGGTCGTCGAGGTCATAAGTGGATCAAGAGACAAGTATGAATACAACCTGGATTGGGAAGCTTTTGTGTTGGATCGAGTGCTCCATTCGTCAGTTGTTTTCCCAGTGGAATATGGGTTTATCCCACAGACATGGTTTGACGACAACGACCCGCTAGACATCATGGTCCTAACCTACGAACCAACAGAAGTTGGTTGCATAATCAAAGTAAGACCCATCGGCGTATTGATCATGGAAGACGAAAAAGGAGAAGACCCAAAAATACTATCTGTTCTTGTGAATGACCCAAGATTCGATGGATTCCATGAGATTACGAATGTGCATCCCCATAAACTGAGAGAAATCCAAGAGTTTTTTGAAGTTTACAAGAGACTGGAGCCTCACAAGTGGGTCAAATTCAAAGCTTGGAAAAGCTCTCAAGAGGCCAAAAAAATCATCGACTATTCAATCAATCTATATAAAAAGAGCCATACTTTAGAGTAGAAGAAGGGAGAAGAATAAACATAATTTCAATTCTAAACTCGTCTGAGGCGATATAATTGAGCGAAGAATTTCCAGGCTACAAAGGGGAAGCACTAAATTTTTTGAAAAAGGCTGAAGCCGAGATTGGCGACATTATCCGCATCACAAAGAAAGGCGAAATCTACGAGGGCACTCTCATTCCCCGATCGGAATACGGCGACGAAAAACACATAATAATAAAACTGAAAAGCGGCTACAACGTCGGCATCCTTGTGGATCCCACAACCCAAGTCAAAAAGATTGGAAGAGGAGTCAAACCAACTTTCAGCCCACCACCTCTTCCAAAGCAAAAACCAGGCTTGCCCAAAGTAGCAATCGTAAGCACAGGCGGCACCATAGCCAGCAGAGTAGACTACAGAACAGGAGGAGTGCGTCCAGCCCTTTCCGCCAGCGACCTATACAGTGTGGTTCCAGAACTTTCAGAAATCGCCAAAGTAGACACACAGATTCTCTTCGGCCTATACAGCGAAAACATCACCCCCAAACACTGGTCAGAAACAGCGAAAAACGTCGCCGACCACATCGAAAACGGCGCAGCTGGAGTTGTGGTGGCCCATGGAACAGACACCCTTGGATACACCGCCGCGGCCCTAAGCTTCGCACTGCAAGACTTGCCGGTTCCCGTGATCTTGGTGGCTTCCCAACGGTCAGCGGATCGTCCCAGTTCAGACGCCGCAACCAATTTGATAGGAGCGGTCAAAGCAGCTGGAAACGCCCCCTTTGCAGAGGTAGCCGTCGTCATGCATGAAACCGTTTCAGACGCATCTATAGTATTTCACAGAGGAACAAAAGTTAGAAAATGCCACACGAGTCG
Organism: uncultured Candidatus Bathyarchaeia archaeon; assembly: GCA_964347145.1. Classification (GTDB taxonomy): domain Archaea; phylum Thermoproteota; class Bathyarchaeia; order Bathyarchaeales; family Bathyarchaeaceae; genus CAYFXU01. Next base: position 12,704 of record CAYFXU010000044.1, read on the forward strand.
TCGAGACACGTTCAAGTCCATAAACGCTACGCCCCTTGCCAGAATGGAAAACGAGCAAATAACGATGTTGGTTGAAGATTACCGGGAACGGAATCCTTCACAAAAACTAAACGTCAAACCAGACTTCAACGAAAAAGTGGCCCTGGTCAAGTTTCATCCAAGCCTAAATCCAAAGGTGATTGAATGGTACCTTGACACAGGCTATAGGGGCATTATCCTTGAAGGAACAGGTTTGGGCCACGTAGGAAACTACTGTTTTTCGGCTATTCGCAAAGCTATTGAAAAAGACGTAGTTGTTGCCATGACCTCTCAGTGCATCTGGGGACGCCTAGGAATGAACGTTTATGATCAGGGTCGAGACCTACTAGCCTTGGGGGTTCTCTCCCTCGAGGACATGTTGCCTGAAACAGCACTCGTGAAACTCATGTGGGTCTTCGGTCAAACAAGCAACGTCGAAGAAGCTAAGAGGCTTCTCACAGAAAATATAGTCCACGAAATATCGCCGAGAAGCGTCTATGAATGAAGAAAACAAGCTGAGGAAAATGGCGTGAGTATCGACTATCTAGAAATCGGTTTGAAGGCAGGACTTGAGGTACATCAACAATTGGACACAGCGGCCAAGCTCTTCTGTTCCTGCATGCCCCAACTTTTCAAGGTAGAACCCGAAATCACTTTTCTCAGAAAATTAAGACCAACCCAAAGCGAACTTGGCCAAATCGATCCGGCGGCACTATTCGAGTTTCAGAAGGGAGTTAGAATACTCTACGAAGCCTCCAGAAAAACAGCATGCCTCGTGGAAATGGATGAGGAGCCACCCCATGACCTTAATGGCGAGGCTGTGGAAATCGCCCTCATCGCCGCTCTCATGATCGGAGCCAAACCCGTGGATGAGATCCATGTTATGCGCAAGACTGTCATAGACGGGTCAAACACAACGGGCTTTCAACGAACATGTGTTGTAGCCCTGAATGGAGAAATCGACATCAAAGGGAAGAAAGTGCCAATCCAACACGTAAGCCTTGAAGAGGATGCTGCCAGAAAGATGGGAGAGGAAGGCCAAATCACTCGATATCGGATTGACCGACTCGGAATTCCCGACATTGAGGTAGCGACAGCGCCTGTTATCCATTCTCCTCAAGAGGCTGAAGAAACCGCCCTAGCCATTGGACGAATCTTGAGAGCCACCCGTAAGGTTAGGCGAGGCCTCGGAACAATTCGCCAGGACATAAACATCTCTATTCGAAAGGGCGCTCTCATTGAGATAAAGGGCGTCCAAGAACTGGGGTTGGTTTCTCGAGTCATTGAAAACGAGGTTCGGCGTCAACTTAGCCTTCTAGAGATAAGGGATGAACTTGAGGAGCGGGGAGTTAGGGAAGAAGACTTCAAAGAAGAGTTTGTCGACGTCACAACAATCTTTGAACAAACAAAATGCAAGGTTATTCTAAAAGCCCTTGAACATAACAGACGTGTGTTAGCAGCCAAATTACCTAGATTTGCTGGCCTTCTCAAGAGAGAGCTTGCCCTTACTATGAGACTCGGAGCTGAAATGGCTGACATCGCATGTTTCTGGGGAAGAGTTAGAGGCATATTTCACACCGATGAGTTGCCGGCCTACGGAATAACAGTTGACGAAATGAGTCAACTTGGGCGGCTTATGAAAAAGGAACCACTAGATGCCGTGGTGTTTGTTGCAGATACCTTAGAAAACGCTGCCGACGCCTTGAAAGCCATATTACAGAGGGCAAGAGAAGCCGTGAAAGGGGTTCCAGAAGAGACTCGCGCAGCAAACCCCGATGGAACTACCAGATATATGCGGCCGAGGCCTGGAGCTGCTCGCATGTATCCTGAAACAGATGTTCCGCCGATTCAGTTGACAAGAAAGTATCTTGAGAAATTGCAGAGTCAGCTTCCCGAATTGCCTGAGCAAAAAATGACGCGGTTGATGAAGAAATACGAACTCAATCGGAAGCTCTCCAAACAGATTCTGGACTCTGAATACGCTGACCTCTTTGAGGTTCTGACTAATGAAACGATGGTTTCGCCCACTGTTATAGCGGTTACACTAACGGAAACTCTAAAGGCATTGAGGCGTGAAGCAATAGAAGTCGAGAAAGTTACTGACGAGCAATTCAGAGAGTTGTTCGGTTTCATAAACTCTGGAAAAACCACAAAGGAAGCTATACCTGAAATAGTAATTTGGCTTACAAGAAATGAAGGGGCAACGGCAAAAGAAGCTGTTGAAAGCCTAGGGCTGGCTATGATTTCCCAGAAGGAACTTGAGAGAACAATAGATGATTTGATAGAACGGAACAAAAACCTTGTAAAGAAGCGGGGAAAGGGCGCCTTTGGACCCCTCATGGGCATGGTAATGAAAAAGGTTAGAGGACGAGCAAAAGCAGAGTTGGTCAGCGAGATTCTGAAGAAGCATATAGAAGAACTTGTTACGTGATGTTATTGTCTTCGAAAAGACTATAGTGCACGAACCAAACCAGAGGAGAAAAAAGTGGTCTACAACATTCTTATAAGAACCATAGTTCCCATTCTTCTTCTAATCGGACTGGGTATCCTTTCGAGAAAACTAGGAGTTTTGAAGTCCGGCGACAAACGGGTCCTCAGCGCCTATGTGTATTATTTTGCGCTTCCAGCCTTTTTTTTTGTCAATTTGGTTGAGACAAATCTCACAGGTGAAACTGTAGAATTCATGTTTGCAGCGATTATTCCTATCTTTATAGTGTTAACAATTTACACTTTTCTTTATCTTCTATTTGGATTCTCCAAGAAAACCCTCTATCTGCTGATTCTAAGCACCATTTTCGGTAGTCTATCCTTTTTCGGCATACCTTTCATAACGTTTGCCTTTCCCACAGAACAGGGGGAACATCTGGCAACATTGTCAGCAGCCACTATTGGCATCACAAGTGTTCCAATCTCGATTACAGTCCTTGAATTGTATAGACTCGGAGAATCTACGATATGGAAGGGGTTGAAACATATTGCGAAAAGACTCTCAAAGAACCCGCTGGTTATATCAATTTTGTCTGGTATTCTGTTGTCCCTTATTGGAATAGAAATCCCCCTTCCCATATCAACATCTTTGCACAGGCTGGGAAGCACCACCTCTACTGTAGCTATCTTTATGCTCGGGGTTTTTCTCTACGGAAGGAAGTATACGAACGTGGTTGAAGCTTTCGAATTAAGCCTGCTTAGGATATTGTTCTTGCCTTCTGTAGCTCTTCTTACCATAACTTTGTTTAACTTGCCTGAGCTGGAGAGGTCGGTACTGGTGCTTATGCACGGCATGCCACTTGCCGTTTCTATGATAGTTCTCAGCGAACGTTATGACTTTTACAAGGAGACAATTGCCTCTCTGATCTTAGTCTCCTCGCTTGCAGCAGGAATATACCTAAATTTATGGCTCCTGCTGTTAGGA
>CAYFXU010000045.1:0-15031 GCA_964347145.1 uncultured Candidatus Bathyarchaeia archaeon
TCAACTTTTTCTGGCAAGTGATCCTTGATGTCAACTCCAGCCGAGAATGCCCGTTCCTCAGCTCCTTTTATTGTTAACACACTTACACTTTTGTCCTTCTTTAAATTTCTAAGCGCCTCGTTCAATTCCTTCAAAGTTTCAATGTTTAAAATGTTGAGCGGAGGTCTGTTTATCGTAATTTCTGCAACACGATCCTTCTTTTCTAGGAGAATATTCTTGAATTTCAAGGAGCTCACCGTGTCCAAAAGTGTTGGTGACGGCTTTAAACGCTTTCTATTTACGCTGTCTTGCTAGGGCTTATAAGCCTAAATGCTGCAAGATTGATAAGCAGGGGTCTAATCATGAGAGCTGCTGTCTTCTATGAACCTCACAAACCTCTTCGAATTGAAGATGTTCCTGTTCCTAAGATAGCGCCAGATGACGTCCTGGTGAAGGTTGCAGCATGCGGGGTATGCGGCACAGACTTACATTACCTTCATGGGACACAGACCTTCAAGAAACCGCCTATCATTCTTGGGCATGAAGCATCAGGCACGGTTGACGTTGTGGGAAAGAAAGTCACCAAATTTGTGAAGGGTGACATTGTTCTGATCCCCCCAGTTTTGACATGTGGAGAATGCCACAACTGTCGCATTGGACGTGAGAACATATGCGAAAATATGTTGATGGTTGGCAACAGTGTTGATGGAGCCTACGCTGAGTACATACGCGTACCAGCAAGAGATGTTCAACGCCTGCCAAAAGAGATTCCTCTACAGGAAGGGTGCATCATATCGGACACGGTGTCCACACCCTATCATGCCGTGAAGAACAGGGCCAAAGTTAGGCCAGGTGACACCGTTGCTGTTTTCGGTTGTGGCGGTGTCGGACTGAATACAGTTCAAGTAGCCGTTGCTTCAGGAGCCATCACTGTAGCTCTAGACCTCAACGATGAAAAGCTGCGACTAGCGAGAGAGCTTGGAGCAACGGAAGCGATAAATGTTCAAGATGCGGATCCTGTGAAAAAGATTAGGGAAATCACTGAGGGTCGGATGGTTGACGTTGCTTTCGAAGCGATAGGAAATCCGAAGGTCATGCAACAGGCCTTGCGTTCGGTTAGGTGGGGAGGGAAGGTTGTCATCGTTGGCTATAGTGCCGAAAACTGGTCCCTAAACGTTTCAAGGGTGATGTTCCGTGAACTGAAGATTTTAGGTTCACTGGGATGTAGACCTACAGACTATCCCAGCCTCATAGAAATGGTTAGGACAGGAAAGATTAAAATAACCCCGTTGATAAGTCGAAAGCTTCCGCTCGAGAAGATAAACGAAGCTTTCAAAATGTTGGAGCAACGCGAAGTCGTTGGAAGGCTCATCATAGTACCATAGGCCTTTCTTTTCCTTCACATTGCCCGCGCAATTCACGAAAACGAGCGTTTGACGCATGCTATCAAAAGGACAAGTAATCAAACTCGGAAATAAGCTGGGTTTCGATTCTGTCAGAACATGTGGAGCCGAACCATTCACCGAATACAAGGAAATGTTGAGAGCGAGAATCGAAGCGGGATTCTATCCTAGCGATCTTAGATCCTACGAGAGAATATTGGAAAACATTGAGATCTTTGCTGATCCCTCCAATAGTCTTCCAGACGCGAAGTCAATTATCTCTATGGCTTTTTGCTACTATACTTCAAAACCCACAGACCTTACCAAACCAGGTGAACCTCACGGTGTGCTGGCAAGAGCTTATCAAAAAGGCGTCTATACAGAGATGCACAAGAGACGCGGAAAATTTGTAGAACTCCTACGTAGGAAAGGCATAAATGTTGCTGAGAGGAGTCTCATTCCTCACAAGATGGCCGCAATCAGAGCTGGAATCGGATGGCAGGGAAAGAACTCTCTAATTCAAACCGAGAAATTTGGCTCATGGGTAACACTCAGCAGTGTTATTGTTGATGTGGAGTTTGAACCAGACGAAAAATCATCCCAGAGCTGCGGATCTTGTGACGCTTGTATGCGGGCTTGTCCGGCTTCGGCAATACAGTTTCCTGGTGTCATCAACGCCAGCAAATGCGTGGACTATCTCACGTGCAAGACTGGTTCGATACCCCGAGAGCTTCGCAACAGCATAGGGAACAGATTGGTGAGCTGCGATCGTTGCCAAGAGGTTTGCCCAAACAACGCTCACGTGAAACCCACAAGAAAGAAAATCCTCGAACATGACCCTGAATTTCGACACAGCCCGACTTTGCTTCCTTTGCTACGTATCTCGGAGAGGCAGTTCGAAAAGCACTATAGGGATTGTGATTTCATCGAGCCTACGCTCGAATCTCTTCACCGAAACGTGATAGTTGCTCTGGGAAACATAGGTGACACCGTTGCAATTCCAGCACTTAAGAGACTTGTTAAAGAAGGAACGCCACTGATCAGGAGACACGCTGTCTGGGCTCTAGGTATGATGAACGATGGAGAGGCGCACGAGGCTCTTAAGGAAGCGCTCCTACAAGAACAAGACCAAAACGTTAAAGAGGAAATTCTGTACGCTATCAAGAACGCGCGCCCACAGCAATAGAGGAGGGTTCAAAGTCATGTCCATTCTCCTCTTCTACGTCATGAGTGGAAAGGCACATGCGGAAAAAACTTCTAGAGGAAGAAAGCTTTGGAAATGAAATACACTGAAATTGGAATTTGTGGGCTCTCTTGTAGACTCTGCCCCAACTATCATATCGATGGTGAAAGCAGATGTGGCGGATGCAAGAGCAAGATCAGAATGACTGTGGGTTGTCCTTTTATCACTTGTGCGGTGAAGAAAAGAGAAATCGAATTTTGCGGGACCTGCAAAGAAAACAAAACCTGCGAGAAATGGAAAAACCACAGAGAATTTGGCAAAAATCATGATACATTCAAGTGTTATCAAAAGCTTGAAGACGATATTTCTTTCATCCAGAATAATGGGATGGAACAATTCGAAAGTTTACAGAAAACCAGAGAGAAATTGCTGAAAGAAATGTTGCAAGGCTTTAATGAGGGGCGTTCAAAGAGATATTACTGCATTGCTGCAACAGTCCTAGAAATTGACGAATTAGAAAAAGTGTTGTGCGAGGCGAAGGAACAATCGAAAGATCTGACGATAAAAGAGAGATCCAAAATCCTACACTCATTGTTGGATACTGTTGCTGAGAGAAGGAATTATTTCTTGAAATTAAGAAAATGAAGAACATCAATCGCGCGCTGCGCGCTTGCTGGGCACATATCATAAGTTGTTTTTGACTGTTTGCTGTGGTTCCTAAAACGGGCAGGTTGTCCGAGGCTGCATGATTGGTAAAAGGCTTAGTATGGCTCTAACGTAACGTCTCACGCCTAAGCTTGAACATAATTGGGAGCTCAACGGTTCTGGAACTTGAAGTAAACATTTTAAAAAACGAGCAAAGGGTATTGTATTGGCATAAAAACAGGGGAAGAGAAGCATGGTATGGTTAAACATCGGTGGAATTTTGGAGGTGCACGCCAAAAAGTATCCTGGAAAAATGGCGGTTAAAGACTGGCGTGAAAAGACTCTAACCTATCGAGAGCTGGATTCAAGGACAAACAGTCTTGCGAACGGACTGTTGGACATTGGTCTGCGCAAAGGCGACCGCGTTTCGGTTATGCTCTACAACTGCGCCGAATTCATAGAAATCTATTGTGCTTTTGCCAAGATAGGGTTGGTCGCTGTTCCGATTAGTTGGCGTTTTGTTGGAAGAGAAATTGAATACGTTGTAAATAATTCTGACTCAAAGGCAATCATGTTCGGTGAAGAATTTGACGAAGTTATCAATTCAGTTCGTTCGCGATTTGAAAAAGCTAAGCCAGAAAATCATGTAATAGTAGGTCACAGCGTTCCTGAAAGTTACACCAGCTATGAGAGTATTATAGCAGGCTCTCCGGATACCAAACCTGACGTAGATGTGGATATCCAAGACACTTGGGTTCAGATTTATACCTCGGGAACTACGGGAATTCCGAAGGGCGTTGTGAGATCCCACGAATCATACGCATCTTTTTTCCTAATCAATGCCGTTGAGTTTGGGTTCTCAGAGAAGGATTACGGAATGATTGTCATGCCTTTATATCACGTGAACTCGACTCTTTATGGTCCTCTGTTCTTGTACGTTGGGGCCTCTCTTTATGTTGGTCGGGACAAGGGTTTTGATCCGGTTGGACTCTTGAGTGTGATGAGCAAGGAGAAAATAACTTTCACTTCATTGATTCCGACGCATTACAATCTGATATTGAATGTTCCGGAGGACGTGAGGAAAAAGTATGATGTGAGTTCCGTTCGTAAGCTCCTCTGTTCTTCCGCGCCCGTGAGGAGTCACATCAAAAAGGGTATACTAAAGTGTTTTCCAAATGTTGAGCTGTACGAGGCTTACGGTTCTACTGAAGCCGGTCTTGTCACTATCCTGAAACCAGAGGATCAGCTGAGAAAGTTGGGTTCCATGGGACGGGAATGCCTAGGAACAGACCTCATTAAGCTTCTTGATGAGAAAGGAGACGAGGTGCCAGTTGGCGAAGTCGGTGAATTGTATTCGAGAGGACCGATGATGTTTGATAGTTACTATAAGATGCCTGAGAAAACAAAAAGCTCTTTCAGGGGAGGTTATTTCACTGCGCGGGACATGGTGAAACGTGACGAAGATGGATATTACTACATCGTCGACAGAAAAGACAACATGATAATAACCGGTGGAGAACACGTTTACCCTTCAGAGGTTGAAGAAATCATATCTCAACACCCCAAGGTCTTTGATGTCGCCGTTGTTGGGGTGCCGGACGATGTTTGGGGAGAGTCTGTAAGGGCAGCTGTCATTTTGAAAGACGAACAGACGATGACTGAAGAGGAAATCATTGAGTGGTGTAGAGGAAAGATGGCTGGGTATAAGAAACCGAAGTCGGTGGATTTCATTTCAGAATCTGAGATGCCTAGGACAGCAACTGGAAAGATTTTGCATAGGAAGCTACGGGAGAGGTACACTCGGGAATTATGACTGTCTATCATAAACCTTCTGGATGAGGGGAACGGCTAGTTTCGCGCGCGCATCACCTATGCTGGAGCAAAAGCCCCAAAGACTGATAGAACTGAAGGGATTGTGGTCTCTTGTAAATGTGGAGGTTCAAACTCACGTCTGGGGTTTCTTTGTATTCGTGTTTTTTGTCTGGGATCGGAATTTGAACAATATACTAGGAAGCCAAATACCGATCTTCTAGTGCTTTCAGCAAGCCTGCAAAAGTAGAGTTGACAGGTGTTGGGATTTTATACGTTTCTCCATAACGAGCTATTGCTCCGCTCATGAACTCAACTTCAGTTGGTCTCTTGTTTTCCACGTCGACGAGCATAGAAGGTTTGTGAGCACCCCCCTTCTCAAGATATGAAGTAAACTTGGCAAGAGCTTCTGAGCCAAAGTCGTATCCATCCGCATTTGCCACATTCAGCCCTTCCTCGAGGATCCTCAGTGCAAGGATGCGAGTGTGTTCACATCTCATTGCTTCTATTATCGTTTGTCCAGTTATTGCACAGATTGAACAGAGAGAAGAGTTCAGGATGGTTTTTTTCCACACATGCCTCTTAACATCAGGGGTTTCTTGTGTTTTCAACCCTGAGGCTGTCATAATACTTGCAATATAGTTGGTGGTTTCATCTGTTGTATATCTCCCCTTGTGCAGAGCACCAACATAGTTGGGTGGTTGGAACCAGTTCATTCTCACCTTTCCAGGGCCTAACATGTTTCCTGCATAGTTGATTACTACACGATATGTCGTGTCAATGCCCAGACTCTCAACGATGAATCGTTCATTGTCAAGTCCGTTTTGGAAACTGACAATCTTCATCTCTGGCTTGTACATCTGTTTGATCTCTTGAAGAATGTGTTTCAGGACGCAAGCTTTTGTTGCCAGAAATATTATACTTGGACCAAACTCTGAGAGTTCAGAAATGGAACGGGCGGTTTTGTTTATCTTAGCTGTTAGATCCGTGATTCCAGATATATTCAAATCTTTCTTCTTTATCTCCAACAGGTGCTTTATTGCAATATCTTCGGCCACTACATCCGCTCCAGCTTCAGCGAGGTGAGCCGCGAGGATGGAGCCTACGGGCCCCATACCTATGATTCCGATCGTTGGCTTTTTACTAGCCATATTTTCATTCACCCTCCAGCCCGTCTCTACTGATTTTGTCCAGAACCGCATCTTATAATAATTACTGAGATTTTATTCCTAACGTTGGGCTGCGGGCCTGCACGAAAGGGGATGGCCAGCGTTGAAGGAGAAGGAATCAGATGAGGAAGGCTGGGTAAAGCAGACAACCATTGGAGAACCCAGATTAAGCGAGATTGTTGAGTTGTACAGATCTTTGGGCTATGAGGTTCGTCTTGAGCCCGTAAAACCTGAAGAATTGGATGATGAGTGCAGAAGATGTTATGAGCTCGAAGGAGAAAAGGTTAAGACTGTTTATGTGAGAAAGAAAAAGTAGGTTGCCTATGGCACAAAGCGGTTTTTGTAGTATTCTGTAGACAAGCTCTCCCAAGTTTTTTTGGGCACTCTTGACACTGCCAATGGTATTGACGTTCATCGCTAGGTGAGACTACGTGCCGTGTCGTTTCCAGTCTGGCTTGCGTTTCTCTAGGAAAGCTTTTGCGCCTTCGCTGAACATGTCTCCCCGCATGAACATGGATGATGCCATCTCTGCCTCGATACGTAAAGCATCTTCAATTGGACGTCCAGTCCCTCTGATCATAGCCTCCTTGTCTGATCGCAATGCTCCTTGAGGAAGTTCACAGATAGCCTCGGCCAGTTCACGAGCCCTTTCCATAAGCTTCTGTTGAGGTATAACCTCTGTAACCAACCCCATTCGCAGAGCCTCTTGAGCGTCGAAACGACGACCTGTTACGACAAGTTCTAAGGCTCGTCCAAACCCAACTATCAAGGGAAGCCTCACAGTGCCGCCGTCAGCAAGGACGATATTCCACCGTCTCTGCAGGAAGCCAAACTCAGCGTTTTCGGATGCAACGCGAATGTCCAGAGACAGAGCTGTTTCAAAACCTGCTGCAAAACAGTAGCCGTTGATTGCGCCAATAGTGGGCTTGAAGATGTCTAACCGTCGAGTGTAGCCGCAAGGTCCAGGTGAGTTATAGAGGGAAATCCGAGCCTTGTCGTAGTCCCTGAGTTCCTCGAGTACTCCGGTTCCGAAGGCAGCGTCCTTCAGGTCCCATCCACTGCAGAAAGCCTTCTCTCCGGCTCCGGTCATGATGGCGACGAAGGCGTCTTCGTCGTCTCGAAACGTTTGCCAAGCCTTCTGGAGTTCTTTGGCAGTTTCCCAGTTGATGCAGTTGTGAACCTTTGGACGATTGATTGTTACGGTCACGACGTGGCCGTCCTTTTCATAAAGAATGTTCCTAAAGGACACATAAACACCTCAAAGCATCTTCTTTTTACGTCATTGCGTGTTCTTTTTCCTGGCTATTTACGTTTACGGAAAAGCATGACGCTTTGAGCGCGCGCTGTTCCCAATAATACATGATGCCTACCAATAGATTTATATGGAGCGCAATGAGAATCAATGTTGGCCAATAATGATGGTTGCACTGACGGTCGAGGCAGACGATTTTAAGCTAACTCAGGTACTCGACAAGTTTTCGAAGCAATATAACGTGAGCTACAGTCTCGCAAGACAGAACGACCACTTCATTCTGCGCTTGAAAACGGATAATCTTGGTGAACTCATTAGGCGCTTGAATCATATCAAAGGATGCAGCTTCAAAATTCAAGAGTTGTATGAGAGTCGTCCGTTTTCAAGTATAATCAACGTTAACTTGACGAAAACAAACATCGACGCTCTCATTGGAAAATCCACTGTAGCTCAAACGGACATAACTCCAGTAGACGGGGGGCTGGTCAAGATCATCGGGGAAGTCTGGTTTTGTCGCCCAAAATACGATAGGACAATTAGAAAAGGCAACTCGGTCAAGATCGTTGGTGTAGAAGGAGTTAGCCTAATAGCAGAAGAGGTGAAGTGAAAAAATGATTGTGGAAATAGTCTTGGCCTCGATGATAATCCTAGTAGTAATATTTGCAATACTTAGCGCAGGAATAAAAAGAGTAAATCAGTACGAGAGAGGCATAATAGAGAAGTGGAACGCCTACGAAAAAACCGTGGATCCTGGGCTACATTATATCATGCCAGTTGTCCGAAGAATATTAAGAGTCAACATGAGGGAGCAGGTAATAGATGTCCCGCCTCAAGAGATCATCACCGAAGACAACGTTGTTGTTACGATCGACGCCGTCGTTTACTACCAAATAATGGATCCTACGAGGGCTTTGTACGAAATAGAGGATTTCGAGTTGGCAATCGTTAAACTTGCTCAGACCACGCTGCGCAACATAGTTGGTGAAATGTCCCTCGACACATGTTTGACTTCCAGGGATAGGATAAACATGGATTTGAGAAAGGTGCTTGATGAAGCAACGGACAAATGGGGAACCAAAGTGAATCGAATCGAGGTTCAGAGAATTGACCCACCGAGCGACATTCAACAGGCCATGCACAAACAGAAGACGGCTGAACAAGAGAGAAGACGACAACGACTGTTAGCAACGGGAAGGAAAGAGGCTGCTTTGCAAGACAAAGACGCAAACATACTTAAGGCGGAAGGAGACGCCAGAGCAGTCGAATTAGTCGCCAAAGCCCAAGCAGAAGCAGTAAGAGTTGTCTCTCAGGCGGCTAACAAGTATTTCTTGGAAAACGCACAACTGAACAAAAGACTGGACGTTATTCGAGACACATTCGCTCAACAGACAAAGATAATTGTTCCATCAACGGCCGACATACTTAGCGTCGTCGGTCTAGAAGGCGCCCAAGTACTTCCGATAAAACAAAGTTCAAGCGAGAGTAAGTAGAAGGAAGCGGAAGATGATTGTCGAGACTCTGATAGTCGTGCTGATTCTAGAAATTCTGCTATTCATCTTGTGGAAATACGAGAAAATAATAAGAGCACCCACAACCGCGCAGTATGAAACGGATTTGAGGCTAACGTATAAGAGGTACAAGGAACTCTATCCAAACGCGACCCTAAGCTACCGTGAATACAAACAATTGCAGGCTCGAAGGGCATACAAGAAAGCAGTGAGTTCAATGAGCATAAAGAGAATGGTTAGGTAGAAACTCAAAGTCTCATGCGTGCCGCGCATGTAATAACTATTTGTTACTATGAATCGTCAGCGCGCGCCTTGGCGCACGAGTGGAGAAATCGTGCCTAACCTATTTATGACTAGAACGCAAAACGATGATCGATGGGGACGCGGAAGGCTCCTTTCTCTCTCTCAGTTGATTCGTGTTTCTGAGGCTGCCTGATGATGTGTTTTCCATCATCAAACTTTTTCTGAAGCTTTGTGATATGGCTTATCCAACTAGTCTCTATTGCGCGCATGGTGTGAGAAAAAAGGGAAGGTTAGGTTCCACTCGGTTAGAGTTTCTATCTTATGGGCAAATGTCTGATCTGGGGAAAGGAGTCTCTAGAAGCTCTGTCCAAGACGCTATTGTCAAATGCGCGGGCAAGTTTATGGAACCTGGTTTCGACTATGCAACAGAGTTGGAAGGCAAGGATTTTTTGAGGACTAGAAAATAGAAGAGTAGTGACGAATCCTAGAAGAGTAGTTTCTTATCTATCCACTCTGGGAACCACTTGTAGTGTTTCAGTGGCTTCGCTTCCTTCAGGCCCTTGTATGTCGCCTTAGCCAACGCGATGCTACCTGGTCTGTCCTTGTGTAGCTTGGCGAGTCCTTTAGTCTCGAGAGACGTCAAGAGTTTGTCAAGCTGATCGTCGCCTATGCCTACCAGCCAAGCTTTCATGTCCTCGCGGCTCATGTATATGCCTGGATTTGCCCTGTAATCTTCTGCCAGAATCTCCAGTATGGTTTTCTCGCTAATATCTTTGATGACCTTTGGTTCAATGGTTGAAATTGGAACTCCCAATTTTTCGTGGATGCGGCGGAGCGGCAGCGTCAATTCTTCTCTCATGGCCCGCATTCCCCATCTGTAGAGAACTATCCTCATGACCTCGCTGGTTCCGGCACCTATCGTATTGACCTTTGCGTCCCTCAACATGCTTTCTACGGGATAGAACTTTGTCCACCCGTCTCCACCCATGACTTGGACCGCTTCGCTCACAAGTTGTTCGAAAGCCTCCGACGCGTAGAGTTTCGCGTTGGTTGCCTCCAAAATCGCTTCCTCTTTCATATCCATTAGGTGAGCTGCGTGATAAATCAGTAGACGGGATGTTTTCAGTTTCGCAATCATATCTGCGATTTTGAACTGATTAACTTGAAAGTCAATGGTTGGTCTGCCAAATTGAACTCGTCTCTTCGAATGGGCAACGGCGTACCGTAGGGCTTCTCGCATGGGACCCAAAAATTGAGCGCTGAAAACCGTTCTTTCGAAGTTCAGCCCGTCCATAAGTATCTTCCAGCCTTCTCCTTCGTTTGCCAACCGATTTCCCACAGGCACCCTCACATTGTCAAAGTCTAGATACCCGTTCGGAAAACCCAACCATCCAGACAATTCATTTATCCTCTCAACCGAGAAGCCAGGCGTGCCTTTCTCAATCATTAAAGCGCTCAGATGCCTGTACTTGGTTCTGTCCTCAGGGCGATCACTAGTCTTCACGTATACCAGATAGATTCCCGCTGGACCTGCGTTGCTTATGAACCTTTTCTTGCCGTTGACAATGTAATCATCACCGTCAAGCGTGGCTGTTGTTTCTATGCCAGCGGCGTCGGAACCTAGGTTGGGCTCTGTGATGCAGACAGCTCCCAGCAACTTGCCGTCAGCGACTTTGGGCAACCACTTTTTCTTTTGTTCATCGTTGCCAAATGTTAACAGTTGTTCAGTACCACCGAACATGGTTACGGCGTAGGCATCTGTTAGAGCAGAGCACACACGAGCGACTTCCTCAGCTATGATGCAACAGCCGGTTACGCCTACGTCTATTCCTCCAAGTTCCTCCGGAATTATGGAACCATACCACCCCCTTTTTCCGATTTCTTCTATGAGGTCAGACGGAAATTCTTTTGTCCACGCTATCTCTTCCCCCCGCGCGATGTTCTCGTTCGCAAATTGCTTGGCTTCGTCAGCAAGCTTCTTCTGCTTATCGTTCCACCAAGGGTATTTTTCCACCATTTCTAAGCACCATGAGGAGTACCAGTTGGGACAGTGAGGACACTTAAAGCTTGCTAAACGCCATCGATACGGGAAGATTACCCGTCATGAGAGGCGTTTGAAAAGAGAAAAGGAATTGGCCGAAAGAAAGTTTGGGTGTTCTACCAGAATTTTTTTTCTACTTTCTTTTAGTCCAGGGAAAACTGCGCGCGCACGGGAAATCACCATCTGTTCTACTTCGTCGGCTTCCCCATAGATTGCGCGCGCGAAGTGACGATGAAACGTTTCAGGCATCGGAAGTTGCGGGCGCGTCCTTTTATCCTAATGTGTTTAAGCGTGTACGTTGCCAAACTCTCTTTCTCGAGTGTTCTAAAGTGTAGTATTATCTATGGCCTTGAGATTTTGTTCATGAGTATTATGAAGCTAAGTTTCAAAATCTATTTCGTTACCGGGATGCTTATCTTAGTGGGCATTGTCGCGGCATTGTCTCTTTATCCTAAACCCAATGTGTACAACGAAAGCTTTGAAGAAGATTTCGGAGGATGGATTGAGGACTCTGAAGTCCCTATGGACCCAAACAACCCGGGTCATCCTGTTGCTTGGCAAATTTCTAGAGTAGCCTCCCTATCTCATTCTGGACAACATTCGTTGGAATTGTATATTGATGGAAGACAGGATGACGGCACGATTTGGATAGAGAAAAAAATATCGGTGAAAAGTAGCTCGCAATTGCACGTTAGGGTCTCTTTTGAATTTTACAGTGAGCAAGAGAGTTTCAATGTTATAGCGGGTGTGTGCGCGTATGCTGGAATCTCCAACCCAGAGACTGAAGCAGACTTCACCGTTGTTGGAAACGCCAACGAAGTTGCGGGTTGGAAAAGTTATACTCACACAACAACTCTGAACACAGTTCCTAACAAGGAAGTATGGGTCGGTGTAGGAATTACCGTGCGATGGGAAACTGAAATGACTTATAACATAGACGATGTAGAAGTTACCATAACCTGAGACTGCGGACGCGGCTTGTCGAGAGGTATTGCAGGCGCGCGCATAGAAAAGAGGAAGTGGTTATTTGAATTTTAGAGCTGTTCTTGCCATCACCAATCTCATGATTTGTAGTGTGCCTGCTGCAGGTATTAGTGTCTCAGCGTCTCTTAGGAGGCGTTGCGGAACGAAATCCTTCATGACGCCCCAGCCTCCAAGGATTTGCATAAGGTTGTGTGCGCACCTAGCGGCGCCACCAGTGCCCCAGAATTTTGCCATGGAATTTTCTGCGTCGCATCTTATGCCCTGATCCCTAAGCCAGGCTGCGTAATATGACGACAGTCTGCTGATTTGATAGTCCATGTATAAATCGGTCAGGAGCCATTGAACGGCTTGAAGTTGTGCAATGGGTTTTCCGTAGGCCATTCTTTCATTTGCGTATTTCGCCCCTTCCTCAAGGCATCTGCGCGCAATACCCAATCCTGTTGCTGCCAGTCCGGGTCTTCCCATATTGCTTATCGCAGACAGGGCTATTCTCAGTCCATCTCCTTCTTTTCCTATGAGGCTCTCTTTGGGCACTTTGCATTTGTCGAGGAATATTTCCCCGACGGTGCCCCCCCTTAGACCCAACGTGTCTTCTTCTTTACCAAGTCCGTAGCCTGGCGCGTCTTTCTCAACGATGAAGCAGCCAAACTCCCTTTCGCCTGTTTTGGCGAGTATTCCACATAGGTCGGCTATGTGGGCGTTGGTTATGAAACATTTTTTCCCGTCTATGACGTAGCCGTCTCCAACTCTTTTCGCAGTTGTTTGTATGCCAAGCACATCTGAGCCCCCCACTGGTTCTGTAACCGCCAATGTCGCCAGCTTTTCACCGCTTGCCAGTGAAGGTAGCCACTGTTTCTTCTGTTCTTCTGAGCCGTAGAAGATGATTGGGGCTTGTCCTAGATGAAATACCTGCAAAGTAGCAGCCATGGCCGCGCATATTCTCCCTATTTCTTCGAGCATTATGATTCTAGCAATGTGTCCCGCACCTGTTCCACCGTACTCGGGAGGCGTCAATACCCCCATAAATCCTAGTTCACCCATTTTCTTTATGAGATCCATTGGAACTTTCCCGGTTTCTTCCATCTCCGTTACTTTAGGCGCAACCCACTTCTCAGCAAATTCACGAGCTGTCTTTCTAAACATCTGCTGTTCAGGCGTGAAGCTGAAGTCCATTCATGTCACCTTCTTAGTCTGCTACGTTACGTTTCAGAACTTTTTTAACTTTTTTGGGGGAAGATTCTAATCGGTGGCTTGGGAAACTATTCGTGTTTTTCACATAACTCCAGTAACACGCCTTTTGTGCTTCTGGGGTGCAGAAAAGCTATTTTCATTCCGTGGGCCCCGATCCTTGGTTTTTCATCTATGAGGTGGACTCCATTTTCCTTCAGTTTCTGCAAGGTTTCTTCGATTCTTTCAACCTCCAGGGCTATGTGATGGATTCCTTCTCCCCTTTTCTCGATAAATTTTGCAATAGGACCATCTGGATCGGTGGACTGCAACAACTCGATTCTGCTTTTTCCTAAAGGTATGAAGGCGATTCTCACTCTCTGTTCTTTGACTTCTTCTGTTCCCTCGATTTCTAACTCAAGATTCCCTTTATAGAATCCTATTGCATCGTTCAGATCCCTCACGGCAACGCCGATATGACCTATTTTCTTTATCATTTTGGAAGCCCTCACCCTTGCGCATTTTCGTTAATGTACTTAACAATTTTCTCCAGTGGTGTTCCCGGACCAAATATCTCTGTGATGCCTGCGTCCTTCAGTGGAGGTATATCCTCTTCAGGTATTACGCCTCCTCCAATTACCAGAACGTCATCGACTCCCTTCTCTCTCAGCAGTTTCGTTACTTTGGGAAACAGAGTCATATGGGCACCTGTTAGATGGCTCAGGCCTATGACGTCAACGTCCTCCTGTATGGCGGCTTCCACTATTTGTTCTGGAGTCTGGCGGATTCCGGTGTAAATTACCTCCATTCCATAATCTCTTAAAGTCCTGACTAGAACCTTGGCACCTCTATCGTGAAGATCTAGGCCTGGTTTCGCTATGAGAACCCTTATTCGACTTTTCGACTTCATTTTCGTTTTCTCCCGATAGTAGTAATCAGACCGCAGATATCAATACTAATTCTGGACGCATAAAAATATGCTCTCAGAAGGAGAGTATGCTACCCTTGGAGACCGAAGAGCCGAGCGCGCTCGCTCGTTCGAGGATAAATCCCTAAACGATTGTAGTTGCTTTATATTCGCCAAAAACCTCTCTTAATGTATCAGATATTTCTCCGTTGGTCGCATAGGTCTGAACGGCTTCAAATAGGTGTGGTACTAGATTCTTCTGCCCTTCTGCAGCCTTTCGAAGCTTGTCAAGCGTTTCTTTCACCTTCTTTCTGTTCCTTTCGGCTCTTACTTTTCTCAGTCTTTCTTTCTGCCTTTTTTCGGCCTCTGGGTCTACCTTTAAAATCTTAATAGGCACCTTGGCGTCCGTAACGAACTCGTTTAGGCCCACAATTGCTCTTTCTCTGCCTTCTATTTCCCTCTGATACCTGTAGGAGCTGTCGGCGATTTCTTTCTGATAAAATCCTTTCTCGATGGCTGATGGTGCTCCTCCCAATTCATCTATCCTTTCGATGTATTTCAAGGTCTCCTCTTCTATTTCATTGGTCAGATATTCTACAAGATAGGATCCGCCCATAGGGTCAACCGTGTTGGTGACTCCGCTTTCGAGGGCGATGACTTGCTGAGTTCTTAGAGCGGTCATCACGGCGATTTCAGATGGGAGGGCCAAGGCTTCGTCGAAGGAGTTGGTATGCAAAGACTGGGCTCCACCGAGCACCGCAG
>CAYFXU010000046.1:0-14895 GCA_964347145.1 uncultured Candidatus Bathyarchaeia archaeon
GTCTTTTTTTCAGTCAGTGGAGCCGCCCTTCAAGTTTGGTGACTAGTTTTCTGTAATCTTCTAAATCTAGGAGCCCATTCATCCATGAGTCTGCTTCCGTGGATATAGGTTGAACCTCAACAACCCACTGATACGGATCTGTGTTCAATATGAATGGGTCGTCGATGACCCTTTTGTTGGTTGACACTATCTTTCCGTTTAATGGTGAATACAGGTCGTATGTGAACCACCACGTTTCTACCACACCGAAGGGTTCCTCTCTGGAAACTTTTTCTCCGACTTTGTCAGTTTGGATGTTGACTATCTCTTTGAGTTGGGCTTGAAAATAATCGGTTATTCCGATTTTGACGTTTTCTTGAGGAGTCGACTGGGCGTAGGTGTGTTTTGGCGTGTAGAATAATGGATGGCGACGATAAAGGACCCTCGTTTTCCGATCTCGCTCTAGATATTCGGGTATTCTTTCTTTGGCTAATGTTTGCATGCGAAGTCGAATTGCCTCTGAAACGAATTGGGAGAGACTTTTGTACTGACTTTTCTTCACCTCTTTCTTGACGTCCTCTAGAATTTCTTGCCGGACCCTTACAGCCTTCCATCTTGGCATACATTCCACCTTCCTTTTAGGGAATTATATTTATAACATACAGCCTATAAATACGTAATGTTTATATTATAGCTGCTGATAAATACTATAAATACGGGGTCTGGATCAGATGGATACTAGAAAACTACAAAAAGTTGGCTACTCAACCTTATCGGTCTCTCTACCCAGCAACTGGGTAAAGGAAATGAATCTGAAACGCGGAGACACCGTCTTCCTCGCACCAGAAAAAGATGGTTCCCTTAAGCTGTTTCCAAGCAAGCTTCTCAAATCAACAGAAGGAGTCGAGGAGTACATCTGCAACTCTGATCTATGTGACGAACCAAAAATGTTGGAACGACTAATCGTTGGTAGTTACATTCTCGGCCGTGATCTTCTATCAATAATATCATCTGAAAGGATAAGTTCTGAACACACCGAAGAGATTAGAGGGATAATACCTAAACTGATCGGCCTAGGAATCGTAGAGGAAACGCAGGATCGTATTACGCTCCAATGTTCTGTTGACCCAAGAAAATTCCATTTGGACATGCTTTTGCGAAGGCTATCCATAATTTCGTTGACCATCATTAACGAAGCAATGCAAGCACTCGTAGACCTCGACCCTTCATTGGCCAAAGACGCTATAAAACGAGAGGATGAAGCCGACATGATGTATTTGCTTGCGCTGAGATTGCTAATTACTGCACAGAGAAGAAGAGAAGTAGCCGAAGAGATAGGATTGGAGGATCCTTTGCACATTTTGTACTTTGGATTGATGTTAAGATATCTTGAGATGATCGCTGATTATGCTGAAGAAATAGCACGCAGAGCTGTTGAACTGTTAAAAAGATATAAAGACAAATTGCCCAGATGGGCAATCGAAAGAATAAGCAACCTGAATGATCTAGCTCACGACTTAGTCCTGAAATCTGTAGACTGCTTCTTCATTGGGGACATCAAAATCGCAAACAGCCTTTTAGAAATGCTAGCATTCGTTGAGTTGGAAAGAGACAGATTGATGCAGGAGCTTCCTGAAATACCACATTTGAGGTTGATACTTTGGACCATCACAAGAATAGCCGACAATGGTGCAGGCATTGCGTTGATAGCCATAAACAACGCCCTTGAAAGAAAAAGCAGCATATGTAAGAAACGTTGGTCAACAAGCTTCAAATAGAAAGAGGAATGGACGCCCTTATTGCCGAAAAAAATATTCATATAATAACGCCCCCAACAAGGGAGTTACCCTATGGTTCTGCTTGACCCTCTTTTTATGGTTATTTTAGCGTTTTTGCTTGAGACTGTTGACGCCTCCATTGGAATGGGGTATGGAACCATATTGTCACCAGTACTACTTATGATAGGCTTCGACCCGCTCCAAGTTGTTCCGGCGGTCTTAGTCTCACAGCTTGCGGGAGATTTCTTGGCTGCTTTCTTTCACCATGAATTCAAAAATGTTGATCTCTCTATTGGCAGTAAACATTTCAAAGTCGCAGTGACGCTTTCTCTTTTAGGTTTAAGTGGGTCCATAATTGCAGTTGCGATCGCAGTTAATTTACCGAAGCTTCTCATAAACCTATACATTGGAATATTATTTGCGGTCATAGGGTTCATCGTGTTGGCCACTAAAAACAAGAATTATGATTTTTCATGGACTAGACTATTGTCTCTTGGTTGCTTAGCCGCCTTTAATAAAGGCATAAGTGGGGGAGGTTATGGACCACTGGTCACGACAGGTCAGATCTTGGCGGGCGTAAAAGCAAGAAGTGCCATTGGAATCATCTCTTTAGCAGAAGGAGTCACGTGTGTTGCTGCTTTGCTGATGTACGTTCTTATGGGTAAGGGCATTGATTGGCCATTATCCATAACGTTATCAATCGGCGTTGTGCTTTCGACCCCGTTAGCAGCCTTATTCGTTAGAAAGATTGAAAGCAGAAGATTAAGATTGGTTATAGGAATATCTACTTTCTTACTAGGACTGTCAACAATCCTGAGAACTTTAGGTTTTCCCTAACTTGGTAAAAAAAGGGTATCAATTAAGTGCAGTTGCAATGCAAGAATTAGAGTTATTCAAGCATTTCCCAAATTCAGAGGAAACACAGATAATTGTCTATACGTCGCATGTCGCGTTCTAGATTCTCGCCTGGAAAGCCTGTTAATTGGCTGAAAATAGAACCGGAAAAGCGTGCGCAGTCAAACAGACGAAGACGATGAAAAAATTCTCTCTTCAACTACGTCGTCACATTGGAGAAAACCAAAAAGAGGTAGGTTTGCAGAAGACTCCACTTCATATTGCAATATCCTTTACTATTCAGTCTCGAGACTTCTGGTTTCGGGATAGTCAAGTTAGTTCAAATCTTTAGCAATCTCTTGTAGTTTTTCTCTGATGATCTTAACCAATTTTGGAGTGATCACACCGTCTGCCGCAGCTTCTTTGAGCTTCTTTTCATCCAGTCTTTTGACTCTACCGGTCGGCCAAACGCAAACGTCCACTTCTAGGTCCACGTAACGAATTCCGTGGGGATAGAGTTCTATTGGCGTGTTCAAGTTGATATACGTGCCTTTGTATTGCCCGCCCTTTGAGAAGTATTGGGTTTTGAAGTGCCATTCGCCCATCTTAGCTTCGGTGACGGCGTAATCTCCCAGGTTTTTCTCGACCTCCAGGCCGTCGTAGATTCCTTTCTTCCTGAAAACTCGTCGAAATCGAATCAAATGCTCGGGCTGATCAAAGACTTCAATCACAGCTTTTCCCAGATCAAAAACCCTTCCATGAAGCTTAACGTGGTCTATTTCTATAGAAGAACCCACGACAGGATAATTCGCCCTGATGGTTTGTCTAAGGAGTTTTTCAACTTCTTCACGAGGGCCGCTTTTTTCGAGTAGTTTTTCCGCCATGTCGAGGGCTGATGCAATGTTCACTCCGCAAGTCTTGTAGTAATGGTGCCCATCCACGGTCGGAGTAACTAACCCTCGAATCTCGTCTAACTTCTTCTTCGATAAAGCTGGAAACTCCACATCTATGTACCGGCTTCCTCCCAAAAGGGTGGCTGAAGTCTCGCCTTTCCGGATGACCACGTCTATAAGGCAAGACTGTAAGATTGAGGTGATGGCGTTGGTGGCTTCGGCGGTTCCTGAAACTTGAACTCCCTGTTTGTCTTGCCGATCGAAGACTTCAAGATCCGGAAAATCGTGGTTTTCCTTCAGTTCGAGTCTTTCTTTCACTTTCACGGAAGGTTGGACTATATCGAAGCCATTATCGAGAAGAAGTTTTGTGATTGCAGTTGAATAAATTCCTCGGGTCTTAGCCTTGGCCAATAAGAATCCTCCATTACGATTCGCTTTTCTCGATTCTATGCAGACTCCCAACTTTCCTATCTTGAAACCTTACGCCCAAGATTTTCTGAGTCAACCACATGTTGGTGTCTAGGTGATCTGTTACATCTCGGGTCAAATAGACCGAGTCGCCATCCGCCAGGGCAATGTAGGGCACAAGGATGTCGGCTAGGTGAATGTCCACCGTCGCTTGGGCTTCAACCTCTCTAAAGAGGTTTTCAGCGGCTTCTCGACCAACAACCTCGCTGAGCTTGCGAAGTTCTCCTATGGCGTCCCCCCCAAGAAGCACACCCGTGCTGGTTCTGGCCCACAAGACTAGGGAACTGCCCTTTTGGAGAGGGTTAGATCTGTCGTTAACGACTTGAACCTTTGCTTTATATCCAAGATCTCTGAGGTAGCCATCGGCTGCCTTAGCTTGACGCTCTGCGACTTTACGATCCTCCAAGAAAGTGCAGACGGATAGGCCACGTATTTCTTCTAAGGTTCCAAATTCTTCAAGATGAACAGGAGCGAGGCCGGAGCAAGGCTGAACCTCCAGGATGGCTTCACCCATGCCCTTCGGATAATAGCCGTATTTTCGGACAGTCAAGGAAGTCTTCAATCCCATTCGCTCAAGGACGGGTAGAAGCACACATTTTAGATAGTTTATGGTAGGCGCGTGACGAACGTCGGTTCCACCTTTGACAACTTGGACTCTCACAGCGCCCTTAGCGTACGCGCAAATGGGCAGAATCGTAAGTAGTAGCATGGGAATGCTTCCAGCGGTGCCTATCTGCGTCTTGATCTCACCGCTCAGGATGCCGCTTGGGTTGAACCAGAGTTCGCGAGAACCCAGTTTGGCCCCCCTCGTCTCAGCGTTGCAAAGCTTTGCGGCTGTGAGAACGGATTCAAGGTGTTGCGGGCGCAATCCAGGTTGACCACGTTTTTGGCGGATGTTGTATATATGTAACGGCTCGCCGAGGACACCAGCTAGGGCGACGGATAGCCGTAGAATAGTCCCACTACCGCTCTTCTGGCTTCCGTCGATTTCCAACAATTTTGGTCTATTGAATAAGTTTTTCTCGATTTTATTAAGTTATTTTAGGCTCTAGTGGAGTTAGGATAAAACAAATGAGGAACTATCACAGAATAGTTATCGATGGAGGAAGCTTGATGAGCGAGGAAAAGTTGAGCATCGAAGATTTGTCTCGGAGAATTGATCAGCTTCTCAATGTCTTGAACATTATTTCCAGAGATCTCACCGATATTTCGAAGTCTCTTAAAGAGGTTAGCGCTCCAACAACCGGTCCAGCACTTCCTGTTGCCCCGACGGAAGGAATGCGAAGTGTTGAGGATATTAGGAGTTCGTTTTCCTCGGACTTGGAGGAAATGTTGACCTTTGAGGAAACCGGAGATCATATTATGATAAAACCGCGTAGGTTTCTTGGTTCTGACAACTTCGCGAGAATAGCGTCTGTTATCCGCAGCTTGGGTGGAGAGTATATTAGCGCTGGAAAGGATTCCCATTTCAAGGTGCCCAGATAAGCTGCATGCCAGAAAGGAAACTTATTTCGGCAAAGAGACCGATATCTCTGTCAGCTGTTAGGTGGAGAGGGTCTTTAGTAGCCCTTCTAGTTCTTTCGTCTTATGGTAGAAACCCACTTTGATGGGTGTTATGGAGATGCATTTTTCTTTCTTGAGGGCGTGTAAATCTGTTCCCGGCTCGTCGTCTGGATAGCCGGTCAATGCCCAGCTTGTGATTTTGTATCCTTCCGTCTGCTCCACGTAGATGTCATCGTAGCCCTTGTAGGATAGGCTGGTGACTCTTATTTTCTTGGATTCAGCTCTTTCTGGCACGTTTATCGAAATGATGTCCACGTCTGGAGGCATCCCCTCTTCCAACACAAATTTCGCTGTTTTCTCGGCGAGGGTGGCACTTAACTCTAAGTCCTTCATAGTGACTTCTTCTTTCTCAGACATTTTCTCGGAAATTTCCGGTATGCAATACGAAACGGCTATGGCAGGCACGTGGTGGATGGCGGCTTCCAAGGCAGCGCCTAAAGTGCCTGAATTCAGCAAGTCGTCTATTCCAAGGTTTGGACCTAAGTTGATTCCCGCCACAAGGAGATTCGGCATATGCTTCAGGATCTTGTTCACTGCTAGGAAAAATGCGTCGGCTGGGGTGCCCGTTGTTGCGTAGGCTTTTGATCCGTCTCTCAGCCTCGTCTCGATTATTTTTACAAGATCGGTGGTCAGGGCTTTTCCGATGCCGCTTCTCTCATGCTGTGGAGCAACAACTATAACGTTTCCCAATTTCTCCAAACGGTCTCTTAAGGTGGTTAAGCCAATTGATTGGATGCCATCGTCGTTGATTACCAGAATGGTTGACAAGGTAGGTCTCTCCAGTTGCATTAGATGAGCGCTTTGTCATTATTTTAAAATAGCGCAAGGTTAGGCACATGGGCACGCTATTGAAGGAAAGATAATGCGCGCGCGCGATGCACGCACGAAATATGTCATGGCTCACCATCGTCTATATCCATAACGTATCCTAAAACCTCTTAACTCTCCGGTGTAGTCTTCCCATTGTGTGTCAACCTTGGTCACTCTGGCTCCTGGAGGCCCTCTTCGACAAAAATCAATCAGTTTTTCCACATCCTCTTCTTCTCCTTCAAAAATAGCTTCCACCCTCCCATCAGGCATGTTTCGAACCCAGCCAGAAACTTTTCTTCTCCTCGCCTCATCACGCGTCTCTGACCTAAAGAAAACTCCTTGGACTCTGCCGCTCACAAAGACATGAGCTCTCGACTTCATGATACTTATACCCTGTTTGCCCCAGAAATCACAAAAAGGCTGACCCAGAGAAGAATAAAGATTCCAAAGGTTGAACGTAGATGCGACCTGTTTTGGCTATGGTGCTCTGCTAAACTTGATGGACTGTCCCGACAACTCCAACTCGTAAACTTGATTAACATCAAAGTCGATGCCCAGCTTTTCATATTCTCGCTCCGTCAGAAACAAGATCATCTTCGGGACAGCGAACTGGGTTCGAGTAGTGAGCACGGGAAGCTGCTGCTGCAACGTTCTGACAACCTCTTGAACCATCTTCCCCTCCTCCGTCGCAGGCCTAACCGCAAACCTCGGAATCACGCGGTCCTCAATCAACTCTATGCGTTTTCCAAGATTGCCATCAGGATCACGTATGGACTCAATCTTCTGAACCCTAACTCGGGTCATATTGTTCCCTTCAGCCACTTCTAGACACTTAGAAGCTTTATACATTTCCTCAGGACGACTCACATCACTCCATCTCGATGGTCGCCGGAGGCTTCGGCGTCACATCATAATAGACGCTGGAAACTTTTGGGCAACTTCCAAGAATCTTTTCTGCAGTTTCAATTAGAGTTGTCCAAGGAATTTCGCTTACCTGGGCCGTCAAGAAGTCATGGGTCTGGATCGCTCGCAGAGAGACTACATACGGCTGCTTCTGAGGTTTTTCTCGAATGGCGTATAAGATCCGAGTGAAGGAAGGATTTTCCGTAACAACTTTAGTTTGAAGCGTGACCAGGTCTTTGACGGTTGCCTGATGAATGCGGCCATCTGCTGTCTGAGCTTTGATTGAAACTATTTTTCCATAGTGTCGTTCGCCACCTTTAACTCCAGTTGCCTTATCTTTAAACACTTTCATAGAGAGATATCTTGCTGGAACGTTAAGGTATCGAGCCGATGTCTCTCTCATTTGCTCCATTGAGGGGTGTTGAGGCATTTCTGAGTCTTCAATAATCGCTGCAAAATACTGACTAGGATCATGCTTAGCGAAGTTTTCCTCGACTATTGTTGTGGCTTTTTTGAGCGCCTCCAGCTTATCGATCTTGATCTCTCCGACGACTCGCACCGAGAGACCTGGTCCAGGAAAGGGTTGCCGCTCGGATATCTCTGCCGGAACCCCTAGATACCTAGCTACGTCTCTCACCTGTTCCTTGTAGAGGGACGCAACCGGTTCGATAACTTTGAATCCGTAGCGTTTAGCAGGGCTTATTCCTATCTGAGCCAGTACATTGTGTTGAGTCTTTATACCCCCTTTAGTTTCAAGTATGTCCGCTTGAATGGTTCCTTGCACCAGGAATCGGCAGCCCTCTTTTTTAGCGGTTTCACCCAATATTTTGTAGAAGGTTTCTCTGAACTTCTTTCGCTTCTCTTCAGCGTCTCGCAAGCCCTTTAGCTCGCTTAGGAAACGTTGTTGAACGTTCAACACTTTCATAGGCAGGTTTAGGGGAGGCTGCGACAGGAGTTGAGCAACCTTTTTGGGTTCCTTTTCCCGCATGAAGGCGTCATCAAGCATCACGCAGAGGAGATTCTGTCCTATGGCACGGTGGACCAGCGCAGCAGATGTTGTGCTGTCTACACCTCCTGAAACCGCGATGAGAGCCCGATCGCTTCCAATGGCTCTCTTGATCTCCTCCACCTGCTTGTCCACAAATTCTTTGGGATCAAATTTGTCCAGTTTACACAAGCTCCTTCAGATTAATTGACGCGCCATCTCCGCGACTATGTATTTGCCCATTCGAGGCATTTTTCTTATTCCAGTAACTTGAGATATAACGTTTGCTGGGATGGGTTTAGGGAGTTCCCGTAGGTTTTTGAACCTAATAAATGTCGCTTTTCTTCTTCCCTGTAGAAAATCCACGTATTCTTCATATGACCTCAACAAGGATTCGTGGCCGTGAGTTTTCCAAAGGTCTTTTGAGTCTCCAGTGATCCGCTCGATGAATTCTCCGACACCTCGAATTTCCTTGTGAGGATGCGTTACATAGAAGAGGAGTAGTTTGGCACTCTTGGGGCCAACCAGCCCTCTACGAACAAACACGTGCACAGTCTTGCCCGCTCTGTTTCGGTTGCAGAGTCTGTTCCAAAATTTTTCTATGTTCAAGAGGATGAAAGCATACCGCTCCAAAGTCTACCACATCGCTCCTATGGGTAACACTTAAGATTCTATGTCGTTTGCCCTTATAAGCAACGAATGGTTCCGAGATTGGACTAGCAAATGCTATTAAGGCTACTGCTACATATTAGCTCTATAACATGATGGGTGTTAGGTGAAACGTTGATGAAGCTCGTAACGGTTCTTCTTCCTGAAGCCTATTTGGAAGGACTCGACGAACTCGTGAGGTCAGGTATGTATCCAAGCCGAAGCGCCGCCATTCGCGCAGCGGTTAGAGACATGCTGAAAAGGGAGCTTTGGGCCAAGCGAGAATAGCGAGAAGCCTTTTAACTTACAATGTTATCCATGTTTTTTGGCGGTCTGCCTGTGAAGAAGCCCGTTGCTAGGGAACTTCTGGTGACCGACGGACGGACAACTGAGGCCTTCCGACCGCCAGGATGTTAACACAACCAAGTTCCTCGCGGCGGACATACGAAGAGAAGGCTGCTTTCACCATATCGCTGTTATTAGTATCCAAACAGCCGTTCACAGCCTGAAGTTTCTGTCTTTTATGTGGGTCCACTTTATTGTGCCAATCCTTCATTCGGTTTTGGCTAGCACTAGAAAAACGCCCACTGCTATCAGCACAAGACCAGCGGCTATGAAGACACCTGAAAAGGGTGCAACTAGGCCTTCGGGGGGATCTACGTAAGTAAAATTGACTGTTAGTGCTCCTATCAGAATAACCATTAACCCGAAGAATTTCTCAGCGATTGTCAACCCTATAGGCTTCTCCTCGCTCACGTTGACACCCTCATAAGGCCTTACTCTTACATTCCTTAGGTTTATTTTAAGTTAATGGCTCTATAGAGAGATAATAACTTTATCCCGATGTGTGCGCGCTATGATATGCGTGCCTAAACCATTTGTCTAGAGAATTTCGGTGACTCTCCGCACTTGCACGCAGAGAGTTTTTCCTTCGTGGTAAAGGGTGCCTCTTGCCCTAAACCTCATGTTCTTCTTTATCAGGTTTGGTGGGCCCTCATATTCTTCTGGGACGAGTCTGGCTCTCCACTTTTTGTCGATTATGCACACAGCTTTTCCCGGCAAGACCTTTTCAATTTCCACCTCGAACACATTCTTATCCTCTTTTTCCTTTTCGGTGGACATACTTGCTACTGAGGCGATGCGGTCCCAACCCAGTTTGTAGACTTGATCAGACGTTTCGAGTTGCCTTATGGCAGCCTGGACTATGCTTGGAGAATAGCCTTCTAGGATCGATTCTTCCAAGAGGTCCTCTATGAGAAGCCCGCTTGCTCCGGCCTTCATCGCCTTCATCCACAGGCTCTTCGCCACCCGATTGACGTCTCCAGTGAACTTCTTGACTTTATCTACTTCAACTTCGATTGTTTCTACAACTTTTTCTGGCGGTATGAAGGGTTTCTGGTCAGCAATCTCTGTTTCTGGTGCAAGCCTAGGCGGTGGTTTCTCTCCCCTTCTCGTAAAGGATCTTAGCTGTTTGTTAAGGCTTGCCACGATACCCTTCATCTTCTCCAGCCTTCGTTTGCTGGCGTAGAGGTAAGCGATGTCGTAAGTGTCCTTGGCCGCCAATATCACGGTTTTTCCGATGCTCTTTCTTCCGGTTCTTCCCTTACGTTGAATATAGCGTATTTCACTAGGGACTGGCTCGTAGAAGATAACAAGGTCAACGACGGGGATGTCTAAGCCTTCTTCAGCTATGCTGGTGGCCACCAAAATATTCAGTCTGCCTTCCCTGAAATCACGCAGTATCTGGGCTTGCTCATCTTGACTGAGACCTGGGTCATTTTCCCTGCTAGCTTGCCCCACAAAACGCTTCACCTTCACGCCACTCAAGGTGTTAAGCTCCATCACTAGGTGGGTCGCTGTGTCTCTGTATTGTGTAAAAACCAGAATGCGCGCGGAAGGGTTGTTCCATAGGTGACGCCTAACCTCCTCTTGAAGTGCAAGGACTTTTGGATGGTTCAAACCGCCAATCTTATTGAGGTAGTTTCTTAGGACGCGGTAGTGTGGGTCGTTGATGACATTTCTGTGACTTTTCTTCAGTTTGACATTCTTTTCCACTCTTTCGAGAAAACGACCTAAGGAGTAGGCTCCTTGTGTTTCCAGGAGTTCCAGGGCGTGAAAGGTTGTGAGCGAGGCGGCTTGAAGAATGATAGCGTTGTAAAAAGGGCCTTTCTCCGAGTTGGAGACTTCCTCCAACTGCTGCCTAAGGTTTTCTCCAGCCTCCAAAAGGTCTCTACGAGTCACGTACCTCAAATATTTCCTAACTACCCCTAAAGCTTGAAGCCTTCTGAGCCTTTGCCAAAGAATGTTCCTTAAGATCTCTCCCATTTCCTTGTATTCCTCAGGAAGGTCTACTTGCCGCCATTCCACATCCACTCTATAAATGTAGGGTGCAACATCCGGGTCCTCCTCTGTTCGAAACTCTATCTGTTCGACGAAAAGGTCGTTGCAGGTTTGATTGATGTTCTTCTTGTTGGATCCTGGACTGGCAGTTGTTGCCATAATGATGGGCCAACGAGCCTGTTCCACATACTTCTTAGCCACGAGGGTGTAAGCGTAGTTTTTTCGAGCTCGATGGCACTCATCAAACACCACTAAACTAAAGTCTTCCAGTGACAACCTTCCATTTTCCAAATCGTTTCTGACAACTTGAGGGGTGGCAAAGAAAACCTTCGTATCTCCCTCCCAAAGAAACCTTCTGTAGCTGGGAGGAACCTTACCCGTGAGGACCGCCATATCTTGAGCTTTGACTCTTAGAAACTTGCTGAAGGTGTCCTTGTGTTGGAGAACCAAAGGCCTGGTGGGAGCCATAACAAGAATCTTCATGCCCCAGTGATTGCATAGAAAGTGCGCTGCAGCCAAGGCAGAGATGGCGGTCTTACCAAGAGCGGTTGGCAATATCACCATGGTGTTTTTCTGACAGGCCATTTCTGCTATGGTTTGCTGATAAAGTCTAGCCTCCATTGTCTCAGGCCATATCAAAGGATTCTCAACGTATTTATTATTCAAACCCATGGAGACCACAATAAGGTATGCATCTTGAAAATAATAGTTGCTTTTACTAGGCGTGCCCATATTATAAATGAAGCCAAACGCATTTGTGCATGTCTGCATGAACCTGAGGGAGAGAAATGGGGAAACGTGTGAAGCCGTGGAGCTTGAAAGGCAATGAAATCAAGTTTAAATTCATTTTTCTCGGACTCTTGCTTGTAGTAAGTAATCAAGTCTTAGTTTCCACCAGCCCGCGTGCGCATGGTTTTGGATTTCAATTCTCAACTCCTTCAATAGCTTTCAATGATTTGACACGGGACTATTGGCCCACTGAAGGTTGGCAGGTCTCGACTCCTGCTGCCCAAAACATGAAAAAAGCACGATTAGACGAAATGTCCGCTTATATCAAGGAAGAGGGATTTGCCATTGATAGTATCCTCATAGCTCGAAACGGGTACATTGTCTTTGAACAGTATCTTAACCCTGAATATAATCAGAGCACCTTTCATCCCATCTTTTCCTGCACCAAAAGTGTTCTTTCAGCTCTTATCGGTATCGCAGTTGACAAAGGATACATTGAGAGTGTTGATCAAAAGATTCTTGATTTTTTCCCGAATCAAACGATTGCAAGTCCTGATCCCCGGAAAGAGAATATTACAATCAAACATCTTTTGACCATGACCTCGGGGCTTGATTGGCATGAACTTGATGTTTCTTATAGTGATCCGAATAATAGTTTTGCCCAACTTATTGCCAGTCCTAATTGGGTTCAATACGTTCTAGATAGACCTATGGTTGCAGATCCTGGAGAGGTGTGGAACTATAACACTGGGGGCTTTCATCTCTTGTCTGCCCTTCTACAGAATGCTATTGGTCTTCCAACCGCGGATTTTGCGATCAATTCTCTTGCTGCACCCATCGGTGTCGTCGATCTAATCTGGCAGGCTGATCCCCAAGGGATTCACTTTGGCGGAAGTGGGCTAGAATTGACGCCCCGTTCCATGGCCAAGTTTGGGTTTCTTTATCTGAATAATGGGACCTGGGACAACCAACAACTTATAACCAAAGATTGGGTTCTTCTGTCGACGTCGAGCTACTCTTCCGTTGATACTGGTATAGATTACTGCCACGGCTGGTGGAGAAAACCAGATTTAAATTTTTATTATGCTTTGGGGTATGCCGGTCAACTCATTTTTGTTGTTCCGCGATATGATCTGGTGGTTGTCTTCAATTCTTTCGAAGAAACACATTGGCCGTACAACGATCTATTGGTTCAATACGTTCTTTCCTCGGTAGAAAATGGTGCCGACCCTCGTTTCAGCATCTATATCCTGGTGCTTGCAGTTGTGCTAGTTGGTTTTATCTTGGTGCTAGGATTTATCATCCGCAGAAAACGAATCAAATAGACTCAAACTAAATCTTTCAGAAAAAATCGGTTTTCTCTTTAAATAGACACACATATCAACCAGATGGGCGTGGGCGAAATTGTTTTGTAAATGGTTTGCACAGTTTTTGTGTTTGCGCGTTAAAATTTAACCAACCCAACCAACCGGGAAAAGATTTAGGTTTAGCAAGAGCCAGAATTAACCGACCAAAAATAGGCTTCCAAGAAGATGGCTAGAGTGGCGCGCGTTGAAATGTTTGATTGGGGGATGCGTCGAAATTGTCGAAAGAGCGTTTCTTTTTCATTGATAACCTGAAAATTTTGCTTGTAATTTTGGTGATTTTGGGTCACTTGGCAATAACTTACGGGTCTCCAATAGGCTCGTGGTATTATCATGAAGGTCAACCTGGGGTTATTGAAAGTTTTTTCTACGTGTTTATTCTTGCTGCAGGACAGTCTTTTTCTATGGGCTTCTACTTTGTAATTTCAGGTTATTTTACTCCTGGTTCTTATGACCGAAAGGGAGCTTGGTCTTTTTCGAAGGATAGGTTGCTAAGGTTAGGTGCACCTCTGTTATTTTATGTTATTTTCGTAGATCCGTTTATAGGATGCACGTTGGAATTATCCAAAGGATTTTCTGGATCTTTTTTGGATTTTATCAGTCTAAACATAGTTAGCTATAGAGGTCTAGGCAGCGGACCTCTATGGTTTGTTGAAGCATTGTTGATATTCACCGGTGCTTATGTTCTGTGGCGCCGACTGGCAAAAAATACAAATAGAGAAAGTAAGATCCCGAGAAACAAAACCATAGCAATTTTTGCTCTTGTCTTGGGAATAATAACATTTATTGTAAGAATATGGCTTCCTATAGGTTGGACTTTTGAGCTACTAAATTTGCAGATTCCCTTCTTTCCTCAGTATATCGCTATGTTTGTTGTTGGGGTACTTGCCTATAGAGACAACTGGTTTTGGCAAATATCTAAAAATACAGGCAGATTGTGGTCTCGGATCGCAGTGGTACTCCTCATACTCTTTCCAGTCTTACTTATAATGGGATCTCCAAATGGAGATCCAACACGATTGGCAGGGGGATTCTACTGGCAGGCTCTCACGTACGCATTGTGGGAGCAATTTCTTGCGGTAGCTATTATCATAGCCCTATCGGTCTTATTCCGTGAGAAATACAATAGTCAGGGAGCATTGGCAAGAGCCATGTCTGCAAGTGCGTACACAGCGTATATTTTTCATGCCCCTATTCTTGTCTTACTTGCACTTAGTCTTCGAGGCGTCATCCTATCTCCTCTTCTCAAATTTGTATTAGTCGCCCCTCTGGCAGTTACTCTTTGTTTCTCACTGAGCAACTGCATAAGGAAAATCCCAATTGCAAGAAGGGTCTTGTAAGAGGACATTACTTCTGCGCACGCGCGTTCGGAATAAGTGTGCCTGTTTTGGAATGTGTGCGCGCAAGATCTAATCTGAAAGTTCTGCTTTGATTATTTTCACTTCTTGTCTTGGGCGGTCATTTCCGTTTGTGGCCACTTTTCCAATGCTGTCAACAACATCCATTCCTTCTACCACTTTACCGAAAACTGGATGTTTGGGGTCCAAGCGGTTGTTGTCTACAAGATTAATGAAGAACTGGCTGCTTCCCGTGTTTGGACC
>CAYFXU010000047.1:0-1836 GCA_964347145.1 uncultured Candidatus Bathyarchaeia archaeon
GGAATTTTTCCGTAGGCTAGATCCCTGCAGAATTTATCTATGTTTTCAAGTTCAGAGTCCACCACTTCTTCTATTTCTCCTTGAACATGCTCAAAGGAGTTTCCAGTTTTCATGACGACTTGAGCAGCGGCAATGGCTGGTTGATCAATCGGCTTACCTATCTGACTCAAGAGCCATATGTAAACCTCTTCTATCCCAGATACCTGCGCGTAGATGCTGTTGGCTATCTTGTGGGTCAAAAGATTGTAGATTTTCCCAACGTGACTAACCGGATTCTTTCCTGCTGCTGCCTCGGAACATACAGGTCTGTTTAAGGGTATGACGCCGTTCACTCGGTTTCCTCTGCCGACCTGGCCTGAATCTGCACCGTCTGCGCTGGTGCCCAGCACGGTTAAATAGACTCCGCCTATTCCCCTGCCTTTCACGTCCAAGGTGTTTAGATCTACCGTAACGTTTTTGAAATCCGCCTTTTCCTGCGCGAATCTTGTTATCTCCTCTAGAATCTCGGCTTTTTTCCTGAAGTAGTCTTTCTCGTTTTCGACGAAGCGGTCAACGAAAGCCATGGCGATTGTTATGTTCAGATTCGCTCCTCTTCGGAGCCCCATCACCTTTACGTCTTCCCCTGATTCAGGAAACCTCTTCTTAAAATCATCAGAGTTCACGTACCGCTCGGTTTCCAGAACACTTGTCTCTGTTTTCGTCATGGGCGCATAGCCCACAGCCGCCGAGGTGTCGTTGGCGCCAAGGATCATTCCCTTCCTTTTGAAGATGTCCGTTAGCTCCGAAGATCCCGGTTTCAACTCTACCTTGTACCTTACATGTTTTTCCGGATCCACAAACCTGAGGTTTTTCCTGAACCATTCCTTTGCTGTCTGGACGGTCATTTCCTCTATGGGTAGGCTGACCCCGTCAACTTCGAACGTCGCTCTGTCGCCGAATATCAGAAGCATGGGCCTCTTCACGGAGCCTCCGCCGAATCGGGTTTCGATTTCACCGGCAACCAGCAGAGACTTGTCAGCGTTGTGGTGCATGATCGCCCCAAACTTTTCCAAATAGGCTCTGCTCAACGTTACTGATACCTGATCCATGATGGCGTCGCATATAGAGTCAGGATGACCGAGACCTTTCCTTTCAACGATTTCAAGTCCCTGTTTTTCAATCGGTGTTTGGTCTAGACCATTGATCAACATGTTTCGCATGTGAACACCTTGACGAAGCCTTATAAACGGCAACTAAATATATATCTTGCGATATTGAAAGTGTATAAAAAATAACCATGGGTTATCGATGATCATAACGGGACCTACCCTAAAGAAGCTAAGATTAGATGCCGAACTGACCCAGAGAAAACTAGCGGAACTGGTGGGAGTCTCGCAAGCCCACATCGCCAAAATTGAAGGGGAAAGAGTTGACCCTCGATTGTCAACAGTGAACAAGATTCTCCAGGTTCTGGCTGAGGGAGAAGGAAAAAACTGTGGAGAAGTCATGACAAAACAGGTGATTTCAGTCAAACCTACCGACAGAATTGTGAAGGTCAGTGAACTCATGATGAGACACGCCATATCTCAGTTGCCTGTCATCGAAAAAAGAAGAGTGATAGGCACTGTTACGGAAGAGAGCATCATCAGAAATTTGAGTTCAACAATTGCAGACGAGAGAGCTGACAAAGTGATGCAGCCACCTCTACCAAGCGTTCCAGAAGACACAAGCGTCAGCATGATCAAACCTCTCCTAGAAGATCATCCAGGTGTACTAGTCGTGAAAAAAGGAGACGTCGTGGGCATAATTACCAGATCAGACCTCCTAAAAACCCTTTCCAAAACCATCTAACAGACA
>CAYFXU010000047.1:1936-14766 GCA_964347145.1 uncultured Candidatus Bathyarchaeia archaeon
GCAGCAATCTCATTCGCCATCAATATTAACTTAAAGTTGTAGTAAAGATTGATAAATAGCCAACTTAGTAGTTAAAAATATGCTAGAACATTTAAAAGAAGCCTGTGGAGTTTTCGGAGCACGGGACTTCGAACACAAACCAGTGTTTCCCTACGTTTACTGGGGACTAAGAGCCCAAAATCATCGTGGGCACCAATCCCACGGATTTCTCACTTTTGACGGAAGATTCTATGTCCACAAGGATTTGGATTTGGTCCCCAAAATAAAAAGAGAAACCATTCCAAAATGGGTTAGAAGGCTTCCTGGATATGCAGGTTTGGGACACGTGAGATACACAACCTCAGGCGGAACAGATGGACAATCGTTGGCAAGGAGCAGCGCACCAACACTGGCGAGAGCAGGAAAAACAAAAATCGCTACCTCCTTCAATGGTAATATTGTTAACGTTTCGAAAATGATTGGGGAAATAAAAGAAAAATTCCCAGGTTTTCAATACAATTTTGATGGACAAATAATCAGCACAAGAATTCTCCTAAAAATCAAGGAAAAAGGTGATTTGGCTTCGTCTGTCAGAAGCTGCATGAAAGAAATAGAAGGCGCATTCTCTGTAGCGGGGATAACTCAAAAGGGAGAGCTGTTTGCCTTCAAAGATCCTTATGGACTAAGACCGCTCTGTTGCGGCTACAGTGAAGACCGCAAAATTTGTGCGGTATCTTCAGAAACCGTTGGGCTAGACATAAATGGTTTCGAGGTTGATTTTGAGGTAAGTCCAGGAGAACTTGTGGTTGGCTCAGAGGACGGTTTCATTCGGGAACAAATAGTGAAATGCGAAAAAAAGGCACTATGCGCCTTTGAGTTCGCCTATTTCGCCAGACCGGATTCAATGTTAGGGCAAAAGTTCGTATATGAAGTAAGAGAGGAATTTGGAAGGAACCTTGCAAGAGAATACCCTGAGACCTCAAAAGATATCGACATAATCATATCAATGCCGGAAACAGGTAACGACGCCGCCTTCGGTCTTCATGAACTAACAGGCAAAAGATGGGAAAGGGCGTCAAGAAGACACAGATACGTTACAGAACGCGCTTTTATTCTGTTGCCTGACGAACGATACACGACAATTGACAGAAAAATCAACATCATCGACCACAAGATCGTTGGAAAGAACGTTGCAGTAGTTGACGACAGCATCGTCAGAGGCGACACAACCAAAGTTGTGGTGAAGAAACTACGCAAAATGGGAGCAAAGAAGGTTTATTTGTTTATCACCTTCCCCAGAATAATAGGTCCATGCTTCTATGGAGTTGACATGGCAACATATGGTGAGTTGATAGGATCCCGATATGAAGCTGAGGAAATAGCCAAAATAGTAGGCGCCGACGCAGTAAACTATCAATCAGTAAATGGACTTGTCAAAGCAACTGGCCTAACCAGAAACGAATTGTGTTTCGGCTGCGTCACGGGAAAATATCCCACCCCATTGGCTCAGAAACTGGCAGAGGAAATGAAAGAAAGATTTGAGAAGGGACATGAAGAAACTGGAAGAATATATGAGATTGCCACTCATTAACGACATCACTATAACTTCTCTCTTCAGTGAGTGATTTATGAAAAACGTCGGCATCTTAGTTGTTTCTTATGGTTCAAGGGCGGCTGCGATAGTAGACGCCTTAAATCGCAGCGAAAACTACGCCACAGAAATCTACGTTGCCGACAAGCAAAGGAACCCCTTCAACGTGGAAAAAGCCAAGAGACATGTCGTCATTCCAGACCTCAACACAGAAGAAATCTGCAAATTCGCCAGAAAATACGAAGACCATATAGACTTCGGGATAGTCGGCCCTGAAAAACCTATAATTGACGGCCTAAGGGACGTTGTCGAAAAAGAAACGCGCATACCTATGATCTGCCCAACGAAAAGATACGCCATTGAAGGAAGCAAGGTTGCCCAACGGTATTTATTCCAAAAAGTTGCTCCGGAAGTCAACCCAAGATTCAAGGTTTTTGATCCAAAAGATTACGTCAGCCCAAGGCAAGTAAGAAAAACCCTATACGCTTGGCTAGACGAACTTGACGACAAAGTCGCCGTGAAGCCTGACCGCCCAGCCGCGGGAAAGGGCGTTGGCGTCTGGGGCGACCATTTCAACACCCGCGAACAAATCTTCGAACATTTTTTGGCAAATTATGAACACGGACCAGTGATAATAGAAGAAAAAATCGAAGGCGAAGAATCCAGCTTCCAAGCCTTTTGCGACGGAAAGCATTTGGTTCCTCTGCCAGATACACGAGACTACAAGAGAGCCTTCAATGGCGACGAAGGCCCAAATACTGGCGGAATGGGATCCTACAAAGACGTGGGCGCTATGTTACCGTATATGACCCCTGCAGACCGGGACAAAGAAATCGAGATTATGCACAAAATCTTCAAAGAGTTGAAGGGAAAAGGAAGCAATCCTGAAATACGCGGCATCCCCTTCTACGCCGCCTTCATTCACACAAGTAGAGGACCAAAAATCCTGGAAAATAACAGTCGACCCGGCGACCCAGAAATACAGAATCTGTTGCCTATACTGAAAGACGATTTCGTTGACGTGTGCTTCCAGATATTGGAAGGAAACCTGAAGAGGGTTAAATTTGAGAAAAACGCTACCGTCGTGACCTACAAGGTTCCACCGAGCTACGGCGGCTACGCAACTGTTTTTTCTGAGCGAGTAAACAGAAATGAGATGGATAAACCAGTGGATCTAAACGAAGCATACGAACTGGGCCAAAAAAATGGCGGCAGAATCAGGATCTATCCCGCCTCCATGGAGTTGAGAGAAAGAAAAACGTATGCGCTCAGGTCGAGGACAGTGTGCGTTGTCGGCATAGGAAACGATATTCAAGGTGCCAGAGACCTATCCCTAAAGGGCATAAAGGCAATTAAAGGCGGAGCACTGTGGCACAGAAATGACATCGCATCAAGGGAGCATATAGAAAAAAGCGTAGAGCACATGGAACGGCTGAGGACGCTGTAATGGTTGAAGGGGCGTCACTGAAAAGAAAACAGAGAATATTCGTTACCGACTGTGAAGGCCCAATTTCAAAGAACGACAACGCCTTTGAGTTGACAAGCTACTTCGTACCTGACGGAGACCAATTCTTTGCCTTGATAAGCAAATATGACGATGTTCTCGCGGATGTTGCTAAAAAGCCCGGATACAAAGCTGGAGACACATTGAGACTAATACTTCCTTTCTTGAAGGCTTGTGGAGCAACCAACAAGAAAATAAGAGAGTACTCCTCCAAAAACATCCTATTGGTTCCAGGTGCACGAGACACGCTCCAGTTTGTTAGAGACCTCATGCCCTCTTTCATCGTAAGCACAAGTTACGAACAGTATATCTCTTCTTTGTGCTACCTAACTGGTTTTCCCTACGATAACGCTTACTGCACTAGACTAGACATCGACAAGTACGAGATGAGCAACGGAGAGGCAAAAAGGCTGAAGGAAATCAGAGAAGAAATATCCGTGATGCCTATGATTGCGATTCCGGAAAACGCCAAGGCTGTGGACGATTTCTCCCAGAGAGAACAAGAAATCATTCATAGATTAAACGAGATATTCTGGAAAGAAATTTCTAGTATGGAATCGGGCAGAATGCTGGAAGAGGTTAATCCAGTCGGCGGATATGAGAAGGCGAAGGCAGTACAGGATATTGTTGAGAAGCTGGATAGCCACGTAGAGAATGTGATGTACGTAGGCGACAGCATCACGGACGCCCCATCCTTTCAGTTCGTAAAAAAAAAGGGGGGACTAACAATCTCTTTCAATGGAAACGATTACGCTATACGAGAAGCTGAAATCGCTGTTCTTTCAGGCAACACCATCGTGACTTCTGTTCTTACAGAAAACTTCAACAAGTTCGGAAAGGACAATGTCATCAAACTAGTCAGAGAATGGAATCCTTCCGGACTAAAAAAACATCGTGTTACCCCCGTGCTTCGAAAACGTATGCTTGACTTGTATCCCGACGCCTTTCCTCAAGTTGAAATTATATCTGCCGACAACAAAGAGAGACTAAAAAAAGAAAGCAGCGCCTTTCGAAAAACTGTCAGAGGAGAAGCTATAGGAAAGTTAGGATAATTCTTTTGACAGTGATCCCATGAAAGCTGATATTGAAGACACTTACGCGGAAGCTTTCGACGGTCTATATTTCAGAGTCATAGTCACCGCTGATGATGAAGAAGTGCTGAAGAAGGCGGCTCAGGATTCCACCGCAACACCATCAATAGTCATCGGCAGAACTGAAGGAGGTATTGAAAGATGGGTAGGAGAGAAGGAAACTCCAGACGGACGGAAAGGCGCCATTTTACAGTTTTGGGGAGGAATCCAAGAAGGAAAGCCCCTTAACGATTCGGTCAAGAGGTTGGAGGTGGAACTGTCATATCGCATACGGCAGGACATACTGGTGAAGCCCTTCACCGCTCTTTTTGACGCTTTGCCAAATCCCGATGGAAAAATCGAGATGATGGAAAGAGTTGGTCACTGCGGAGACGGCTTCGAATGGGAAGAGAACCTTTATGGCAGAAACATGATCATTGTCCCCATCATGGTTTCTGATTTTCTCATAGAACGTCAGTTGGGCTACGCCAAGGGAGTGACAGGAGCAAACTTCTGGTACATGTGCAAGACCAAGCGAGCAGTCATGGAAGCTGGAAGAAAGGCGCTGAAAGCCATACGTAAAATTGAAGGAGCCATCACCCCCTTCGACATCTGCTCAGCTGGCTCAAAACCCGAAACAAAATTCCCATGGATAGGTCCCACCACCAACCACCCCTACTGTCCAACTCTGAAGAAAAGGTTGAAAAAGGAGTCAAAGGTCCCGGAGGGCGTCAATTACATTCCGGAGATTGTGATCAATGGCACATCAATCGACACAGTGAAAGAAGCAATGAAAGTTGGTATCCAAAGCGCTGGTGACGTTAATGGGGTCCTAAGAATCTCGGCGGGAAATTACGGAGGAAGACTCGGAACACACAAAATATACCTGCAAGAGTTGTTTCAATGACCTTCGATGTCATAGGCTTTGGCGCCCTGAATGTAGACAAACTGTACAAGGTGAACATGATTGCCAAAGAGGAAGAAGAAGGGTTCATCACAGACTTCAAAGAAGCTCCTGGCGGTTCCGCCGCAAACACCATCGTAGGCTTGGCTAGACTTGAACTAAAAACAGGCTATATTGGAAAGCTGGCTCAAGACCGTGAAGGAGAACTCCTCCTAAACGATTTCAGAAAAGAGTCCGTCGATACCAGCGGAATAACAATTTCGAATAGAGGCAGAAGTGGCGTTGTCACGGGATACATCGACGGAAAGGGAGAAAGAGCCTTATATGTTGACCCGGGCGTGAACGACTGGCTAGAGTTCAAAGAGATCAACCTAGATTATGCTGCAAACACCGAATTCCTACACCTAACATCCTTCGTTGGGAAAAAACCCTTCGAAGCCCAAAAACAACTGCTGAACCAGCTACCTGACGTTGAAATAAGTTTTGATCCCGGAGCCCTTTACGCGAGAAAAACTTTGAAATCCTTAAAGCCAATAATCAAGAGAAGTTCTGCAATGTTCCCAAACGCGAAAGAAGTAAAACTTCTCACTGGACAAGACTATGAAGAGGGCTCAAAAAGTTTGACAAAAGAAGGCGCTAGAATAGTTGCAGTTAAACTTGGCAACAAGGGTTGCTACGTCACAAACGGTGAAAAGAGCCACATGATCGAACCATACAAAGTGAAAGTCGCAGACACAACTGGTGCTGGAGACGCCTTCTGCGCTGGTTTTCTCTACGGATTAATCAAAGGACAAGACATGTACCAGTGCGGAATCCTAGGAAATTTTGTTGCGTCCCGCTGCATATCAAAAATGGGCGCCCGAACTGGACTGCCTAGACTTTCAGACCTGAAAGGCATCCAGAAACGCTAAGATTTCTTCCTCAGAAACTCAACCATAGATTCAAAAATTGGTTTTCCATCGCCGTATTCTGGTATCTTTTCTTTTCTTGTCCAGTCTGGCAACTGCCAACCGTAGTAGGCTCGTTCTGGATGGGGCATCAGCCCAAATATGGTTCCAGTGGGATCACAGATCCCTGCAATATCGTGGAAAGCACCATTTGGATTTACTGGATACCTGCCATCCGCATAATAGCCATTTTCGTTACAGTATCGGAAAACAAGTTGATCGTTATCATACAACCTTGTCAAATAGTTGTTCTCCTTTTCTTTTGAGAAGAGGAACCTACCTTCAGCATGCGCCACAGGCATCCTTAACACCTTTCCCTTCTGGATTTTTTGGGTGAAAAGGCTATTGCCAGAGTTTTCATGCTTGATGTAAACCCAGTTACAGTGATACCCCATTTGTCCATTGGTTGCCAAGGCTGCCTCCGGATACTCGCTGACTCCCTCAAAGCCGGGTAACAAGCCTGCTTCAACTAAGACCTGAAAGCCGTTGCAGATTCCCAAGACCGGTCTTCCTTCTTCAACGAACCTTCTTAAATCGTGACGAAGCTTTGTTAGAGTTCTCTTAGCCCAGATAGCTCCAGCCCGCACATAGTCTCCATAGGAAAAACCGCCTGGAAAAACAAGGGAGCTATACTCAAGGAGGTTTCCTCTTTTCACAATCTCGTTTAGATGAACTATCTCGGCTATAACTCTCATGTCGTCGAAGGTCCTTTTGGTTTCTGCGTCACAGTTTGTTCCGCCGACTCTCATTATGCAAACGCGAATTTCCTCCTTTTTCATTCACTATCCTCCTAGACCGTTCTTCCACCGGTTCCTCAATTCGACCAGATTGGCATCAACAACCTTCTCATCATTTACGCCATAAACTGAAAGGTAACCGTCCTTTCTGACTCTGCCAACTTCTGCGTAAACATTGCCTTTCATCAGGGCTTCGAAGTCCTCTCTACATTTTTCTGGAACTTCTACCAAGAACCTGCTGTTTGATTCGGAGAAGAGAAGGAAATCGTTTCTACCGATTTTTCCAGTTGTCGGAACATTATTTAAGCGGAGGTCAATCCCGAATCCGCCGCTGAAGGCCATCTCCGCAGCGGCCACTGCTAAACCTCCTTCAGAGAGGTCGTGGCAGGACTTGATGAATCCGGAATCGATGGCTTTCACGATCGAATCCATGATCTTCTTGGCTTGGTTTACCC
Organism: uncultured Candidatus Bathyarchaeia archaeon; assembly: GCA_964347145.1. GTDB lineage: Archaea > Thermoproteota > Bathyarchaeia > Bathyarchaeales > Bathyarchaeaceae > CAYFXU01. The sequence goes on from CAYFXU010000047.1 coordinate 9,124, forward strand.
TGATTTTTGGAACGGTTTTCCCTGTGAAACCATTCAGTTGGTAGTATTGGGAACCACCTAGCTCCGGATAGGTTTGACCTACTAGATAGACGAGGTTTCCCGGCTGTTTCACATCCACAGAAACAGCCTTTCTTAGGTCTGGGATTACTCCAATGGCCGTGATCAGGAGGGTCGGCGTGACTGGTCCCAAAGGCGATTCGTTGTAGAGGCTATCTTTTCCTGAGATGAAGGGTGTCTGAAAACCTTTGGCGAAATCATAGCAGGCTTGACAGGCTTTCACTAAGGACCCCAACCTATCAGACTTTTCCGGATTCCCCCAAGTGAAGTTGTCAAGTAAGGCCACTCTTCTGCCACCAATCGACGTATTGTTTCTGAGAGCTTCGTCTATGCAAGAGGCAGCCATCCAGTATGGATCGATCCTTCCATAACTTGGATTCATCCCGCAAGAAATGACGACTCCCTTCCAAGAATTCAAGAGGGGCTTTATTAGAGCGGCATCGTTTGGCCCTCCATATCTGCCGTGCAGCGGTTTCAAAACAGTGTTTCCTTTTACCTCATGGTCGTACGTCCTTACCACAGACTCTCTGCTGGCAATGTTAGGCGAAGAAAGCAGCTTGAAAACGACTTCCGTAAGATCAGCTGGCTCCGGAAAACTTGGTTCTTCATTGTCTGGCTTTTCCCACATCGCATTTCTTCTGATCACCGGAGGCTCGAACATGAAAGTTAGATCTAGCTCAGCAACTCTCTGTCCCAGATAATCAACTCTAAGAATCCCATCTTCGGTGAATCTGCCGATGGGCGTTGCCTCGACCTCTTCGGTCTCAAAAACTTCTAAGAATCTTTGAAGGTTTTCTTCTGGTACTGAAAGGAGCATTCTCTCCTGAGATTCGGAAATGTAGATCTCCCAGGGAGCCATGCCCGGATACTTCAACGGAACCTTTTCCAGTTCTATGTATACTCCGCAGTTGGGTCTATGCGCCATTTCACCAGTCGCGCAAGAAATCCCTCCACCTCCCAAGTCTGTTATGGCTGACCCCAGTCCTTCGTCCCTCGTTTTGGTGATTGCCCGCTTGAGTTTTTCCTCTTCTATGGGGTTTGCTATCTGAACTGCCGGTCTCGAAAGCTCTTCCGATTCCTTTGTCAATTCGGCTGAAGCGAAGGTCACACCGTGGATTCCGTCTCTCCCGGTTTTTCCACCCACAAGAACGGCGACGTCGCCCGGCTTAGTGTTCCTCACAAACTTGTCCATCGGAAGAATTCCCACGCATCCACAGTAGACCACAACGTTTCCTACATAGCTTTCATCAAAGTAGATGGCTCCGTTTACGGTTGGAATCCCCATGTTGTTCCCGTAATGGCCTATGCCAGCGACGACTCCCCTGAAAACGTATTTTGGATGCTTCGTTCCCGAAGGAAGTTTTTCATGGTCATAGTCCAAAGGACCAAAGCCCAGAACGTCAGTGCAGGCTAAGGGGTCGGCCCACACGCCTAATATGTCTCTTATGACGCCGCCTGTTCCAGTGGCTGCTCCTCCAAACGGCTCGATAGCAGATGGGTGGTTGTGGGTTTCAACCTTTGCCGTTATCGCGTAGCCTTTTTCAAAATCGATTATGCCTGCGTTGTCTTCGAATACTGAAATGCACCAGGATGGGTTGAGTTCGTTTGTCACTTTGGCTATGTATGTTTTGAAGAGGCTTCTTATTTTCCCCTTTGGGGTAGTTATTTCTCCTTTGAAGGTCTTGTGACAACAGTGTTCAGACCATGTTTGTCCAATGGTTTGAAGCTCTACGTCTGTTGGGTTTCTTTTCTTCCTCGAAAAATACTTTCGAACCGCTTTCATTTCGTTCAGACTTAAACCAATTCCTAATTCTCTACTGATTTGAAGGAGTTGTTTATCATCAGCATCTAACAAGTTTGCCTCGAATAGTTCGAAGGGTAATTCTCTCTTGATGTATACGCTCATTTTACTTCCTCGATTTCGAATCTGTAGTCGTCTTTGGTTGGGTTGGCAAGCAGTCTCCTGCACATTTCGTCCACTTGTTTCTCAGCTTTTTCCATGGAATCCGCTTCAAAATAAACCTCGTAGACTTTGCTGACACTAACGTGTCTCACAGAGTACTTCAATTCTCTCAAAGACTGCCCGGTCATTTCTCCCTCGGGATCGGAGTGTCCTCGTTTCAGACTGACTTCGATTTTTGCTCGATACATCTTGAATTATCATTAGAAAAATAAAAATTTAAATCTTGTTCAAACGAAAATTTAAACGAAGATTTAAATGAATTAACTCAATTCCAGCTTTTTGCCTTTATACAATGCCAAGATTTTTCCTGAACTGGTCACTTTTCCGATGGGTTCAGCCTCAGCACCACTTTTTTCGAAACTGTCAATTACTTTGTCTTCGTCGGTTTTGTCCACAACAACCGCAAAACCCCACCCCATATTGAAGGTCTTCAGCATTTCTTCTTCTTTGATGAAGCCTCTAACCTCAGGGGCGGTCTTCTGAACCAACTCGAAGACTGGTTGTGGTTTGAAGTTGTTAAACTCGAAACCTATTCCCTTGGAAAACTTCATCAGCCTACCGAACTTTAAGTAGGCGTCGCCTGTGATGTGAACGGCTCCCTTTATCTCAACCTCCTTGGCTGCGTTCAAAATTGGCTTAACGTATATTCTTGTTGGCTCTAAGATCTCATAAACAATTTCTCTGATGAAACCATCTGGAATGTCATGGGGCTCATATTTGCCACCCCATTCTTTGAAAAGAACTTTTCTTGCCAGAGATATTCCATTGCTATGGATGCCCGAACTTCTTAGACCGATCACAAGGTCTCCTGGCTTGATGTGGGTTCCCAAGATTATGTTCTTCTCAAACACTTCACCTACGCATGCGAGAACCATGTCGAAACCCTTACCCTCAGTTATTCCCTTTAGAACGTCTGCTACATCTCCAATCTCTCCCCCAGGAACAAAACATCCCGCCTCAGCAACGCCCTTCACTATGCCTTTCAACAATTCTTTCACCAATTGTGGATTAGAAACTTGAACATGGATGTTGTCAACTACGGCTAATGGTGTGGCACCCGACCGTATCACGTCATTGACGGCCATTGCAACTCCGTCTATACCGATGGTGTCGTATTTGCCCGCCAGTTGCGCCAAGAGAACTTTCGTCCCAATCTCTTCGATGACAAGATCAAGATATCTGTCGCCGACTGGAAAGATGTTGCCATAGGGCAGCTGAACCACTTTTCCATATCCACTGAACCTGTAAGTTTCTTTCAAAATTGACAGAGCTTCTTTGGATCTTGTTCTTGCTTCTCTGTCCACGCCCGTTTCGGCGTATGTGAACTCTTTTGACATGAGTTTCACTGTGGTTTATTTGTGGGTTTTTCTTATAAGTTCCGTTGTCCTGCGCCCAAATGTTCTGCGTGATTTTTCGTTGCGCGCGCTTTACGTTCTGGTATTTCAGATCAAGAAACCTGATCAGGTAACTATCTCGTGGAGTTGTTTTTGTTTCAGCGCCCTTCTTATTTCCAAGGCTATTCTGTCACCCATACTCATCCTTTTCCTATATTTTGCATTTGCATACTGGGAGCCTATGCCCATGTGCACGTTGGTTCCGCCTCCGTGCCGCAAAGCGACATCCTGCGTGACTGGAATATGCATGTAGGCTTCTCTCCCCTCTGGAACATCGTATAGGCCATAGTCAACCGCGGTTTTTGGTTCGACTCCACCGGTGAAATCGACCTTAACTTTTGGTTGAAGTTCATACTTTGATATTCTGTCCCATGTGACAAGCGTCTGGAGGCACCATGCACCAATGATGCCTGGCGACTCATATTTTCTGGTTGAAAACAAGAATTTGTCAGCGTACCTGTGTACGTCCTTGAGCAAGGATTCTCTTAGGCTCATGAGCACGTGAGCGGTGACTTCGAAGGAAGGAACCTTTCTGATTTTTTCTTGGACATCTATTGGTAGCCGTTTGACTCCGTCTAGTATGGTTTCTCTTCTTTCGTCTATGGACAGAAATTGGTTTGCTAGGCAGATTCTCGCGTCCTTTGCACCAACGTTGTATAGTTTGGTATACCATTCTTCTGCGTCTCCCCATTCCTGTTTTGCGTCTAGGGGTGAGAAGAAAAAGTTGAAGTTTGCATGGGGTCCCAAAACGATTTGTTCAGCCCTCGCATTTTCCAGAGATTCTCTGTCTAGGGTTCCTGCGTCCATTTCTTTTTCTACTTTTTCTTCCAAGTCCTTGGAATCTGCTGCAAAGATAAATTCTCTTTCGAATTCTCTGTGAGCGTGTTCTGCTTTCAAAAGAATTGGTTCATCTACTGGTTTCTTGAATTTTATGCCTCGTTTGTGAACTTCATATTTGTAGGAGCTTGGACACGGAATGCCAGCCTGTTCAGCAAACCAGTAGTAATCCTTTTCTATCTCTCCTCTGTTTTCGATTTTCAGTAGTTTTCTTGAACCAAGGATTGGAACTCCAAATTCTTTTTCGATGACGCTACAGTTTTCATCTCCTCCAACGTAAACGGCGAAGGCTCTATTTGGAATTTGTAAACATTCTAAATCAACTAGATCGTCTACGTACTTGACGATGTCGGAGTATTTTTCCAAAATTAGGAGAACACTCTTCCATTCGCCTTTCTTTTTTATGTCCTTTGGATCGTCTACAATTTTCAGGTCTCTTTTGACCAACTTGGGTAAGTCTTCTACTTCTTCGTTGGCTCTGCCGACCATGGGGTTTTGGAGGTAGATTCTAGCCCTTTGCGGTGTTACGTATATTACGCTTCTTGTGTTGTGGTCTCTTTGACCCTGCCAAGCGTCCAAAGCAGAATGGGAGCCCAAGTTTAGACCGATCGGTTCCTGGTAGGTTTTTACGATTTCTTGCATTTCTTCCCTTTCAATAGCCATAAGTATCCCTCTACCCCAAAGGAAGCCGAAAATATTTAATCTTTTAGAATAGCCTCTTGTCAAAATCTTCTTCCAGTCAACCTTTCGTAGGCTTCAACATATTTTTTTGAAGTTTCAAGAATAATGTGATCTGGTAGGCTTGGAGCTGGCGGTTGTTTGTTCCAATCGAGGGCGCTTAGGTAGTCTCTTACGTATTGCTTGTCAAAGCTCAACTGATCGCTTCCAACCTCATATTTTTCTGAGGGCCAAAACCTGGACGAATCGGGGGTGAACAACTCGTCGATCAGGAATAATCCTCCATTGTAAAAGCCGAATTCAACTTTGGTGTCAGCAACAATTATGCCATTGGCTTCAGCTCTTCTGGAGGCTCTTTCATAAATTCTTAAACATGCTTCCTCGATTTCTTCCGCCACATCTTTCCCGATTTTTTCGACAACACAATCTTTTGTCATTTCTATGTCATGACCTACCTCAGCCTTGGTGGTGGGCGTAAGCACGGGTTCGGGAAGTTTCTCAGCCTTTCTTAATCCGGGAGGCAGTTTGATTCCGCAGATTGTTTTTTCTTCTCTGTATCTTTCCCAAGCCGAGCCGTATAGGTATCCTCGTATAACAAACTCTATTTTTATTGGCTTGGTTTTCTTTACTAAAACCATCCTTGGATCGACGACATCCAAGATGTGATTTGGAATTATGTTTTTTGTTTGGTTGAACCAGTAAACGGAAAGCCTG
>CAYFXU010000048.1:0-13671 GCA_964347145.1 uncultured Candidatus Bathyarchaeia archaeon
GATTGCACTGTCGCGCCACGAAAGATGGAAGGCAGGAGGCCCCGTTTAACCAATAGTTAGCATTTGAAATGCGCGCGGGCATGGAACTTCACACCGTCTCGGTCTTGAAGGTGTAGGTCAAGCCGTCTGGGCTAATGCTCCACTCCGTCGCGAGCGCTGGCTTGAAGTTCTCCACAGACTCGGTGTCGAAGGTGGTCAACCTGCACGCGCGCATCCGTGAACTAGTAATCAATGCTGATGAAGCGTTTTTCACGTAGCCAAAATCTTTGGAAATAATCCTCACATCGCAGAAGTGCCTCTTTGATCGGCAGATCCCATAAAGGAACAGTGATCAGACCCCAGTCGCACTCCACGTTCAAAGCGTCTACCTGCAAGGCGAACATATCATTTGGACGAATGAAGTTCTGGTTAGCGAGATTTCTCCTGTTGAGGATCAGGGCGGAGAATTGCTTGTGAATGTTAGCCTCTTTGGCTGACGAGTAAACGATGCTTTCCAGTTTCTGTTTTGTGAAGCCTGTGTTCACAACGTCGTCAACGGTTAGAAGAGTTTCGCATCGGCTTACTAGGTCCTGAAAGTAGATTGTCCATTCTCGGCTGGGGAAGTAGGATTCTATTTGATGCTGCATGTATAGAGGTCGATGAGCGACTATGGGAACGAAGTTTTCAATCACAGAGTTGATTCTTGCCAATGAATAGGCTACTGGAAGCCCCTTCAAAACAACACCTAAAATTAGGGTTTTTTTCATATCGAGTCGATTTCTTGCCGTCTCACTCAATTTTTGAACAAGGCTTTGAGCAATGTACCTCTTTCTCATTCCACGGCAAGCCCAAATCTTTTCTGAACGTTAAACTTATTACTTTTTCGACACCATTCACAACTTTCTGGCTTCTTCGATCAAATCTCGCGTCTTCTTTTTCCATTCGTTGAATCCTTCAGGTGAGAATGGATAATTTTGATACAGCCTTTTCATTCTTTTCATGAGATTGGCTGCGGCACGCAACCTTTTGAGAAGGGAGAGTCTTCCCATTCCCTTGAAGACTCGTCGAGTTTTCTCAGTTATGTTGAGGCGAGCATCTTCGCCCATACTCGTTTTGAGAAGGTCATCTTCCGTGATCAATCGATATTTCATTCCGTAGTTCACATCCTCATCGCTTGATCGTTGAAGAAGCAGGCGGAAGATGTCAAGACCGGCTTGCTTGTGTCCATATGATTGCATATACCTAACATTATAGGACCACAATCTCTCTCGGCTGACGTTCCCTGTGTCCAAGGCTTCAGTGATCGTCTCTCCGGCGATTATTCCACCCATCATTGAAGGTCCCATTCCGCCGCCATGAATGGGATTCACTTGGCAGGCGGCGTCCCCAACGATCAAAATGCCATTTCCTACCATGCAATCGACGGGTCTCCGAGTTGGAACGTGTCCTCCACCTCCAGTCAGAATGGACGAACGCCTGAAGAAGGGCATAGTTAAGACGTTTTCATAGAGCCGCTTTTTGGGGTTGGGGAAACTATTGAACATGGCCACTCCCAGACCTACGTTAACTTTCGTCCCACTTTCTGGAAAAATCCAGAAATATCCTCCGGGTGCAAGCTTTTTATTGAGGTATATTTCACAAAAATCTGATTCGGCGATTTGCTCTTCTACTTCACGAATTTCGCGGTAGCAGATCACGACATCCTGTCTGCTAACATTTGCGTCAATTCCAATTTCAGGGGGGAGCTTCTTTTGTAAGACCGCTGAGAAACCACTGGCGTCCACCACAGCTTTCCCAGACAAGGAAACCTCATTTCCCGTTTCTGTGTTCTTGGCTAGCACGCCAGTGACAGAATGATCGTTAATAGTTGGTTGTACTGCCTGTGTTGATTCCATAAAAGTTGCCCCCGCTTCTATTGCAGTTTTCAGTAATCTCTGGCCGAAGTGGCGGCGGTTGATCATAAACCCATGGAGGCCTTCTCCCTTGACGTCGATGGCGATTTCCATGTTCGGTGAATAGACCTTGACGCCATCTATTTTTCGCTCCAGTTCCTCTCCTGCAGGGTAGGCCATCCTCAAAGTGTCGAAATGATGCCTTCCGATGGCGTCCCCGCAAATCTTCTCTCCGATGTCCTGTTCTCTTTTTCGATCGATCAGGCAAACGTCAAATCCGGACTCGGCAATGGTTTTCGCCGCCATGCACCCCCCTGTTCCGGCGCCAACAACAACCACATCAAACTTTTTCAACAATCGCCCCCCGTGGTTCCTACTTCATTATTTGCATTGAAAAGCACTTCATAACATTTGCGATAGTTGGAGAAAGAAGAGCTAAAAACCAGTCAGACTATGTGCTTAGACTTTTGCTTTGTTCCTCATATTCTGGACAATTGTTGAGTTTTGAGAAAGAGTAGGCTGAGGTAGAGTTCAATTTAAAAGTGTAATCGAACAAAATTCGTTCGGGTGTGCACTTCATGGTCTTGAACATTGAAAGCGTCATGGTCAGCGATGTGATAACAGTGAAAATGGAGGCCACAGTTAGGCAAGCGGTGAACCTCATGAACAAGCATGAAATAGGATGCCTGATTGTGGTCAATGAGGAAGAAAAACCTGTCGGGATCTTGACTGAAAGGGACCTGCTTAGAAGGGTCCTCGTGAAGCGCAAAGACCCTGTGAGGGTTAAAGTTAGTCAAGTGATGTCCAAGCCACTCGTGACCGGAACTCCTCACATGGATCTTGAAGTCGCCGCGAGACTTATGTTTAAAAAGAAAATCAAAAAGCTCCCAGTAGTTGAAGATGGAAACCTTGTCGGCTTGGTAACCCTTACCGATATGGTGCGTGTCCAGCCTGACATCATCAAGGTTTTAAAGAAGCTCTCTAAGACAGAACCTCCACCGAGGCGCATGAAAAAAGTAGTTGAATATTATGTGATTTAAGAGAAAGAAATATGCGTTTTTCACTTTGTGCGCAATGCTGTGAACTGGCAATAACCTTCGCTTGGAATGGAAGCTTCCATACGAATGTTCACTGGCAGATTCAAGTTGTCGTATAAGACATTCAAAGCCGAGAAATCGATGTTTTTACATGTCAAAAGTTTTGCAACATCTTCTCCACATTTCTTTTTGACCGAGTTCAGAAACACGCAAGGGCCAACTCTGTGGGTGAGTTGGGATTTATTGCTAACCACCACCGTCAACGTTTTGTGCTGGGTTCCCATATTGAAAATCTCCAAATATCTTTGGCACACGTGAGGGAATGGCCCAACTCGAGTTTTTTCTGCAACCTGTTTCACCAGTTCGTAAGTTTTGTCCGAGTATTTTTCACCCAGTTCCATTGCCCTAATCATAAGTTTTCGTCCATATTCTCCAAACACTTTTTTTGCTACGTCTTCGATTTTTTCTTCTCTCTTTCGTTCTATGTTTTTTGCGAAGTTTTCGATTAGTCTGTTGGCGTCAAATTCCTGTGCAATTGAGTCAAGTATACGTTGGTCGATGTCGAAGGATACTTTCTGGCTCATTTTCGGGCGCCCTCGGGTACCGATATTTTTATGGCGTTTACGGGGCAAGCTTCGACGCAGTCATTGCACGCTATGCACCTATCCCTATAAACGACGAATAACCGATAGCTACCTGGTTTCTTAGGATCTGTTTCTCTGAATCTCAACATTTCTGTTGGTGCCACAGCGAAGACGGCGTGCGGGCAAATCTGAAGGCATTTTTTGCATGCAAAGGGAGTCAAACACTTAGATTCGTCTATTCCGATTTTCGGTAACAAACTCCATCACCAAACATCTTTGAGGACAGGCAAGCTACTTCTTTCCACAAGGGTTATGGCGCCTCTTGGACAAGCGGTTTCACAGAGACCACAACCAAAACATTTGAACATGTCAATGTTGGCTTTGCTGGTAGTCACTTCCATCCTTGTGGCACCGAACTGGCAACGACTGATACACTGGCAGCATCCGTTGCATTCGTCGTAGTTCACCTTGGCTACATGATGACCCTTGAGTAGGGCTCCTTGAAGCCCATAATCCAAACGTTGTCTAATTGCCATGCAGTCAGGGTAGTCGCAGTTACATACTCCACCAATGTACGGTGTGCCGAAGATCATCATGGTATGTACCATTCCTCTCTTGTTCCAGTATCTGAGAAACTCCTTGGCTTCCTGCGGCGACATGAATTCGACTCCTCCCTTGTATCTTTCCGGCCACCTCTCCCACTTGTACATGCCTACACCTATTCCTATACAAGAGTAGGTTTTCGAGTTTTCTTGTGTTGCTCGAGTTAGTCTTCTGCAGATGCAGTCTATTTTTGCAATAGGGTAAGTAAGCTCTACGATTTCCAAGACGTCTTGAAGGGGAAGCACTTGCCCCAAAGGGTTTTGCATGAACATTTCCTGCACACCTTGCAGTTGCTGATTGAAACTTTCTGTGCTCACATCTTTTGCGTCGATTACTGACTTTATAAGTTCTAATCCTTGTACCTCTTCGATTCTCCCAACAGTGGTTGACGGCTCCTTTTTCGGTAACCTATAAAGTCTGCGAGCATAGTTTTTTGGGTTCTTGTACCAAACGCCTCCTTCACCGTAAAGTTCACACAACCGACACAAAGTTTGGACCTCTAGGCTAGAGAAGGAAAACTTTCAGATTCATAGATAAAACCTTTGCTGCCCAAAACGGAACACAACTCCTGCAATAAGCTATATCTGTGACAAGCTCAGAAAGAACAGCGTGAGTTGGGGATGAAAAGAAAAATAAAGATCATCGATCTAACCGTCCCCCTAGAATCTGAAGCAACTAGCGAGTTTCTACCACCAAAAATCGAACAGACTTCTCATGAATTGGGCGGAGAAACCATGAAATCCATTTTTGGAGTTAAGAAGGAGGATCTGGTCTTTTCGAAGGGCCTAGGCTGGGCTGCGGAAACAGTTATCGCCTCTACCCATGCTGGCACTCATCTGGATGCTCCATGGCATTTTGGGAAAACTTCGGAAGGAAAAGCCGCGAAAACCATTGATGAAATTCCTCTCGAGTGGTGCTATGGAGACGGAGTTGTTTTGGACATGAGGCACAAGAAGGCGGGAGAACTCATCACTCCGGAGGATCTTGAAAAGGCCCTCAAGAAAATCGACTACTCCATTAAGCCAAACGACATTGTTTTGATTATGACAGGTGCAGACAAGCTTTGGGGTTTACGCCAATACCTCACCGATCATCCCGGCATGGGCAGAGAATCAACTTTATGGTTGCTCGAAAGAGGGGTGAAAATAATTGGAATCGACAGTTGGGGCTTCGACCGTCCCTTCTCCAACATGGCTGCAGACTACGGCGAGACTAAAGATGGCAGGGTCGTATGGCCTGCCCACTTTGCTGGCATAACGAAGGAATATTGCCATATTGAAAAATTAGCGAACCTAGACAAAATTCCGAAACCATACGGTTTCAAGGTAGCAGTCTTTCCAATAAAGATTAGGGGAGCAAGTGCTGGTTGGGCACGGCCAGTGGCCATTGTTGAAGAAGAATAAAGGAGCCTATCTTCATACATAACGCCTAACGTTTTTTATGGCATATTTTTGTCACACGATCTTGCCTCACAAACGAGCGCGCGTGCAGAGTAAAAGAGAGAGCTAGGAAGTCTCCCCGTTGTCATGGCTACTGTTCTTTTCCTAGCAAAGCAAAGGTGAGAACGAATGGTATCCCGAGGAGAATAAGTATAACGATGAGAAGACCCAGAAAGTCTACTTTCAGCTGAGTAATCCACATGATCGCTAAGATAATCAGTGTGACACATATCCAAGCAGTAACAGAGACCAGTACTCTTGCAGATGTTTCCATAGTATCATCTCTTGCAGATAATTGAAACTTTTCCCCTTAAATTGTTATGCTGCATGCGCGGGCGATTGTGGTAATTAGCGGTTACTTGCTTATCTTAGGGTGTGAAAAGAATCGCTCACTCTCCTTCGCAGATACCTCCGGAAATATCTTCGACCGATGTGAACTTCTTACCATTCATCCTGCTTTCTTGGCTTTGCAGGCATCCCAGCTGTTTACTATGTTTTGCATTAGTTCCGGTTGGATATCATAGAAGATGTTGATCTTCCCCTCCGGAAAGAAAATTCTGATTAGAAAGCTTCTTCCAAGTCTGTCCATCGTGTACATACTCAACTCTGGCTTTTTTGGAAGGAAATCCTTGTACTTGTTGTAGAATTTTTCAATAACAGGTGTGATGCATTCCTTGATTAGTTCCTTGTTTGTTATGTTATCCAGATGGGGGAAGCCCATTTGAAAGGAATAGTCAATTATGTTTCTTTTGCCGGAATAGTTGAGGATCGTGCTGTCCAAAACTTTCCTGTTCGGTATTTCCATGATGTTGTAGGTCGGTGTGTATATCTTCGTGTAGTTAATGGTTATCTCCCGCACCTCTCCTTCCACGTCTCCTATCTTGACGTAATCCCTGACCATGAACGGCCTTGACATCATGATGTAGAGACCAGCCAAGAAGTTTCCTACAGTTTGGGTGGAAGCAAAACCGATTGCTGCTCCAGTCAAGGCTGAAACTCCAACAAACCACTCGGTAGGCATGCCGAAAAGCGATAGAAGAGCTATCACTCCAACTGCGAAAATAACAATTCTCGCAGTCAACTTGAAAATGTTCTCGACATGAGGCTCCAGCTTTAACCCTTTCGAGTATCTGGCGATTGCTCTACGAACCAACCTGTCGGCGACAAGCGCAATGACCAGGATGGTTAGACCTGTTAAAATAAGCACGATTTTTTCCGTTGTTAGGAGGTCTAGGAACATACATCTTCCCTTGCTATGCAGAAATTGAACCAACAGTGTTGGAAAAAAGTCTTTCTGTCACCTCCCAGTTTGTTGTTGGAAAAAGTTGAGCCAACTTCGGTACAACATGCTTAATTTTATTGTCAGGCTCTTTTTGAGTGTCGGATCAATGCGCGCGCGCAGAAAAACCATAACAGTGAGAACTGTGATGAACGTGGAGTCACAGAATCATTCTACAGTTCGAATGGAATTTGATCTGAGTTGTCAGTGTGAGGTTGCTTTCAGGAAGTTTGTGTAGTTAATAGCTTCTTCCCATGCACTTATGCATCCTCCTGCTGGGATCAAGGTAATTGTTATTCCTTCAGGAAGTTCTTTTTTTGGGTCTTCTCTCACGTTGAGCGACTGTCCTGATTCTTTGTAGGCACTCACCGCTACTTGCTTATAAAATCTGTTTTCAACAGGATTGTAGATCATGTGGAGGAGACTCTGATAATCCGGCACTGGAAAACCTCCTTTGGTGTTTATCTTTTTGTCCGTCTCGTTGATCACATCAACAAGATTGGCCGTATCGCCTAGTAAAAGATCCAACTCACGACCTATGAGTTTGTTGATTGAAGGCTCATGGATAAACAACTTTACTTTCTTCATGTCTATCCCAGATTGAATTTTCTCTTGGTTGCCTCAACTAAACCCATGGGGCCGGTCATCATGGCATCACCGGCTGGAGTTGCAAAGTGAACAGAAAGACTTGTTTTGGATAGAACATTTCTATTTGGTCCAGAAGCCACAACTTTCTCGATTTTGGAGAAGCCTGGTGGCTCTTCAAGAAAGAACAAACCATGACCGTTATCTTCGAACACTTCTTTATCATCGAGTTTTCCATCCGCGAAGGTGACCAAAAGCTGCTCAACCCTTTTAGGATTTAACAATCGTGTGTGGTGTTCCATCACGCCTATGATTTTTTCTTCTGAGAATATGGCAGCCATAGTATGTCCATTACCCACGTTTATAGCGAGAACTGGGTCAGCTCTCTCTGCAACTGTGTCCTTTAGGCACCCAAGTATGGCAACGGGAGAGGTATCCATAAGTAGGACATTGGCAGTTGGCAGTTGCCTCCTTGAGGCTATGGCAGCCGACTTCATTCTCAAGAAACATGATGGGATCTCCTCCTCTGTGAAGGCTAAAGTCTCAGGCCTTGGATTCTCTTTCAAGAGTTCTTTCATCTTCTGGATCCGAAATCTCCTATTGCTTGTTCCCTTGGGAAAAACACCATGATCTTGAACAGCGATAGCCGCAACATCAACATCCGAAAGAGTTTCATCAAATTCTATCAGGAATTTCTGCATTTTCGTAAAGTTGATTTCTTCGATAGTCAAGGTTTCTCCTCTGAAGTTGTTGGGGTCGTTTTCTTCAGCTACTATCTCGATCCCTAGTTCCCTAACCTCGTCGAGGTCGTTTCTCAGGGTGTAAGCTGCATTCTCAGTCATCATAACTCTAAGCCCTTTTTCAACGTGGCTCCTTAACGCGAAGGCAAGAGCGCCACCACCTATGATGTCGCCTTTAACGAAAACATCCTTGTGTAGACTGGTGGCTTCTCTCACCCTTGCCGCAAAGACTTGGGAAGGAGATGGCAAGACCATCTTGACGCAATTCTCGACGCTCTCTTTTCTGTCGTCGTGTAGGAGAACGTCCTCCGTGCCAGCACCAATATCCAGTGCCAAGATTTTCAAGTGACCTCACCATTCTGAGATAAGCTTAACCAAATAGATTAGATCTTTTCGGTACATAGTCGGTGCTATGAGAAGGAGAGAAAGAGGAATTTTCATAGTCTTGGTATGTCCTTCACTTTGGAGCTCCTCACTGTGTTCCTCAACCGCGCAGAGTGTTCCTTCCATAGCTCTTCTGCGTAGTTCTTTACCTTCTCAGCCTTTTCCGCTTTTGTCATTAATCATCTGCTCTGCAAATGGTCTCGCCCACATAAGGCAGATCAAAACAACATTGCGCGCGCGTATACTCTTCGCCGCCTCCACTTACTCACACCAAATATTACCTTTCAAGAACGAAAGGTTTCTCATGCAAAATCGTCGTTGGAATGCGATCCATCAACATTTTCTCACCAAACCTTTGAGCTGTCCCCATTGGTTTAAGACTTTCTGCCAGTGAAATCGCAGCATCGAGTTTTTGTTTGCTCTTGGCATAGATCTCAAATAAAGCGTCACCTTTTGCTACCTCGTCCCCAATTTTCCTTCTCAACAATACTCCTGCGGCCTTATCTTTGGGAGCCCCAGCTTCTCTTGCTATTTGCGCAATAGCTCTGTTGTTTATCAATTGAACGCTCCCATCTTCCTCTGAAACTATTTTCGCTGTTTTGTCCCCCGTCTTTATATCGTCAGGTTTGATGTTAGGATCTCCACCTTGAGCGGCTATTATTTCTCTAAGCTTTTTCTCAGCCTTGCCCGATCTAAGGAGTTCATTCGCCTTTTGCTTGCCACTATTGACCCCCATCATCTCGAAGAGTATCCCCGCGAGGCTTGTAGCTTTGTCTATCAAGTCCACAGGTCCTTCGCCCATTAGCGTCGATAGCGCTTCCCTTGCTTCGAGAGCTGGTCCTATCGCATATCCGATTGGCTGTTCGCCAAAAGTCACTGCACAGTGGACTTGCATACCCAATCGTCTACCTAGTTCTATGAAATCTCTTGCCAGTGCTTGAGAGTCCTCGATGGTTTGGATCTTGGCGCCCCTTCCAACAGGTATATCTATTACAACATAATCCGCGCCTATGGCCTTCTTCTTACTCATGATGGACGGGAGGAGGAGAGGATCTATGGAGAGAGGGTATTCAACTTGTATAAAGAGATCGTCTGCTGGAGCTAGATCTAGAGCTCCACCCCAAGCTAGACACGCGTTCGTCTTTTCCACGACGGCTCTTATCTCCTCTAAAGCCAAGTCAACGTTACACAATACCTCAATTCGATCAGCAGTCCCCGCTGGAGAGGTTATCGCTCGAGAAGATGTTTTCGGAATCGTGAAACCAGCTGCTGAAACTATAGGAACAACCAGGAGCGTGGCCTTGTCTCCTGGCACTCCGCCTATGCTGTGCTTATCTAGAATGGGACCTTTGCCAAAGTCTAAAGTTTGTCCTGTTTCTACCATGGCTCTTGACAAGGCTTCAGCTTCGTCCATATTGGTTCCACGGATGGAAAGAGCTGTGACGAAAGAGGCTAGCTCAACATCGCTTAGATGCCTTTCAACAACGTCCATTACTATCATCTTGATTTCTGGACCTTGAAGTCTCTGTCCGAAAATCTTGTCACGAATGTACCTCAGAGACTCTGGTCTTTCAGCTGGTCGTACGTTCACCTCTTCTCCTGATTGAACCTTCAGCCTAGTGCGGACTTCTTCATAAATGCCTAGAGTCTTTTTGGGAAAGTCTCCAGCTACGTTCACGATGGCTATTATGTTTTCTTTTTTGTATGCGATTTCAACTCTGTCAGAGGAGTGAATTCCCAGCAGACTCGCGTTTTCATCATCCATGACGATTATAGGCTTTCCGCCAGCCTCTATTCCGAGAAGTTTCACCTTGAACTTCATGTTCTTTGCATCCTGAAAACCCACGTGTGAAGGCTATTGCATAAATAATCTGGTGAACCAGTAAATAAGTTGGGGGTGGGTATGAAATACACCGATTTTGTCGACCTCACGTACAGACCGAAAGCAGATGATGTTATTTGCGACTTCTATGTCGCACCAGCTGATATTGGCATGGTGGAAGCAGCCGGAGGAGTTGCTGCCGAGAGTTCTATAGGAACATGGACAGAACTCACCACCATAAAACCATATGTTGAAAAACTTGCTGCCCATGTCTTCAGAATTGACGGAAAAAACGTACGCGTAGCCTATCCGCTCGAACTATTCGAGTCTGGCAACATGCCTAACATCTTAAGTAGCGTAGCTGGAAACGTCTATGGCTTGAGGGCGCTCAAAAACCTGAGACTCAACAACATACACCTCCCAACAGAACTTGTTCGAAGCTTCCGGGGTCCCAAGTATGGCATAGACGGGGTTCGTAAACTGTTGAGAATTCCGGATAGACCATTGGTCGGAACTATTATCAAGCCGAAGTTAGGCTTGAAAACGAAGGACCATGCTCGGGTTGCGTATGAGGCTTGGGTTGGAGGATGTGACATCGTGAAAGACGATGAAAACCTTAGCAGTCAAAGGTTCAATCCATTCCAAGACCGTGTTTTAGAGACTTTAGAAGGTCGAGACAGAGCTGAGGAGGAAACTGGAGAAAGGAAAGTCTACATGGTTAATGTGACTTCAGAGACAAAGCAGATGCTGAAAAGAGCTCAGTTTGTCAAAGACCAAGGTGGAGAATACATTATGATAGACATTTTGACTTGCGGTTTCTCGGCTCTACAAACAGTACGTGAACAGAATCTTGACCTCGTAATTCACGCCCACAGAGCCGGACACGCAGCTTTCACGAAAAATCCCAAGCACGGAATCTCAATGCGCGTCATCGCAAAACTTGCAAGAATCGTCGGCGTAGATCAACTTCATGTTGGCACGGTTGTGGGAAAAATGTTCGAGACTAGAGAAGAAGTTTTAGAGAATTGCGATGCACTCATAACCAAGATAGATGGTCTAAAGAAGGTCTTGCCAGTTGCATCCGGCGGTCTCCATCCAGGTCTGGTTCCTTCTTTGGCGGACTTTTTTGGCAAAGATTTCGTCATTCAAGCGGGAGGAGGTATACACGGGCATCCGAAGGGAACAATCTCTGGAGCAACGGCGATGAGGCAAGCAGTTGAGGCGGTCATGCAAGACGTCTCGTTGAAGAAATACGCTAGTACTCACCAAGAACTGCGAACTGCACTGGACCTTTGGGAAACGAAACGTGCGAGAAGTGAAAGCTAGTTTTTCACGCACGCGAAAAAGGCTTACTGTGTAATTTCACTTGCGTCTGCGAATTCTCTTCCAGATCCTCGACAATACAAAATCGAGGAATAGAAAAATTAGGATGCTAGTCAAAATTTGAAGAAACAGCACCCATGTTGAGGAGTTGACTATTCCTTCAGACATTATGCATCGCTAGAATAAGGAGAAAATATCCCAAAAAAAGAAAGTTCCCTACACCAAAGTGGTGCAAAAACCGAAGTATGCAAGAGATGAGAATATTGTGGATTATGTAAGCGATGGACGAGGTCTAGTGTTTTTCTGTGAAGCGTAAATCAGAGAAGTATCGCGCTGATTTAACGATTACAAGAGCTATGAAAGCTACTACCAATGGCACTAGGAAAAACTCTAGGCTTAAGTTATTCCAGGTGCCAATTAGACTCGAAGCATGCTGGGAGATTAATGCCCAAAGTATCATATTGAGCACTACACCAGTAACACCGCTAGCGAAACCTTTCAAGACAAATCTTCCAATGTCTTTAGACTCGTGAAGCCACTCTGAAAGTAAACCGATGAGGAAAGCTGGCCACATTGTCTTTTTTCACCTCCATTATCCTTAGCGACTTGTACTTGAAATGAGAAACAAATAAATGGCTTATGAAACCCAAATCACTATTTGAAATAATGCACGCGCGCATTTTTGGTCTACACTGCGCGCGCATCCATAATCGAATCATTCATTTTTCTGCTGCCTTCTCGCTTTTTTCGATTTTCTTTTTCGTCCAACTAACCCTTCATGATTTCGTTTACTTGCTCTAAAAATCTGTGTGCCAAACTACAAGATTTATACATGTTTCCAAAGATCGAAATCTTATTTCTAATCGAGTGTGCTCCGAATTTACGCCTAACCCTGTTTTTACTAAATAATGTTCGGAACGCGAAAGTTACAAAAAAAATTGGAAGGTTAAATCGTCCACACGATGATGAGGAGCATGACCAGCCCTGAGGCGCGATCAGCCAGTTCCAGATATGATTGTGTCAAAGCTGAAAGAGCCTATGCCTTGCACGTTTTGTGAAACAGATAGCGTAATCACAAATCCTATTACTTCGTCAGGAATGATTTGTTGTCCTTCTCGGTTCCATGTCAGGGTCATGTAGTCTGTAGCGCTTGCGGGAATCCAATTTTCCGAAGCCATACTCAAAGTAAGAGCTGAGTTTCCCTCATTTCTCAAGTATAAAGTGAAATCCCTCGTGGATCCTGGTTCCAATAGACCCCAATCAAGTGATGACGTTGCGTCTGTGCATTGTAGATCCCAGTATACCCCCAGTCCTACGCCCTTTATGGCGCCGGTCCCGTGGATAGTTCTCTGAATTGTGAGCAGACCGTAAGCGGCACTAGCTACGAGAACAGAGACAATAGATAGGCAGATCACAGCAGCCTGAGCTCTTCGCACGTAACCTCCCTCCATATTCTATATTAAGATTCGCGATACATATCAAAAACATTGCATACTAATAAATATTTGCGTATTTTTGTTGAACACATATACATTTCTTAAAAATTCTTGCGCGCACGAAGCAAAATTGCATCTTGCCCGAATTGCACGCCCATATGAAAGAATGCGAACGATCCCCTATGACTACTATTTCACTTTACTCCATCGCGCACATGTTGCATGAACATCGAAAATCGTCTCTCGTCGACAGTTTTCCCTCGCGCGGGCGCGAATGTCAAGCCAAGGAGGAAAAGTGAGGGCACGCAGGCATGCGTTCAGAGGGAGGTTACGTGGAGAAACTTTTCCCCTGCAAACATGCGTGCACTCACTAACCATGAATCAGTATATTAACATAAACCTTCAGAATTTCCGATATGTATTCTAAGGACGTGTCAACCGAAGAGAGTGTAGCGCGCGCTGTGGATAAGTAGAAAAGTGGTAGTTTCAGTATCACCCGCTGCTGCTAATTCCATCTTTCGATTTCGGTATCTTTAATGCGCGCGCGAACTGAAATCTATGTTTTGTG
>CAYFXU010000049.1:0-13239 GCA_964347145.1 uncultured Candidatus Bathyarchaeia archaeon
CTCCTCAAGAAAATGGAAGAGCTTGGAATCGGAACAAAGGCTACAAGAGCAGACATCATCGAAACTCTTTACAATCGAAGATACACCACAGATGAAAGAATAGTGGTAACCGAGCTAGGGTTCGACATCATCGACATCCTCAGCAAATATGCACCAAGAGTCATCTCAGTCAAGCTGACCCAAGAGCTCGAGAAAAAAATGGAGCAAATTCAAAACAACAACGAAAAAAGGGAAAATGTACTCTTAGAAGCAATCGAACAACTGAAACCACAGCTGGAACAGTTTAAGGAAAAAGAGAAACCAATAGGTGAAGCCTTGAGCAACGCCATTAAACGAGCGCGAATGCAAGAACGGATAATAGGGGACTGCCCGAATTGCGGTACGGGCACACTGATGATTTTGTATTCAAGAAAGACTAGGAAGCGCTTCATCGGTTGCACCAACTACTTCAAAGGCATCTGCAAAACGTCGTTTCCGCTTCCTCAACGCGGAACCGCCAAACCCATGGGAAAAAATTGTAGCTCCTGCGGATGGCCACTAGTCCGAGTGCAAATTAGAGGACGAAGACCTTGGAGACTATGCTTCAATCCCGATTGTCCTCAAAAGGAAGAAAGGAGGAAAAAGAATGAAGTGCAGGATCTGCAATAAAGATGCCGTGGAAAAATATTGCGACCTCCATGAAAAAGCGTACAGAAGTGTTGTTCAAAAGTATGAGGATTGGAAAAGAGCTATGAACATCTCTTGGAAGGAATACTTAAATGAGATTGTGAAGAATCCGTACACAGGATCTTGGGCGAAAGAAGTAGCGGAGAATTTAATGAAAAACGCGGATAGGTGAACCATGGCAAGACGGCTCAGAAGAAGATTTTCATCCCTTCCATTTTCTATACAAAAAGTCTACTGGAAAATAGTGACCGCCAAACCTTCCATTTTCGTTACTGCCGTTTTAGTGGTCGCCGCATCCGTTTTCCTACTTGGAGGGGGAATCTACGACATCCTAGAAAGACCGCTTTTGGCAATAGTTGCTGCGGGCGGAAGAATCATCACTTTTTATCCTTTCGCCATAAATGATCAATTTCTTGTAGAGAGCATGATTGTTATGGTTGTCTATAGCATAGGCGTTGTAGGGTTCCTTCTAATGTATCAAAGCACAAAGTATGCTTATAGGTCCCGTCAGGCCTATAGGTTACTTTTGGTAGGCTGTGCTCTCGTTGTCATAGCATATATCTTCATAGAACGTTTTCTGTTGGCTAGATTTGTCAGCAGCTAACTTCATAATTCCTTACTGTCTCTGTTTTTCCTTTTTACGCCCAAAAGACTCGCCAAAAGGTTTGTCAAGAAATGTATGGGCGGTGTTATGACAAGGATTATCAATGTGGTTAGCAAGGAAGGCGGCGAAACCGCAAGTGAAAAGAAGAAAGCTCCGGCAACAAAATCAAGCTGATCAGCTATTGGAAGTGAGCTTCCGGGAGGGACGTCTAGTCGACGCTTGATGAAGGATTCAACCAAATCACCCATTAATGCCCCCAGCGAGATCATAAATCCAAGAAAAACATCATATCGAAGCTGCGTACTATATTTGAAAAGAACATTTTGAAAGAAAAGGGTTTGAAGGAAACCAACCAATGTTCCAACAAGAAGACCAGAGAAAAAACCTTGAAGGGTTTTATGCGATCCAAGTATTGGTTTTCCATCGAAAAATGTTCTGCCACCGTCAATGGGATGCCTCCCACCGAAAATTACGGGTATTGCGTTAGCGCAATAGGCCGGCAAAATGAACCATAGAGCATAGCCGACGTCAAGTATTGTTACCGCCATGTTCTTTCACCATCCATTCATAATTTTAAGAAAATAAAACCTAGGGTCTGTAATCGCGGATGCCTGTTCTTTCTAACTCAACGTAACAACTCTCAGAACTTTTGCGTTTCAGGTATTTTTCAAGAAGCACTTTAATAACACGTGTGCGACCTGTCTGTTCCAGATTGAGCACAACGTCTGACCAGAACTTCAGGACTCGCGTCGCAACTGGTTCTGTGCTTGCCTGTTTTCCTACAAAGACGCTTCTGACTTGACTGGTGATGAGGGTTGCCACCTTATGTGTTTTGACGATTTGAGTCAATAAAGCGACCTGTCTGTTCAATTCTCGATTCAAAGCAAACGTTTCCCTTGGACTTCCAAGTTCAACGCGGTACAGCGATGTAATTGTATCGACAATTATCAACCCGAATTTTTTGGTTACATATTCATCAAGGTGATCTATTGCTCTGATTTGCTCTTGAAAGGTGGTTGGCCTCATCAAGATTATTGAAGGAGATATTTCTTCGTAATCATAGTAGGCTATCTGCGAAAGCCTCTTTGAGGAAAAAGTTCCATCCGAGTCTATGAAAAGGGACTTATAGCCAGTTCTCGCGCAACTAATGGCGCATTGGACAGCAAGGGAGGTCTTGCCCGTTTCTGCCTCTCCATAGACAAGGGAGACGCCATCACCGGGGAATCCTCCCCTCAACAACTTATCAAGCGAACCACAGCCTGTCGGAACTGCGCGTTGCAAGTTTCACACACAAGAAGCGAATATAAACCCAAAAATTATAAACATTGTCTCTGCTGTCTGTTCCTAGAACCATCAATTCATAACATATTTAAGAAGCCGAGAAAGAACAGAGAGAGGTACGTAGGGTCAAAGTTATGCATGCACTCATCCTTTTATCTTTAACCAATCTTTTGTCTTGCATAAGGCGTGGAAGGGTAGCCCAATGAAAGCGAAAATTGCTTTGGCAACGGTATCCGGAAAGGCCTACTACAAACTGGTAAATGAACTTAGAAGAAAAAATCTGCCCTTCACAAGTCTGAAGCCTTGGGATCCTGTTCCTTTAGATGTTAAAGTTGTTATAACCACCAAGGTAGAACATCATCTAGTAAAACATCCTAATGTTCTGGTTTTCGAGTACGAATCAAACCACACATCAGTTGTTGACGAGGCAATTCTAGTCGTTCAGGGAAAGCGAAGATACTCAAGGGTTGTTATCGGAGTGGACCCGGGCAAAACCTACGGATTAGCGGTTCTAGGCGATGACAACATCATGGAAACCCTTAATTGTTCGAGTTTGAAGGAAACGGTAAAAGTCATCGGAGATGGTCTAAAGAGGATTCCGGCTGTGATCAGTGTGGTGAAGGTAGGGGACGGTGCTCCTGCCTATGCTGAAAGACTGCTACATTCTTTGGATGAAGTTCTACCACAAGAAACTCTAATAGAGACAGTCAGCGAAGCCGGAAGCAGTCACTTCATGAATGAAACTGCCCATCGGAGAGGGTTAAGAGACGCGATGTCCGCAATAGAAATCGCAGGAAGAAAAGGACAAACCTTTCCCAGGAAGAAAATACAATGAAACTTACTGTTGAAAAAGGGAGAACTTTGCTTGTTGACGGCCCTGCATCAGTAAGTCTTCTTTCAGGGCAGACAAGTATTTTAGGTGCACCGTTTGGAATCGGAGAGAAAATCATAATAAGAGATGGAAAACGTGTGCCTTTTGGGGTAAGGAGAAAGGCTACATTCGATTTGATGCTGGGTGAAAGGGCTTCTTTCAAAGAAATTGAGGGAGGTCCTGTTCCTTCTTCTTGGCAAAATGCCGCGAAGGAGGTGCTATCGTTGAAGAAGCCGGTAACCGTTATGGTCATAGGTGGAGTGGACTCGGGGAAAACAAGCTTTTGCACTTTTCTTGCAAATGAAGCGCTGAGAAAAAAATGGAAGACAGGCATTATCGATGCCGATCTGGGGCAGTCTGACGTGGGGCCGCCGTCAACCATAGGGTTCAATTTCATTACCGAGCCTGTGAACGACCTCTTTGAAATTAGGGCAGCAAACGCATGTTTTGTGGGGTTGACTAGTCCAAGCGGAGCGGTGAACAGAGTCATAGCGGGATTAGCCAACCTGAAAAACAGTGTGACGGAGGCAGATCTGGATTTTCTTATAATAAACACTGACGGATGGGTCGACGGCGAAGAGGCTTCCAAATATAAGATCAGGTTGACGGAAGAAGTTTCTCCCAATGTGGTTATAGGAATACGAGAAAGGGACGAGTTGACGCCCACACTGGCAGCGTTGAGGGCGCCCAAGATCATTGCGATAGACTCGCCACAGTTGGTTCAACGAAGAAATCGAGAGAAGAGAAAGATCCTACGCGAGCTAAGTTACAAGAAGTATTTGAAGCAAGCCAAGGTGCAGTCGTTTACTTTAAACTGGGTTAAAGTTGAAGGTTCTCTTTTAGGCGCTGGCATTCCTTTGGCTCCAGAGCGTAGGGAAAAAATGAGGAATTTATTAGGAACAAGAACCGTCTACTCCGAGGAAACGCCTACCACGATTTTTATTGTTCTCAGGAGAAATCGGTGGGTTGGTGAGGACCAAATAAAAGAGATTGAAGAGAGCTTCGGAAAAAGGGCGAAGGTGATAAGGGAGGGCGAAGAAGAAGGCCTGCTTGCCGGACTACAAGATGAGCAAGGAAAGTTTCTGGGGATCGGCATCTTGTGCGGAGTTGACTACAAAAGAAGAGTCATGAAGGTATATACGCCGGTAACTGAGAACGTATCCACAATTCGGTTTGGCCAAATAAAACTGGACGAGAATGGCAGGGAAATCGGTTTGAGCACAGTTTATTCGAACTACATTCTGTAAAATGCTTTGACATGACAGTCAATCCTCTACTCGTTTTGATGGGCACAGATTGTTGACCGGACAAACCTTGCACAGAGGATTTCTCGCCCTGCAATATTTTCTGCCAAGCGAAATGAACAGCAAATGAACAGGTAGATAGGTTACAGGAGAGTAGAGGGCTTCAAGGGCTTGTCGAACTGCTTCGTATTTGGCCTTTGGTGGAGCTAGTCCCAATCTTTTCGAAACACGATTTACATGCGTATCTATAGGAACTGTTGTTTTTCCAGCGCAAAAGAGAAGAACAACGTCTGCGGATTTGGGCCCCACCCCCGGAATCTCTAGGAGAATTTTCCGAGACTCCTCGAGGGAAGACGAGTAGATGAAATCCAAGGAACCATTGAAATGTTCCAAAATCATACGAGAAATAGTCTTTATGACTTTTGCCTTGTTTCTGTATAGTCCACCAACTCCTATTGCATTTTCAATCTCCCTAACGCTAGCGTTTACCAATGCTTCTGGTGTTATGGAAAATCGTCCTGAAAGGTTTTTGAAGGCCCTGACCATGTTTTTGTCGGTCGTGGCTTGAGAAAGGACTGTGATGATTAATGTTTCAAATGGGTCTCTGTCTAAAAGGGCGTGTGATGGAACGGTAAGGTTGTCTTGGAGTATGCGGAGGATCTCTTTTGCTCTGTCTTTCGTCACCTTGCTATTTTCCTCCTCCCGTTCTCTTGAAAACGCTAAATAGTGGGCGAACAACGCTATAAACAAACCGGGGAAGAATCTCTCATGTCACGAGCAAGGATTGTCCAAGAAAGAATGATTGAAAGAGACGCATCTTTCTTGGCCATTTATCTTGAAACAAGAAACGCGGGTTTGATTCTTTTGAGTGAGGGAGAAGATCAGCTGGGTACCTTAGCTGTGGCTATACCACAAACTGGAAAAATGGTTGGCCCACCGTTGTCTTCAATTTTACTTGGCGACCGTAACATGATGATTGCCCGTATTCTAGCGGAACGTCTCGCCGAAAGAATGAAAAAGATCGTCTTGGTGTCGGTTTTCACCAAAACCCTTGGTGAAAGAGAAGCGGGGCCCATCTTTCTGAAACTTGTGGAAAAGACCATGGGTTCGGAGGAGGGTGAGAAATGACTCTTCGAAGTCTTCCTAAGGAGCTCGAAAAAAACTCTATTGTGGCAGCGTTGACGACTCATCAAGGTCTCAAAGCCGCGCGCATTGAGGGAGCAAAAACACCGACAAGCAAAAACGTCCAGAAATCATAGAAGATATAAGAAAATCCTGAAAATGATCTTTGCTTCGTGTGTAACCCTCTCTCGAGTAAACTGTGGGTATAACCTATGAAAGAAGAAGTTGTAAGTTTCCAAAACATACTCGAAGCCAGTAGGAAAATAAGAAACGTTGTCACTCGAACTCCAACTTACCATTCGGTGGTTTTCAGCCAAAGAACAGGCACAGAAGTTTACCTAAAACTTGAATGTTTTCAACAAGTAGGAGTCTTCAAGATAAGGGGAGCAGTTAACAAAATACGTAATCTCTCCCCGGCAGAGCTGGAGAGAGGCTTGGTCACATCCTCCTCAGGAAACCATGGATTATCCGTCGCCTATGCAGCCAAGATTTTTGGAGTCAGAGCCATTGTTGTTGTGCCCAAAAACGCGGTTATTGAAAAGGTTAAAGCCATAGAAAGTTACGGAGCAGAAGTTGTGAAATACGGAAAGGACTACAATGAGGCCTACTCTAAGGCTCTTGAGATACAAAAAGGAACAAGAACAACCTTTGTGCATCCCTTTAACGACCCTTTCGTGATCGCTGGACAGGGAACCGTTGGTTTAGAATTGCTCGAAGACATTCCGGATTTAGACACAATAATTGTACCTGTAGGCGGTGGCGGACTCGTGTCTGGAATATCCGTTGCTGCAAAAACCTTGAATCCGAACATTAAAATGATTGGAGTCCAACCAGAAGGAGCTTCAGCTGTCTACCAATCTTTGAAAGCTGGCAAAATCGTGGAAGTAGATTCTGTAAATACGGTTGCCGACGGTCTGGCTGCGAGGAAAACGCTTGACCTAACCTTTCGAATAATAAAGAAATACGTAGACGACATCCTACTGGTAACTGAAAATGAAATCGGTGAAGCTGTGCTGGCGCTTCTAGGCGAGGCTCACATACTCGCCGAACCTTCCGGAGCAGCGTCCTCAGCGGCTCTCCTATTCAGATATCATCCAAAGCCCAAGGAGAAAGTTGCAGTGATCGTCAGTGGAGCAAACATATCAATGGGCTACTTGGCATCCTTGCTAAAACAGTCATAAGGTTTCTCACGAGTCTAGGAACATCTATTTGAGTGGAAAAGACCCGCCTAAAGCTTTAAGTCGAAAACGATTTACTATTGCCCGGTGAAAAATGACGAAAAAAGTTGCTGTTGTAGCGGTAGCTCAAACCAAATACGAAGAAAACTATTACAGACAAAGCGAACTAGTCTACCAGTGTGTAGAGAAAGTCCTAGATGAGACTGGACTGAGTTTCGAGGAAGGCAAAGGGATAGATGCCGCCGTCACCGCATCTGACGATTTCTGGGACGCCAGAACCATTTCAGACACTCCAATCGGAGATGTCGTTGGAGCCCACTATAGAACAGAAGAAAAGGCGGCTCAAGATGGAGCTCAAGCCGCCTTCTACGCCTGTATGGAAATCCTCTCAGGGCACTCAGATGTTGTTCTTGTGACGGCCCACTGCAAAGAATCCCAACCCATTTCAAGGAACATAATAACCAACGCTGGGTTCGACCCTTACTTTCAGCGCCCCCTCGGCTTGGATCACCTTGTTTCCGCTGCTTTGCAGGCCAAGCAATACATGCACACATATGGGGTTACTCGTGAACAGTGTGCTTTGGCGGTGGTAAAGAGTCACAGAAACGGAAAAAATAATCCCTACGTCACAAAGGCTAGGGACATAACAATCGAAGACGTTCTGGACGCCAAAATTTTGGCGTCTCCCATTGGCGAGCTAGACGTTCATCCAGTCACTGACGGCGCGTGTGCCTTGATCCTAGCTGAAGAGAAGAAGGCTAAGAAAATCACAGATAACCCAGTTTGGGTAAAAGGCGCAAGTAACTGCTACGACGCGTTTTATCTCGGAGACCGAAACCTGGCCGACTGCGATTCTTTGGTTTCAGCCGCAAAAAGAGCCTACACGATGGCAGGAATAAAAGATCCTTCAAAACAAATTGATGTGGCCGAAATATCAACGCGGTACTCCTACCAAGAGCCGTTATGGATCGAGGGTCTCGGTTTCTGCAAGAGAGGGGACGGAGGCAAGGTTCTCGAAAAGGGAAAAACAGAGATCAGAGGCGAAGTTCCAGTGAATCCCTCAGGGGGGATATTAGTAGGCTGCCCCTACGTCACCGCTGGTTTAGCAAGGGTTGCAGAAATAACTCTTCAGTTGCGTGGTGAAGCTGGTGCTAGACAAGTTTCTAGAGCAGAAATAGGCATAGCCCATGGAACAAGTGGACCCTGCGGACAACTGCATTGCGTGTTGATTTTGGGAAAGTGAAAAGGTGAGCATGCGTGGCCAAGAAAAATAGAAATGTGGCGATCGTTGGAGTCGGTCAAACATACCATAAGAGGCGAAGGCCAGACGTAACCCAGGTTGAACTCGTAAACGAGGCTGTGACAGCTGCTCTCAAGGATGCCCAACTGGACGTTGCAGACATTGATTTTGTGGTGCATGGCAACATGGAGCTCTTTGAAGGAAACTATCAGGGAGACATGTGGCATGTCGATGGCGACGGTGCCTTCATGAAATCTGGCATACGAATCACTACGGGTGGAACAACTGGTGGGGCACTTGTTTCCGCCACAGACAACATTGTGGCCTCTGGCCTCTACGATGTAGCTTTATGTGTTGGTTTTGAAAAAATGGAGGAGGGAGAGGCTACTGGCGGAATAACCGGGATGGCGGATCCTCTTTGGTTCAGATGGATGATGTCTGGAGCTCTCACTGGGGCTACGTTCGCAGAGAGGTTGGAAACCCTCACCATAGAACAACTGGAACGTTTGGAACTCGTCGCAGCAAAACTGCGAGTACAGCTGGCAGAAAACGCTGTGAGAAATCCCTACGCTCATCTGAGGATGAAACTAACTATTGACGATATAATGAACTCAAGATTACTGGTTTATCCCCTCAGGCTCCTTCACATGTGTCCAGAGTCAAGCGGCGCTTGTGCACTGATACTGGCATCGGAGAAAAAGGCTGAAAGGATTACTGACAAGCCCGTTTGGATCAAGGACCACGTAACAACTCATTTGGAAGACTTCGTGGTGGGAGTGATAACCGAAACAGAGTCCACAATGAGGCATTGTGCAAGTAAATTGTACGCGAGAAACAAAATAACGAGTCCACTTAAGCAAATTGACACCTTTGAAATGTATGATCCAAACGTCTGGTGGCACATGGATTGGATGACGGAGTTTCTATTTCTAAAACCCGGCGAAAACATCGAAATGATTGAGAAAGGCAGGACCGCGCTTGAAGGCGACTTTCCAATCAACGCTTCCGGTGGAGTTGTATCAACTAATCCCATCGGAGCAACGGCGATGCTTAGGGTTGCTGAGGCTGCTTTACAAATCCGTGGAGACGCTGAAGAACATCAGATTCCGAAGGAGGTGAAAACGGCTATGGCTTCTTCTTTCGGAGGGTCTACTTGGACTATATTGCATTTGCTTACGAAGAAGAAACCAAAGTGAGGTGGAAAAATTGGTGGAAAGAGAAGAGAAATTCATCAAAGAACGCGCGCCTGGAACGCTTGCGGTGAAGGTTTCGTTAAAGATGCCCGTCAACTGGCCAACAGGTCCCTACATGGGTAGATTCCTCAAAGAAATCAAAGAAAATGCGAAGATTTGGGGAATTAAGTGCCCACAGTGTGGTCGCATAGTGGCTCCTCCCAGAATGGTTTGTGGGAGCTGTCATGTAGTTCAAAAGGAATGGGTTCCCCTCGGTGACGAAGGCACTCTGATATATTTCAGTGTGGTGTTCCAAAAATTCACAGACCCGCAAACCGGGGAAGAAAGGAAGGTTCCCTATTCTTGGGGTGTCGTTCAGCTTGACGGCGGGGGGTTCATTAGTCATTACTTGTCGGAGACGGAAATCACAAAATTGCTTCAGTGGAGGGGCAAGCGGGTTCGAGCGGTGTTCAAAAACAAAAAAGATCGTAAGGGGAACTTCTGCGATATCAAATACTTCACTTTAGTCGAGGAATAGGAGGGGTAATTGTTGAGCAGAGAAGAACATGACAAATGGGCTTATCTAATTCAAGGAAAACTGGCTCTAAATTACATTTACTACCTAGGCGACTTCAATACCAAGTTCTTCACAGAACTAAGAGACAACAAAAAGATCCTTGGCGTAAAATGTCCAAAATGCAATCGAGTCTATATGCCACCGAGGCCTGTGTGTGGAAGATGCCTCAGCAAGCTGGATGAATGGGTGAAATTAAGCGACAAGGGAACACTGATGTCCTACACGGTTGTGAACTATTCAGAATCATACCAACCTGTGGCCCCACCAATCATATACGGAATCATAAAGCTCGACGGAGCAGACACAGGATTCACCCACCTCCTAGGTGAAGTTGATGGGGAAAAATTAAGGATTGGAATGCGTGTTCAAGCTGTGTTCCAGGAAAAACGCGAAGCCAACATCAAAGACATCAAATACTTCAAACCCATATAGCCTGAGAACCCCCTCCAACCCTTGTTTTCCTCCGCGAATGCAAACATCCGTTCACAAGGAAAATGGGAAAAAATATTGTTGTTAACCGGGATTAGATGTCAGCTCGTGCGCGCGCGCGCTTTGGTTTCTTTGACGAGAACAGCATTCTCGGTAGCACACTAGTCCATTTGGGTCAGGCTCAAACGTAACTTCGCAGTGTTGCCCACACTCGACACAAACTGCCCTTCGCATCTCTCTCGCAGCCATTCGCCATTTCGACTCCTGTAATATTCAAAGCAGAAAAAATAGTTCTTCCACGCATCAACTTCATCACACACAACTCTTTTAACTTATGTTCGACAGTGTGCGAGTTCAAGCGCGCACTTGGTATATAAGGCAAGAGAAGAGAACAACTTGATCCCCTTTTCCCCCAAAAAGGATTTTTCATCCTTATTTTTCTAGGAAAATGCATATATACGAGTCGTAGTGCCTTTAGAGAATTTTGGGAGGTAAAAACATGCGCAGCTATTCAGAGGAGGAAGACTGGGAAGAGGAAGAAGAGGAAGAAGAGGAAGAGTGGTAGAATATGGCCAAGAAAAAAGGTAAGAAAAAAGGCAAAGGCAAGGGAAAATAAAAAAGACCGTGCGCGCGACCTTAGACCGTTGGGTAGCTTAACCTCTCGTTAAAGAGACTTCTTTGAATCACTACAACTTCCCACCTTTACGCTCCCCTTCAACTGCAGGAAAGCATGCAAACATTCGCGCGCGCACATGACATTTACCGTGCGAAAGCCGTTCCAGTAGTGTTTGGCGAGGGGTGGTGATTCTTGAAAAGTGAGGAGCTATTTGAAGTCGAATCGTTCAAAGCGGTGTTGAACAAGAGAACCGAGAAATGGGTCGCTTTGGCAAAATTTGGAAACAACAAAACAAGAATCGTTGCTGGCGGGTTAGATTCGAGAATGGAGGCTCAAGAATACTTGAAATCTCTTGTGAATCGAGCGCGGGCTGCGCGTGCACAAAGACTTTTAGCGGAAAAATCACAACTCACTTCGGGTGAAGTGGCATGATCAAGATTACTTATGAACCTTTCAAAGAAGTTGTCATAAAAGAGTATGTACGCTTTGAGAAAATTGAGGATCTTATCTACATTTTCGCGCAGCTCCGTGCTGGTGGAGCCCCCGCTTCCCTTAACTGGGCCAGTGGTCTGGTGTTTGTCTACAGCCCTTTGATTCCGGATACTGATCAACTAATGGATGAGTTTCTGAAGGGCAGAATCTACTGGATAAATGTAAGCTACGCCGAGATGCCTCAGTACAAACCAATATTCGAAACAAGAGAGAAGGTTCAAGTACCGATAATCAACCTAAGTTCAAACCCTATGATCAGACAAGTTATGGAATGGCTCAAACGACGTAAATAACATGCCCATAATGTTTTTAATGGGCATAGTCAGTTATGCCATAGAGAGGCCGCAGAAACATGGCTAAGAAAAGTAAGAAAGAGAAGGCTACGGGTCGGAAAAAGCATCGGCAATTGAAAAGGGCTAGGAAGATTCAGAAGAATGAGAAGAAGAAGGTTGGGCTTCCTGAGAAGCACAGGAAAAGGAAAAAAATGGTCTTTTCATGTGTGCATTTCGTGGAGATTCCACGAGCCTTCTAAAAAAGGGGAAAAGCTTGATGTTATGCCCCAGGTGTGGAACAAGAATGAATAGCCGAAAATGCAAGGGCAAGAGTTCTAGAATTTACGAATGCCCAGAATGTCATTACAACCGCACCACAAAAACCTAGGTATTTTCGTGCAGGCTTCAGAAAAGTCTCAAAATGTTGGGTTTTTTCTCAAATCTTTGGTTATTTGTCACGTCTGTGGTTGATATATCAAAAAGATTAAGTATTTCTGTTGAGTATAAATTATCAGGAGATGCCCAATTACGAAATTTCAGACTAGGAGACGATTGGGAATACTCTTAGTGGCTGTTTCTCTTGTGTTAATAATTGCTGCAGCATACACCTTGTTTTTGCATACCGATGAGGGAAATCGCAGTGAGGCTCCACGCGCTGAAGATGGTCACAGTTGGATGGCCGAAAACGAGGGGTCAGATGCGCGCATGCGACCCTGCGAGGATGTGCGCTCGTGGTCTGCATACCCCGATGGGTTCGAGTCAGGAGGGAGCGGCCTTGATGTCCCTCATATGCAACCATGAATGGTGCCCAGGAATCAGTTCAAGGTCACTTCGTTAATTCTGTATTTGTGTGCCCGCATCAGTGCGCGTGCTTAAATCTGGTACATTGCTTCGTTTATTAATTGACACTTTGAGTGTCCAGTCTCATGTGCTAATCGAATTTCTTCCACAAGTCCTAAAAACTGAAGTGGAAGACTTCATTGGTTCTTGGAGGTGTGACTACTAGTGTCAGAGAACGAGAAGGATTATTCAACTTATATAGAATACATAGAGACTAATTCGGAGACCTATTCTCTCTTTAGCGGCTTTACATTTACGGCAATTACCATACTTCTCACTCTACATCCAAATCCGCATGAAATCCCAATGCAGATAACACTCTTCTCTTTGGCAGTGTTGCTCAATCTGATAGGATTCATATTGCATGGTAACGAGAGAATCTTGGCCTATTGCGTCAGAATTGCTCCACAACTGCCAGAAGGATACAGAAGTGGTATTGTTGCAAAGCTAGGAAATTCGGTCTACTACTTGTTCATCGGGGTAGTAGTGCTCATGTTTCTCGCTTGGAGTCTAACTTACCTGGCTATCACGACAGTCATTGTTAGTGGGCTGTTCACTGTATTAGGCTACATCTTGTTCAAACCGTTTGCTGAGCATTACAAGAAATACGGTTGGGCAAAACGCACAAGGGTTCG
>CAYFXU010000050.1:0-13232 GCA_964347145.1 uncultured Candidatus Bathyarchaeia archaeon
GGGACTTCACCATAGATGAGTTGATGAAGACGGGTGAGAGAATTTTCAATCTCTGTAGAGCCTTCAACGTTAGAGAAGGCATAACCAGAAAGGATGATAAACTCCCGAAAAGATTCGCTGAGCCATTGCCTGAAGGTCCCTACAAGGGTGAAGCGTTCCCTGAGGATGTGTTCGAAGGGATGTTGGATCACTTTTACAGACTTCGGGGATGGGACGAAAAAACAGGTATCCCTACAAGGGAGAAGCTTGAAGAACTGGACCTAGGATACGTAGCGCGCGCGCGCCACGGTTAAGGACCTATGGATCTTTGATGATATTTTCTTGGTTTGCGCATGCGTTTTGCTATGTGCCCAGTTCTTCGAGAAATTCCTTATATTATTTGTTGTAATATCTTCTCTAATCAAAGGGGTAAACCAGTGTTGGTGACTGGAAATTGAAGTTGAAAATTCATCCTGAAACATGTACGGCGTGCGCGCTTTGCGCTGCCGTCTGTTCAGCGAGGCTTGTCAGAGACTTCAACCCATCGAGGTCCGCTGTGTACATAGAGTCCCTCTTACCTGAGAAGGCGATTTTGCGTCCATACGTATGTATTCAATGCGATGAGCACCCTTGCGTGGAGTCATGTCCAGTTGTAGCCATTGTTGAAGATAATGAACTTGGAATTTACGTGGTTGACGAAGAACTTTGCACGGGTTGCGGGGCATGCGTCGAAGTCTGCCCGTACAACGGTCTGAGGCTAGATCCGGTTGGGAACCACGCTATAAAATGTGACGTGTGCAGGGGAAAGCCCCGGTGCGTTGAAATATGCCCGGAAACAGTTCTTGAACTGGTTGAGTAGAGGTGAAAAGAAAGTGCCTGGAGGATATGTTGGCAAGATATTGCGTGTAGATCTGAGCAGTGGAAAGACTTCCTTAGAAGATCTGAACTTAGAGTGGGCGAGGCTGTTCATCGGCGGGAAAGGCTTGGGCGCGAAATACCTCTACGAGGAGCTGAAACCCGGAACGGATCCCTTTTCACCTGATAACGTTTTGATGTTGATGACTGGCCCCTTAACAGGCACTACAGCACCGTGCGCCCCCAAGTATGCCGTATACACCAAGTCACCTCTTACAGGTGCTTTCTTAGACAGCTACATGGGCGGCTATCTTGGTGCAGAGTTAAAGTTTGCCGGTTTCGATGGCGTGATAATAAGAGGAAAGGCCGATAAGCCTGTGTACCTCTGGATCAGCGACGGCAAGGCTGAGATCAGAGACGCGAAACCTCTTTGGGGCTTAGATATTCACGAAACCGAAAAACGGATTGGAGAGGAGCTTAGCGACAAAGAAGTTAAGGTTGCTGCTATCGGCCCTGCTGGCGAGAATCTTGCAAGGATAGCTTGTATCACTGTTGATCTTTACAGACACGCTGGCAGGGGAGGAAGCGGAGCCGTTATGGGCTCCAAGAACTTGAAGGCAATTGCGGTGCGGGGGCATCAGGGAGTAAGTGTGCCTAATATCGAAGGTTTCATCGAGCTCTGCAAAGACATAACGAAAAATGATGTGCTAACCGAGGATAACATATGGGCCAAGAAGGGTGGAACGCCAAACTTCCTTCAAATGGTTCAGGAGGGAGGCATCCTGCCTACAAGAAACTTTCAGATGGGGGTTTTTGAACACGCAAACAAGATAGACTCGGATGCCGTTGGCAAGAGGATATTTGTCCGGAGAAGGGCATGTTACGGCTGTCCCCTCGGCTGTGGCAACCTAACTCTAATTGAGAAAGGACCATTCGCGGGCACATTGGTTGAAGGCCCAGAATACGAGACTCTAGCCTTGGCTGGTTCAAATTGCTCCATAAGCGAATTAGAAGCTATAGCCAGATACAACTTGTTATGCGACAAACTCGGATTAGACACCATTTCCACTGGCGACGCCATAGCCTTCGCCATGGAATGCTACGAAAAAGGAGTGATCACCAAAGAGGACCTGGACGGACTTGAACTAACCTTCGGTAACGTGGAAGCCTACATCGAAATGCCAAACTTGATCGCCTACAGAAAAGCAGTGGGAGACGTCTTGGCTGAAGGAGTAAGAAGAGCAGCGGAAAAGATAGGTAAGGGCTCCCATCGCTTCACGGTTCAAGTCAAGGGACTCGAATACCCGGGATACGAACCAAGAGGATCAATTGGGATGGCGTTAGCCTACGCCACGTCAGACAGAGGAGCATGTCACCTAAGAGCATGGCCCGCGAGCAGTGAAGTCTTTGGAGACGTTGATCCCTTCACCACCGAAGGAAAGGCGCAAATGGTGATAAACGATCAGAATCAAAACTCCGCAAAATGGAGTCTAGTTGTATGCGACTTCTATGCTATAGGATATGAAAACATAGCCAAACTCTGCTCGGCGGCGACAGGTTGGAAATTGAGCAAAGACGACATGAAAGTTATTGGAGAAAGAATTTGGAACCTAATCAGAATGTTCAACGTGAGAGAAGGGCTAACGAGGAAAGACGACAGTTTACCTTACAGAATATCAAAAGAGCCCCTGCAAGGAGGGAAGGCCGATGGGCACGTAGTGAAGCCCGAGGACTTCAACAAAATGCTTGACACTTACTACAAACTGAGAGGATGGGACAGCGAAGGCCGTCCAACGACAAAGAAACTGAAAGAACTCGGTCTGAAGCAATGATGTCCTGCGCGGAGTAGTCAAACAACAAAGCCGTTGAAATTTAATTTGGCGTTTATCTCGGATATTCTCACGGGTCCTAAGCGCGCGCGCTAGGCTTGGCGCACGCGCTCGAATGGTTCAGAAAACGCAAATGGCATTCGAAGCATCTTGCTTTTTTTCGAGCAGCAGTTATATTACCAATCGCGCGCTCCCTATCTTCTGAGGGTCATGTTTTGAGTGTATGTATCCAACATCACAACATCAAACATCTAAAATGAATTAAAATGGCAGGTTGGGAAGAACATGGAACAGAACCTTGAAATTGGATTGACCTTGATTAGGAACTACCTCATCAAAAGTGAACATGCTGCAAAACATGTGGGTACAGGCGACGTCGAAGTCCTATCGACTCCCGCAATGATTACGTTTATGGAGAAGACTGCGAAGCAATGTGTAGAATCGAAACTCCCAGAAGGCGACATAACGGTTGGAACCAGCGTAGACGTAATACATCTAAGTCCCGCACCAATAGGGGAAACCCTCAAGGTAACCGCTCAACTAACAGAAATAAGTAGCAGAAGACTCACGTTCAAAGTAGAAGCAGTGTGGCGAAATGAAGTGATAGGCAAGGGGCAACATGGAAGATTCATTGTCGACAAGGAGAAATTCCTACGAAGACTAGAGGAAAAGATCGGCAGAACCAGGACTCTGTGAGTGGGCGCGCAGAGAAAAGTTGAATCCAGCACATATTTAGGCTGATGTTCCCAGCAGAAATCCTTTTTCTCACAGGGGCATATCTATCATATGGTTCTTTCAACTGTTTCATGGATTCCAATTTTTCTTTTAGCTAGCTCAGTCATGAACAATCTAGGTTCAATGCAAACCTCTGGCGGTACCACCCCCTTCACGTCGATTTCTCCTTTTGCCAGCATCTGAGCAGCGATTGATGCAGGAACGCCGACTGCAACTTCGCCGGCGGTTGCTCTCCAATTTTGGTTCGATCGGAAAATTGAGTCCATTGTATACGATATTTTGTTCCCGTTTTTCTTCCCAAATGCCACGATTCTCGTTATTTCCCAGTCGTCTGGTGTTACGCCTTTGGGCAAACCCATCAAATTTCTGGCTTTCAAGATGTTTAGCAAGAATTGCCGTGGCGATATTTTTGTGCCTTCTACGTCTAATGGTTTTTCGCTTGCGAGGCCTGCGTCCACAAACATTTTAATGTCTAGGAAGCCTGGGCCTCCCTCCTTCCAGTTGACGTTTTTTATTCCCTTCTTCTTGAAGGATTTTGGGAAGGTTGCAGCTTCAGAGTGGATTGTGTAGTATTGGTCTTGTGTGCCGAATGGTTCTGGGAACTTCATGGTTTCTTTGCCTGATAGGGGTGGAACTTCTTTGTACTGGCCATTTTCGAATATTACGGCGGGCATCGTCATTTCGTCAAATAGCGTTGAAAGGGACCATGTTACAACGAATGGCGGTCCTCCCTTCGTGAAATCTATCCATGTGTCTCTCACAAGGATTGTTTCAACCGAATCAAGCTTATCTACGGCGTATCTTGCCATGACGTTTGTTATTCCAGGGCACTCTCCGATGCCTAGTATAGCCGTTAACCCCGCCTTCTTGAATCTTTCATTCAATTCTAATTGTTTTAGAGCTGTGTGAAATAGACCTCCTAAATCGAGGTAATGTGCACCTGCCTTCAGTGAAGCCTTCATGATATCAATATTGTAATAGTATTGGACGGCATTGACAGCAACATCAGAGTCTCCGATTGTTTTCACTATTGTTTCATGTTTTGTTGCATCGAATTGTGCGACAGAAGTTTTCTTGCTGTTGATTTCTTTGGCAATTTCTTGCGCCTTTTTTAGGTTTCTACCGGCTATGACAACTTCCGATACTCCACGGCTTTCAATCAGATCTCTTACAGCACATCTCCCAGTGAGCCCAGTACCGCCTAAAACTACAACTTTCATTTTTCCCTCTCCGAATTGGACAACAACACTCTTAGTTTCGGGGTCATTTTAAGACTTTTGATTTGAATGCTAATCGGAGTTGGTGCGATCAATGACGTCAATCCGGAAGTGTTCTTTCTAGTAAAAACAGTATGCGTGCAATGAAACAATTCGAAATGAATTAGCCGGACAATTTGCAGATCATCTGCAATAGTTTTTGCGAGGATTTTTCAACACTTTCTTCAAGGGAAGAAAGCTTAGCACTTACTTTCTCTAGCTTGTCGGTGAATTCTTTATCAATGGAAGACAACTCTTTGGAAACATCGTTTTTTCTGCTCTGCCTCTTCTTTAACAAGGATAACATTTCGGCCATTACGTTGGGGTAGATTCCGTGGTACCGAGAATGTTCTGATATGAAGTTTAAGGTTTGGTTGTAGACGTTGAGGTTGACGTTTAGTCCCCACTTCATAGTTCGAAGAGAGCCCAGCGACGTAACTGCTTGCTCTAGATCATTCTGCTGTAGGGCCTCAACTGCGGTTTTCAGATTTACGAGCATGTCAAGAAGCTCAGGAATGATCCAAGCAGCGTCCTTGTTGGTTTCTCCACCCGTACTTATTATATGTCTGTTCAGTAAGGAACATATTTCAAGTTGAGATCTGTTAATGAATGTAAAATCCTTCTCAACTTTTCTCCTTTTTACTTCGTTGAAATCGTGAGCTAGAGCTTTCAATTTTCTTGTTTTCCTCAGCAATTCGGAGTAGCCGATCACTCCTCTCGTCTCGCCTATTCTCGAAGAGAGGTCTATCTCCAATCTCTTTGCAGTCGGAAGAAAATCGTACGGCAAGACATTCAATGAATCCATTCTGGAAATAAGAGAAAGAACGACTCTAGACGAATATTCCAAAAGATCGTAGCTCACATTAGCTGGTGTATCATAGTTTGTATGGTATATTCTCTCATAAGCTGGTATGTCTGAACCAAAATTGACGCTCGGCACTCCACACATAACATAGGACCATTGATCAGTCTCGCTTGTTGGTAGATTTGTGACTTTGAAGAGCATTTCAAGATCAAGGTTTTTTACAGATTCTCTTGTGAAAGTGGTCAGCTCAGGTGTTGCTAGTAGGAGAACGGTGTCTCCAAATGCTGGAACGTCAAGATTGATGTTTGCCACGGTGTTTTTGATCTCCTCTGGATGTTTGTTTACGTAGGCAAAGGACCCAACTGCCCACTCAAAAAAGCTGTTGGATCCTGATTCTTCTGCGCCAAAAGATATGAACTTGATCGTTCGTTTTGGTTTGAGGTTTTCACTGAGGATTCTGGCGGTTTCCAGTACTATTGCAACTGCAGAAGCATTGTCGTTGGCGCCTCCAAACCAGCTGTCATGGTGAGACGT
The DNA here is from genome assembly GCA_964347145.1 of uncultured Candidatus Bathyarchaeia archaeon. GTDB lineage: Archaea > Thermoproteota > Bathyarchaeia > Bathyarchaeales > Bathyarchaeaceae > CAYFXU01. The sequence continues at coordinate 5,994 of CAYFXU010000050.1, forward strand.
TAGCGTGATTATCTCTTTTGGGTATCTGGATCCAACTAACTCACCCATCACATTGAAAGAAACACCGTCTTCATTTACTTCAATGATATTTTTCAACTCAGCCGTCACACGTTGTCTCCTTATTTTGGCACGTAAAGACTGCGCTACTTTGTAGGGAACACTTACCACAGGTATAGGGGCGAAGGGAAAGGCGTCTTTCCTGAAGGCCGTGTGTTCAGAGAAGAATGTAGCAAATATCACTGCTTCGACACCGAAGTGTTTGGCCAAACGACAAGGAAAATCCGCCCAATAGGTTAATCTGTCGCTTCTTTCTACAATAGCTATTTTCCCCTTTACATCTGTTCCTCTCTTTTTCAGCCTTTCAAAATCTCTTACTGTTCCGAAACCCGCATCAACGAGTTCGGCCTGTATACCATGTGGCGGAGTTGATACGCTTGTTCCACCCGCTACGCAGGGAACAGTCTCAGCTGAAGGCTCCAGTATTTTCAGCTGACAATGTTTGTAGTTCCGGGAAACCACTGCAAAGGGTTCCCGCTGAACATTCTCAAGTCCAAGTTTTCTAAATTCGCTTTCGATCAGTTTGGTTGCCTTAAATTCTTCCTGTGTGCCGGCTGCTTTTTCACCTATGTCAAAAAGAGATCGAATATACGCCAAAGCCTGTTCCAAAGAGAAAGAATCAGCTAATTCTATTTCAGTTCACCTTATGTCTCTCTGAGGGGATAACACCGAAAATATAATAGTTGCGCTAAGTCTAAATGAATCTAAAACAATACGCGCGCGTAACATCCGCCTATTTCGTTTTTGGAGAGTGGTCGCCTGGCAATAGATCACTCTGGACCAACAAAGAAATGCACGCGTCACGCTTTCTCCGTTTAAGTCGGCGATTGTATGGTTCTAATTGGGATCGCTAGGAGTGCTTCAATAGCTGTCGCGAATATGGACAGGCGTGCCTAACGTTCCTTCGCCGTTCACGTCACCCTAAATCATGCGCTTTGGCCGTAGTTTCCCGCGAGGATGATGAAGTCGTCGTAATCAACGTCGTCGTCACGGTCGAAGTCTGCACGTTCATCGTAACCTGGCTGTCCGAGGCTCGACCCGTAGGCCCCCGCCAACACGATGAAGTCGTCGTAATCAACGTCACGGTCGACATCACAATCACCTGGATTTGGATTTTCGAAGATGCTGCCCTCTATGTGACCCATCATTGAGTCGTCTATGATGTTGTACTGTTCCCACTCACCCCCCACTTCATAAGCACCAATAAGCCTTGTATTACGATCCACGAAGGTTATGTTGGAGACTCCATAGCCCACAACTGTGAAGGTTACGTTGGCCAGTGTTCCAGGACCTGAAGTTAATGGAGGATCTTCAAGAGGCGAGGTATAGAAGCTGTTTGTCACGTCCAGCGTGCCCTTGGTGTTGTTGAACTCTTCTAACCACATTGTGGTCTCATTGATGAGGCCTCCGTTGACGACTTCGATGGCTTCCAGAACGTTGGGATCGTAGGTTAGATCAAACTCGAAGCCCCAAACATCGCTGCCGTCATAATCCGTGGAGACATAGAAGGTGTGATTGGCGCCAATTTCAGATAATGGATCCTCAGTGCTCAGATATGCTGGAGAAATGTAAATGGCGGGAGATTCATAAGCTGAAAGTCTTGCAGTGTGGAGGTTGAGCACACCGAACCCGGTGAGTGCAACTAACATAACAAACGCTATCAACTGTCTTTTCCCAATAATCCTATTCACCTTCCTCTCTGGCATATTTGCATGCATGCACGTTCTCCTTACTCTCTGTTTATTATGGGGAAGCCTAAAATTTAAGGTTTCCTTCAAAAATCATACCAAACTCTTTGCGCGAACGTTAGGAAACTATACATAGGAAACTATATTAAGTGATCCCCCTGAATTTTGGGAGAGAAGCTATTGTTACGGAGGATTGTCTGGTGAGCGAGGATATTTTGGAGAGACTTAGGGAAGCTGTCGTGAACTATGACGTCGAATCGGCTGTTGAACTTTCAAGAGAAGTCATCAGAATTGGTTTTGACCCGCTTAAGGCAATTGAGCAGGGTTTGGGAGATGGTTTAAGAGTTATTGGAGACAAGTTTGAAGCTGGGGAAATCTTCCTTCCAATGTTGATGATAGCAGCTCAAGCTATGAAAGAATCCCTAGCCATACTGGAGCCAGCGTTAGGAAAAGGGAAGTCCAGAAAAACTTTGGGTAAAGTTGTTATCGGAACCGTCGAAGGGGACATTCATGACATTGGCAAAAGCATTGTAGCCGCAATGCTCACCGCAAACGGCTTCGAGGTTTACGACCTAGGAAGTGATACACCAACGTCAAAGTTCGTTGACAAGGCCAAGGAAGTCAAGGCAGACATCGTTGGAATGTCAGCTCTGTTAACAACAACCATGACAAAGATGGCCGAGGTGATCAATGCCCTCAAGAAAGCGGGACTCAGAGGAAATGTTAAAGTGATCGTGGGTGGAGCTCCCGTCTCAGGCGCCTATGCTGAAAAAATTGGAGCAGACGCTTACGCTGAAGACGCCATAGCATCTGTTGATGTTGTCAAGAAGCTAATGGGCAAATAGATTGAAGAGAAACCGCCTGATACACTTGGCGTGCGTAGGTAGAGTGTGGTATAGTTGATACGTTTCATGAAGGCATCTCAAAGGTTATCGTGTCGTATCTTATCCAAGGAGTCGCTGGACACCATCCATTACGCTACTCTTGAAGTCCTGGAAAAGACTGGAGTAACTGTTGAAAGCGATAAGGCTTTGAAAATACTGGAAGAGGCAGGATGCGCGGTGAATTATCGAAAGCATCTTGTCCTAATTCCGCCGTATCTTGTGAAAGAAGCGCTAATGAAAAAACCCAAAAACGTCACACTTTATGCACGGAACCCTAAGAATGACGTTAGGTTAGACGGTAGACATAGCTTTTTGTGTACCGATGGAAGCGGAATGTACACAATTGACCCTAAAACCGGAGAGAGAAGAGCTTCAACCAAGGAAGACCTTTCAACCAGCGCCAAGATCGCTGACTACCTTGACGTGATTGGTGTCTATTGGCCAATGATCACATCACAAGATGTACCGGCTCACGTCAGAGTTTTACATGACTTGGAGGCTTCATTAGCTAACACAGAGAAGCATGTAATGTTCGAAACAACAATCACCCCTGAGGAAGCACGATTTCAAATCGAGATGGCCGCCCTTGTAGTCGGAGGCAAGGATGAGTTGAAGAAGAGACCGATAGTTTCCTCCTGTCATTGCTCCATCTCACCGCTTAAACATGCTGAAGGTCCTACGGAGGCAGCTATCGAGTTCGCCAAGGCTGGAGTGCCCGTATATTTTTTGCCGATGCCCCAAGCAGGCGCCACGAGTCCCATGACACTTGCTGGGTCAACGGTTGTTAGCAACGCTGAATTGATTAGCGGATTAGTGATAGTTCAGATGGTGGCTCCTGGAGCTCCGATGATGTACAGCTCAGAGGGCTCGAACTTCGATATGAAGACCCTAAGGTGGTGTGCTGGAAGCCCTGAGTGTGGGCTTCTGACTGCAGTATCGAATGAACTTGCTGAATACTACGAAATGCCCTCAGCCTCAGCCGGCTTCACAACAGACGCGAAGGTGGCTGGCGCACAGGCGTGCTACGAAAAAGCTGTTACCGGCGCGCTTCCTGTATTCGCCGGCCACGATATTGTTGGAGGGCTGGGACTGCTCGACGCATGCACAGTCTTTACTCCCGAACAAATAATAATCGACGCTGAGATTGGCAGGATGCTCTATCGACTCGCTCAGGGAATAGAGGTAAACGATGAAACTTTGGCTCTAGATGTCATACACAGAATCGGACCGGGAGGCAACTACTTAGCCGAAAAGCACACTTTGAAATACTTGGAGAAGGCACACTACCTGCCAGAGATAAGTGACAGGCGATCATATGAAACTTGGAAGAAAGCAGGATCAAAAACTGCTGTGGACGTTGCAAGAGAGAAGGTCAAAGGAATATTAGAGAAACACGAGCCCACTCCCCTTGAAAGGGACGTTCAAAAGGAAATTGTAGCGTTACTCAAGAGAGCAGAAAGAGAATTAGCTGAAGATCTTTAGTAATCGAACCGCGCGCCGTACTCGCTAGTCGTGTGCGCTCCAGCAACGTGATAGTTTTCCGATAAGACCAAACGCTTCTCACCAAACCAAACTTTAAGGGAATATGCAAATCTACAGAACCTCAAAAACACATGGTTGTGGTAACAAATCACTTAGGCTGTTGCTGGGTCACACAATGAACTCCACCATCTGCTCGAGCCATTGGACCGATTTCGATATCAACAATGTTCTTTTCTGGGTAAAGCTCTTCCAGCGTTTCTCTTTCTAGCGGTGTCATAGGAGTGCTCACGTAGCCAGCAATTACTTTCCGGTTGAAAATTAGACAATTCACAAACGTCCACCTTAATCCAGGGGGGAGTCTATAGACATCCCATCCTGCCTGTTCAAGTTTTGCGGCGGCTTCTTTGCCTGGACCTCCCCTAGCCTTTTTGGACGAAAGAAGAGGATAGCGAACAGGATCTGTTAGCTCTTCGCACACACAAACCCTCCCTTTTTCATAAAATTTCATATAACCGTCAGTATGGTTAAATGACTTTTCACTGGTGCTTCCCGGCCAAATTGAATCTATCCAAATGACCGTATGCGCGCCGGTGAAATCCTCGAAGATCTGTGTTGCCTGTTTCTTGGTTAAATGAGGATTTCTTTGATTACATATGGCCCATGAGGCTACAATGGTCCCTTCCCCACTAAACTCGAACGCTCCACCTTCATAGATAAAATCCTTGGTTTTGTTGTCATCCACATAATCAACATATTGCACTTGGGTACAGCCTGTCCCTAGCAGTTCTGCTACCCGCTTTGGGACGGCGTTATCCTTATCATAAGGGCCCCAAGGAGGGTAACCCCAAGCGTTGAAGCCGAAGTCTAAGATATGCTCTTGATCATCCTTCCTGATGAAGATAGGACCGTTGTCCCGCACCCAACATGAATCATGGGGAATAACGTGGAAAAAGATGTTATCGAGAGGCACTCCTGCATCGAGAAGTTTTTGCTTCGCCGATCTCTCCGAGTTTCTGTCTAGAACAATATTATGAACTTCACCCTCTGTACAGCACTCGCGTTCAATTTCCACAAAAGCTGGGATGAAATCTTGTTCATCATCCCTAAAGGTCGGCCATTGTAGCCAGACTGCCTTTTGAGGGGCAAATTCTGGGATCATCCAAAACTCGCTTCTCATCGATGATCAGTCACCGATGCAGACACATTTCTTGACACGTCGTTCCTAGGAGATCTTGAATGCAAATATCTCTCAATCGATAATATGGTCGCAAACTCATAATTTTCTCACCTTTGATCCTTACATAGTTACATGCATGTATAATGAAAGATTTTGTGAAAGATGAGAAATCCTATTCTGAAAAGGATGAGCAGGCGCATTGAGGCATTCTGGCTTCACTTTTCACTTTCTCCTTTGTTTTCTCTTCCAAGCTTCCTTAACAATCATTCTCAACTCCTCTTGGACACTTTTGTCTAAGGGTTCCGGATGATGAGTACTCAGTAACTCTTTCGCCTTTCTCTTTGCCGCCTCCCTGATATCTTTCACCCTTGGCTTGTCCAATATTTCCGAAATGAATATTTCTTTCCTTAAGTGTTCAAGCGTATGTCTCTCAGAGAGAAAGTTTCCGCCAGGTCCAACTTTGTGAATGATATGTCTAGCTAGCGTCTCCTCGTTCACTTCGATGCCCTTCAGGGCTCGAAGAACCATACCTGCCATCTCATTTGCGATAACCATAGCTTCATACGACAAGGTCTTCGCATCTTCAATCAACCCCCCATCATAAAGAATGTCCGCCCCTGCGAGAGAAGGCAACATCGCCGTGACTGCTTTGCATTTTGGCTCTGACCAACTGTCACCAGAAGCATTGACCAACGAAGGGAAACCGTAATACTTCGCCAGCTGTCCCGCCCCCATAGCGATTAGGTCACCTTCGACAAGACCAAAAAGTGATGGTCCGGATAGGCTTCTCATATTCAAAACAACGGATGATGTGCCGTAAATGAGGGGCACATTCGGGTTCGCTAGATACGCAATTAGCATCCCGCTCAGTACTTCAGCATTAGTTAAGGAAAGAACACCTGCAACCGTAACAGGTGACGTGCCTCCAGCCTGCGCCATGTTTAAGACTATGAGAGGAACCTCACGCTTGGCGCATTCCAAGATGGCTTCAGTGTTTCCTCTGTCCTGCATAAGGGGGGAAACTGGAGTCTGCATGAAGTCGATTATTGGTCTTTTCCTCAGTTCCTCAAAGCCTCCGGCCACAGCCGCCGCCATCCGAATCTCATCTCTCGTGACGTCAGTCCCCAGAGCGCCAGTGTCTATGTGTTTCTCAGTGTTGTTGAACATTGCATCAACTTCTTCCAGACCCATAATCTCTTCCGGGAAATCTAGGGCATCTACCATAATCGAATAAATGTGGAAATTTTCTAAAGCATCTGCTAACCTTGCGCTATCCTCCACATCTTTCTTTGTCGACTGTCTAGCTTCCCCAGTGTCCATGTCCAAAACCTTGATGCCAGTGCTGGAGGTCATAATGTGAACCTTGCCGTCTCCTAGGGAGAGATCATATTTCGGATTTCGGCCACACAACCTATCACATTTTCTAGCCTTTTTGACCAATTCCTCAATTAGGCTCTGTGGAATCTTCGCAATCCTTAGCTTAGAATCCACCGTTGCCCCTGCATCATCCAATATTTTCAACGCGTTTTCCTCGTCCACTCTGACTCCTGTTTCCTCGAGAATCTTCAACGTGGAAGAATGAATTTTTCTAAGGTCTTCTCTTTTCAGAAAACCTAGACCTTCAAACAAGTTATTCAGCAACAAACCCTCTTTGGTGAAATGTAAATGCTCAAAAATAACTCTTCGCGTTTTGGAAAGTGTGAACGCTTTAGTGATCAAATCCACGCAGGGATTCCTTGCGGTAAGGTGCGCCGACAGTCTGGAGCGAAATAGAAATCATAATAAACGATACACTGAAGAGATAGTGAGGTGGCTAGGATGGGTAGAGCTAGCTTAAACTTACTGTCAAGAGATGATTTACATTACATACACGATGCGACGTTGGAAATTCTTGAAGACCCTGGGCTAGAAGTTCCAAGCAAACGAGCCTTGGCGATTCTGAAAAAGGCTG
>CAYFXU010000051.1:0-13184 GCA_964347145.1 uncultured Candidatus Bathyarchaeia archaeon
ACCTTCATGCCTATTCCTAGGCTAATGGCCTCGCCTGTTCTGGATCCGAAGAATATAAGGAAGAGGTCTTTGTTCCACACGGTCACATCATGCCATGTTAACCAGCCGACCCAAGCCAGAATGATAGATCCGAAAGCGGTTAGGAGTGAGCCAGCCAGATTCGCCTGTTTGACGTTCGTGTTCACTTTCGTGAAGCAGTAAGGGCAAGCGGGGTACTGTTCCGCTGGTGTTGTTGACAAGTTGTTTAAGAGGATGGGCTCTTCAATCTTCCTGCGGCATTTAATGCTTGGACAGATAATTACTCGCTCACCCCCGTGTTTCCTCACATTATTAGAAGTTAGAATCTAGTTTCCATGCGCGCGCGCATTTTGCGTTCGCAAGGGTATTCAGATCCGTCTTATTGGGCGTCGCTTTTTGTCACGCAGTTCAATACTTTTTGGCAGGTTAGGCATTCTTGGGGGATAGGCGCATCTTTAGCGCGACTCCCCAAATATCCGAAATGATGAGGACACCCTGAAGGAGCCTTTTCTTCCTTTCCTGGTGACTCAACCAGAGATTCTTCTTTTCTCTCTTCTTCCTTCGGAAGTTGAGCAGAAATCACGTCCATCTTGAAAAAGCAAAAGGGACAAGCGTAGTACCACTCCACCGGTGATGTTGACACATCACTCACTACAATTAGCTCCCTAATCTTCTTGTGGCATTCCGGGTTTGGGCAAGTAATCGTCTCGAGCTTCTTTGACAAAGCTCTCCTCCCTTATTCCGCACAACAACCATTCAACATATCATATATTAAGATTCAATATACTATCTGTCATCACTGCCTATTAACCTTTCCCGCATAATTGTTCAACAATAATACACCGGCAATTCTCCGGTTTCCATCCTGATTGCTTGTCCGAAATGCATGCATGCAAAAATGAAGGTTCCCGGGGGAATAAAAATTGGCCGAAGGAGACGGGGCCGACGAGGGCCCCTTGACGAAGCCCAACATAGCAAATTTGAAACGCGCACGCGCGCATCACCACTTCAGACGATTAAAAACTTAGCACTTTCCAAAAAAGAAAAAGAGGGAAAATGCGGGGAAACTCGGGAAACATCTCCACCATCAAAGGTTTTCTGAGAAACCCTTTAATTTCTTTATCCTTAGACTATCTCGACAGAAGGGCCCGTTGCCGAGCCAGGATCAAGGCGCCGAGCAATCTGAAATAGATGGCGCGCAAGCCTTCGGAGCCGGAGACCAGGGGTTCAAATCCCCTCGGGCCCGCCAATTCAATCTCCCTTTTTGGTGTTCTCTAGCGTCTTTTTGCTCAAAGAAAAGTTAGACGTTTCACTTTCATAACTTTGGTAAGATTTATCTTATTCCGGTTTCAAAAGACTGAATGCGATTAAAGATGAAGTTTTCGTTCATAAATCCGACTCCTTCTTCAGAATCAATGTATATGGTTCCAACAGCGTGGCCCCCTCTAGGCATCTTATACTGTGCAGGAATTTTGACCAACGAGGGTATCGAGGTGTCAGTACTTGATCAACCGGCATCAAGGTTCTCTCTGGATCAAACCGTAAGTTGGGTGAAAAAGGAAGACCCAGACATCCTGGGTTTTTCGGTCTTGCTCAGTGCTGCGAAGGAGGCACCAAAAATTGCGGAACGCGTGAAAGCGGAGAACCCAGACGTTACAATCGTTTTTGGAAACTATCATGCAACCTTTAATGCCGAAAGAATCCTAAAAAAATACCCTTTTGTCGATGTCATCGCCAAGGGCGAAGGAGAATACACCAGCCTTGAACTTGCAAGGTGTTTAGAAAAAAGCGGAAACCTTAAAGAAGTTGAAGGCATAACCTTTAGGAAAGCTGGTAAGGTAATTTCCACTCCAGATAGACCCTTAATCAAGAAAGTCGATGAACTTCCCTTTCCAGATCGTAACCTAACAGGTGCTCATTACACCTCAACTATTTTCGGAGTGAGGGTTAATACAAAAAAATTTACCACTCTCATTTCATCGCGTGGATGTCCTTTTAGATGCAGCTTTTGCGGAATTAGAAAATTCGCTCGAGGAATGTGGAGGCCAAGGTCAGTTGAAAATGTAATTGAAGAATTGGAGTTTCTGCAAAGTGAAGGTTACGAACAATTTCTCTTCGCAGACGACAATTTTACTCTCAACGCGAAGAGAGTGTCGAAGATTTGCCGAAGAATTAGAAAGGAGGGAATGGATATTGAATGGTTCTGCGACTCGCGGGTTGACCATGTCAGCTATGACATATTTAGAGAAATGGTGAAGGCAGGATGTAGGTGCCTCTACTTCGGGATAGAAAGTGGAAACCAAAGGATCTTGGACTACTACAATAAAGGAATTACTCCAGAAAAGTCTGAAATGGCAGTTCGCAAGGCCAGAAAGGCAGGCATGGACATAATTGTGGGTTCATTCATTGTTGGGGCTCCCGATGAAACTAGACGTGAAATCGTGAACACGCTGCAATTTGCAAATAAACTAGACATCGATGTGCCTTCAGTCAACATTTTGGGAGCTCACACGGGAATCGACATATGGAACGACCTCACAGCTAAGAGACTCATCGATGAGGAAAAACATTGGGAAACCGGAGTTTGCATCCCCAGGGATTTGCCAACTCCTGTCCCCTACGAAGAAGTGCGTTCGCTTGTATTCGAATATTTCCGAGCTTTCTATCTTCGCCCCAAACAGTTGATGACAGAGATATTGAGAACTTCAAGGAGCCCCTTCAGAATCACAGCCGTTCTCAATAACCTCGTTGGGTTCAACCAATTCACTGAGACCTTGAGTCAAGCAATTCGACGGGACTAATCTGAGCAACCGTAAAGTCAGGTAATTTGGTCAAAGACTAATTCTTCCTCGAAGATCAAGCCTATGGCAACGTTAAGCGGATGTGCCGGAAAAGAGAATCAAATATGAAGAGTGTTGGGTGAAACATGTAGCCCTGTTGGCGCGCGCGAAGCGAAAGAACAATGACCCTATAGAATTTGGGAGAACTGAGCAGAGCGTCGGGCTCAGGGGCTTAACCAAGAGTACGACGTAGAGTCTTCTTTCATTATTTGATGTGAGAATCAGGGTTGATAACATATGAGTGTCTCGGTGGAAAGTATGATTGGAATACTCTTGATCTTGTCTGTGACTAACCGGCTGAGCTCGTCCAGATCTTCTACTTCCACCTCGGCGATGATATCGTAGCGCCCGAAAATAATATCAACCTTGAGTACTCCCGGCATCGCTGCAATCTTTTCTTTGATGGTCTTGGTGGCGCTCAAGTATTCGCTTGTACCAACCTTTGCCGCGACGAAGGCTCTTATCATGCGTTAACCTACATATAAAATTGATATAAGCCTTTTGTCGAAACTCTGCGAATTTTTCCTCATCAATTTCCCATTCCCGTCGACAAATTAGTCGCAGTTATTCTCTGGACACTCGCCTGAATCAGCTAAGAATTTTATTTGGGAAATTAGTAAAGATACGAGGAGGCGACAAGGATGGAGCTTAAGACATTGAGAATAGAAGTGCCAAAGGAATGCAACATCATACTGGGCATGGCCCATTTCATCAAGACCGTTGAAGACCTCTACGAAGCATTGGTCAACGCCGTTCCGAACATCAAATTCGGCGTGGGCTTTTGCGAAAGCTCCGGACCGTGCCTAGTCAGATGCGAAGGCAACGACGAAGAATTGAAGAAGCTAGCTTCACGTCAAGCTTTGGAGTTAGGATGCGGTCACTGCTTCATAGTCTTCTTGAAGAATGCCTACCCAATCAACGTTCTGGACAAAATCAAACACGTGCCCGAAGTTTGTAGCATCCACGCTGCAACAGCCAACCCCCTTGAGGTGATAGTAGCAGAGACCGAACAGGGTAGAGGAATTCTAGGCGTCATCGACGGCTCAAGAAGCAAAGGAGTCGAAACCGAAAAAGACGTCAAAGAACGAAAGGATTTTCTCAGAAAGATCGAATACAAACTGTAAAATCGACGCGTTTATCAATGTGTTAGGAACTGCCGCGGTGCTTCTGGACCCACAAGAACCCAAAATTTTTCTGTTCATCGCGCAGTAATGGTTAAACCAGCAGCAAGTGAGTTATGGAGGGCCTTGGTTGGCAAGGAAAAAGCGGATCTTTAGACATCCCAGAGTGGAACCTAATTACAAGCATATGTCTATTGGTGGTGTTGGCGCCGTGATGATCATGCTCCTCATCTACTTCCAGTTGTACCGTATACTCAACGAATCCGCACTAGTTTCTATCACTATCTTCAATTTTCTGTTAATCTTTCTACTGTTTCCATTGGGAGGCCCGCTTTTTCCCAAGGTTTGCTTGCTCGTAGGAGGCAACACCGTGGGTCTATTATGGTATTTTGTTAAGTCGTCCTTTGGGGTGACTTTAGCTTTCTATTCAGGAGCAGAAGCGTCAAAGATCGTGACTGTCGTTATTGGACCAATCATTGATTGGGTATGGATTGTGTCTGTTTGGTCCTTCGGCTTATCCATACTTGCCTCCGCTCAGAATAGAAATGAAGGGCACCGAGAGGAGAAATAATTGATCTTGAATCTAATTTTTGTGTTTTTGGCCATGTTCATTTCAGCCTACCTTGCGAGGCACTTTATCTTCACGTTTACCGCCGTATACCATCAAGAGGGTCAACCTCGCTACGCACCTTGCGTCTCAGGTTATCAGCCGATAGTTTCGGTTCTGATTCCCGCTTCAAACGAAGAAAAAGTGGTCGGACGAATCCTTCAGAGAATGACAGAGTTAACTTATCCCAAAGAAAAGCTTGAGGTTATTGTGATAGATGACGCGTCTACTGATCAAACCGGCGAAATCGCGGAAGAATTTGCCAAGGACCACGAGCATATAAAGGTGTTTCATCAGAGCCTAGAGGATGGCAGAAAAGGAAAACCAGCAGCATTGAATCAGGGGTTGAAATATGCTACCGGGGAGATCGTCTGTTGTTTCGACGCTGACTATTATCCTCAAAGAGATATTCTTGAGAAACTCACAGCCTGTTTCAATGATCCCAAAGTTGGAGCCGTGCAAGGGAGGGTTATCGTCCTTAACGAGCCTACCACAATTGTGACGAGGCTTGTTTCATTGGAACGGACCGGAGGTTATCGAGTGGACCAATTTGCGCGGGACGACCTAGGACTCATTCCTCAATTCGGAGGAACCGTTGGAGGGTTCCGGCGAAGTTTGTTGGAGTCTCTGGGCGGATGGGATCCTGATATGCTTGCCGAAGACACAGATCTAACCTTCAAGGTGTGTCTTGCAGGTTTCAAAGTTGGATACGTGAACGACGCTGAATGTTACGAGGAAGCGGTTGAAGATTGGCGATATTATTGGCTTCAGCGGTCCCGCTGGGCCAAAGGACACATGCAGTGTGCCTTCAGACACGTTTGGCCTCTTATCAAGAGCAAGAATCTGCGGTTAAGGGAAAAGATTGATGGTTTTCTCATCCTTAATATTTACTTTGTCCCGATTGTTGTGGCATTGGCTTGGATTCTTGGGGCAACGCTATTCATAATTCAACCTAACCAACTCATCAAAAATCTTTGGATGACTATATCCATTTCAGTTTACAGTTCTGTAGGAAATTTTGCGCCTTTCTTCGAGGTTGGTATGGGTGCCTATCTCGACGGACGGGAACGAATGTGCTGGCTCATACCTCTGCTGCTCCTTACCTTCTTGTTTAACATGTTAATCTGCACCAAAGCTTTGATCGACCTATGTATTTCCAAGATCAACGGAAAAAGACAGCTTGCATGGGCAAAAACGCTTCATAATGGCAGAGGAAACTGTTATATTGGCAACAACAAATTCAAACATGATGAAAAATGATCTCGAATTCGATTTCAGCTCCGCACATGTTCATTCTCTCAATCCTCGTCTTTTGCGCCTTCGTATTCCTTCTTTTCTTACCGTCCATTCTAGAACTAAGAAGACCCAAAGATCCCGGACCGCGTAAGATGACTGAAACCGCAACCGAAAAAACTGACTAAACAAAATAAATAATGTGTAGCACGAATTATGCTCCACATGCGCGCGCGCAAGTCGTACGAACGTGTGACAGAGTATATACTATATCGCCCGCTTGCGAGACTTTTTGAAAAGCTGATAGACTTCTCCAAAACAGAAGGAGAAAACTCTGAACAAATCAATAAAGGGGTAGATAATAGCTCTAACATAACGCTTACTTTTCAGCGCTCTGTGAGCGTAGAATGTCATCATAATAAGTAAAGGCATAACTGTAAACCCGAACAACAGTAGGTAGGAAATGCTCGAACTTGTTGTGAAAGTCACAAACGTCATAGAACCAACTATTAGTAGCCAAGAAATGAAACCTAACAGGCTAAGGAAAGACCATGTGGAAACCATATTCTTCATTTTTTTACTTTTGAGCAAGACTCCGCTTCCCCTGCCATACCTAAAGTTCTGTTTCAAAAATTCCCTAAGAGTTGATCTGTGCTTATGCCAGACGAAAACGTTCGGGTCCAAGATCATCTTGTAACCAGCCCTGCAAACCCTTTCGGTGAATTCAACTTCATCAAAGCCGTATTGAATCTCCTCATCAAAATATCCAACCTTTTCAGCCACCTTCCGTCTAAACGCCATGTTGCATCCTGCTGGATGACGTAGAAATGGCCTCACCATATCTAGTTCTTCTCGCTTCTTGAAGAATGGCATTAAAGGCACCACGCTGTTGTCGGCATATTGAGAAATAAAGTCGCCATTAAGCCCCTTTGCGCTTCCTCCCACGCAGCTGACTTGAGGGTCCTTAAAGTTCTCAACGATTTTTGTCACCCAATTGCTAGGCACTACGCAGTCGCAATCAGTGAAGGCGATAATGTCACCGTTGCTATTTCTTATTCCGGTGTTTCTTGCGGCGTTTAGCCCTTTCTTCCTTTCAACTACCAACTTTACGGGATATTTTTTGACTATGTCCGTAGTCTTGTCTGTTGAGTTTCCGTCAACCACGATGACTTCCACTCTCTCTCTTGCATAGTCTAGTCTCTGAAGAGATTCTAGTAAGGGCTTTATGGTGGGTTCTCCGTTTCGCACGGGAACTATAACTGTAACTGAAGGTTGCGATTTGTAGCCTTCCATCAGGATCTCTTCTCTCACATGTCGTAGGAATTGACCCTAGACAATTTATTATTTGCGCAAAAAAGGCTTTAAGTCAGCCTAGTGATCAATGTTTAGGAACCTGGAAATTCGGGAATCGTAGTTAAACTCGGAGGTTCCATGGCTGATCGTGAGTGTCTCTGAGAAGAATGAGGGTTGTCCCTCAGTTTCAATTGTAATCGTCAACTTCAACGGAAGAGAACTTTTGAAACGATGTTTAACGTCCCTTCTAGACACCAACTATCCCAACATTGAAATCATCGTTGTTGACAACGCTTCAACAGACGGAAGCATTGAGTCGATGAAGAAGGCATTCGGTTCATTTCCCTACGTAAAGATTGTTGAAAATCGCGAGAATTTGGGGCATGCTGAAGGCTGCAATGTTGGGGCGCTGGCAGCCAAAGGAAGATACCTTGTTTTTTTGGATAGCGACACGGAATTGAAGGCTGAAAATTGGCTTTGGGAGCTGGTCAAGGTAATGGAGAGCGACAAGTCCATAGGGATGGCACAAGCAAAAGTTGTGTTGGCAGACGACAAGCGTCGGTTGGACTATGTTTGCATAGCCATCGACGCGTTGGGAACATGGGCTGCAACCTATGGTCAAAAAGAAGATGAGCTCAAGGAGAATCTTGAAATCTTGGCGGCCTCATCGGGTTGCTGCATAATCAGGAGAGAGGTTTTCAACGAGGCTGGAGGCTTCGATTCAGACTACTTCATATACGATGATGACACAGACCTTTCCGTGCGAGCGAGATTGCTAGGATACAACATACTTCTTGTTCCGTCTGCCGTCATAGTTCATCGCGGTAGCGTACTAAGGGGAATAAACCAAAGAACCGTCTATCACTCCGCCAAAAACAGGATATGCACAATGCTCAAAAACTATGAATTTCGCAACCTTTGGTGGCGATTCTTAGTTTTGAGCTTCCTCATGTCTATGGTTTCGTTTGGCTTTCTCGTTTTGAAGAAATTTGATGAAGCTAGGGCGACTATGAAAGGTCTATTGAGTTCAGTAACAAGTTTTAGAAAAACATGGACAAAAAGACTGCTAATGCAGTCTAAGAGACGCGTAAGAGATCTCGAACTCATAAATAAGGGTTTCATAAGAAATGACGTTCGATCCACATTGCAGGATCTTCGGCTGAAGCTAAAACACATGCCAGTAGAAAATTGAGTGCGCCATTCAATCTAATATTAGTCTCATCCTTCAAAAGCGCGGGGGACATCTCCCACAAACGTAAATATTTCAGTTCAGAGATTTTAGGGGGGATAGCTCATTTATGAAGTTTGAGAATAGGAAACGATTGGCAATATTTCTGATTGCTACTTCCTTCGTGTTTCTAATTGCTGCATTGTATACTCTCTTCTACTTTGCAGATGAAAGAGATTTCAGAACTCGTGACGTTACAATCACTACTATTCACTCTGAATTACCAATTGTAGTACAAGATAGAGGAGAACTATGGTATGGCGATCCAACTATTATGTATGGAGGAACAGTCATTCCACAAACATACAAATGGCCCCTTAGATGGCTTACTCAACCACTAGCGATATTCGGAACATTTCTCTTTGTCTCAGGACTGCTGTTAGGATATCGTGACAACATTTCTGAGCTTTTCTAGAAATTGATATTTGTGAAGACAAGCCACATAGGTGCACGCGCTAAACTTCAACCAGCCTGTTGATGATTGTTGGTAACCCGTCGACTGATTTCATTGTTGGTGACAAATCATAGAGGTTCAATTGAGAGCAGAACTTCACAACCTCCTCAAACCCGTGACTAATGAGATAGCGTGCATGGTATCCTGACTGAATGACCATGTTTAGCGACCTTCGTGCCCTCCTGAAGGTCAACGACGCTGCCAAAACAACATCCGAGTTCTCAATACAATCTGATGGAAAACTTTCGACTATGGCACCGGCGCAGATAAAATCTTCCAAGGAAAATTGTCCATCCGTTCCCGCGGAGATAAGAGTAATTCCGGTTCCCTCCCGTTTAGCAATCTTTAAAGCTGTCTTAGAGACAGCTTCAGCATTTAAGAAGGCTCCAGTGAACACATACCTTGCATTTTTGCATGAGACTATGGCTCTTGTCCCATTTGTGGTGGTCAAAATTATGTTCTTTCCCCCTATCTTTTGAGGAGAAAAATCAAGGGGAGAGTTTCCTAGATCGAATCCTTTCGGTTTAATGCCCCGTCTCTCGCCAGCCAGTATAAACTCAGGATGCTTCTTGTGAAGTTCACGGGCTTCTTTCAAGGTTTTCGTTGGAATCACTCCCCTAGCAGCATTCACTAAGGCCGTAACAATTGTAGAGCAGCATCTCAAAACATCTATAACGATAATTACGTCTCTTCTTTGAACAGCCATGGCGATATCCTTTGCTGTAAATCCCAGATCTATTGGAACGTTCATAAGGCCTCCGTCCATACCCACCTACCTTGTGACTTATCCCAATTATGACTTATAGTACGCGTTCTACAGAAAAAAATAGCCTAATTTCCTTAAGAGGCTTCAGATATAGAAAATGCAGGAACAGGACATGAGTTCTTATATGTCTGGAAGATGAGAAACTTTCGCGGAGTATACCCGCGCTGTTACTCTTTTATATCCTCTTGTAATTCTTGGGTATAGAGCTACTTCTTCACCTTGCGCGCGCATATGTAGATTGCAGATACCAGGATGACTGCAATGATCACGAAACTTACAGGGGCCAAGACCTGTGGTTGGCTGGGAAGAGGCGCGATGGATTCGTATACACTTTCAATGCTGTTTTCGGCATTTTCATGAACGCTGGTGACCTGGTCTGCTGGAGTATAGAAACCCTCTGCGGCTCCGAACGTGACGATGTACGTTCCGATCTGAACAACTCTAGTCTGTGGGGCGATACCCCATGATGTGCCGTTGACAAAGACTTCTCCAGCAACAGGAGTGGTTGTGATTGTGAGGGTTCCTGTGATAAGCTCATAAACCCCGTCAACAACTGTTTCAGCATCTTCTTCAACAGTGACCAGTCGGCAACCAGGAGTGTTGTATCCAGCTACGTCGCCGAAGCTGACGTTGTAGGTTCCAATCTGAACAACTCTGCTCTGAGGGGCCACACCCCAAGATGTCCCATTTACGGAGACTTCACAAACCACTGGAGAGGTATCAACTGCTAGAGTCCCAGTAATTAGTGAATAAACACCAGTGACTGACATTTCAACATTTTCAGAGACTGTGACCAACTGGCAACTAGGGAAGTGATAACCAGCAACAGAGCCAAAGCTCACGTTGTAGGTGCCCACGTCCACAACCCTGCTTTGAGGCGCGAGACCCCAAAAGGAGCCGTTCACGAAAACGTCTCCAGAAACTGGGTTTGTTGTTACCCTTAGACCTGCCTTTGCTGTCGGTATCTCTTCGTAGACTCCTTCAACTACGGTCTCCTGACCCTCGTAGACAGTGGCAAGTTCGCTCAATGGAGTGAGATAACCTTCTACTGGCCCGAAGCTAACGGTGTATGTTCCAATCTGAACAACTCTGCTTTGGGGGACAATTCCCCAAGAGACTCCGTCAACAAAGACTTCTCCTGCTATTGAACTGGTAGTGACTGTGAGTGCTCCAAGGAGAGGTACGCTCACGGTAAAGTAAACCCTGTCAGAGTGACCCATGTTTCCAGTCGTGTCATTGGCGTAGACTGTGACAGAGTGAACCTCATTAGACAGATTTGTTAGAGTGGTGTTTCCAGTGATAGTCACGTTCGCCTGTCCGTCTAAACTGTAGCCTATCCAAAATGTGGGTTCGTTTATGGTGAAAGTTAATGGTACAGAGCTGGAGGTATACGTCTTGTTTTCTGGCGATTGAATGGAAATAGCAGGTCGCGTAGTGCCCATGATTTCATAGATTTCTTCTCGTAGGACCGATTCATCTGTTAGTCCTGAATGTTGATGTTGTATGTACCCCTCTTGATCAATAATCACCAAGGTTGGAATGGGCCATATATTCCCATATTTATCATGCACTCCGGCAGTGTCTCTGGCAACAAACCAGTCTATCCCATGATCATCTCTAAATTGCTGAAGCTTCTCAACAGTATCGGAGGACGGGCTGACACTAATCGAGATGATTATGAGATCTTCACCAAACTCATCATGCACAAACTTCAGATGAGGAAATTCAGCAACACAAGCACTACACCAAGTTGCGAAAAAGTCCAAGAGAACAACCTTTCCCCTGTACTCGCTGAGAGAAAATTCAACCCCGTCAATATCAGTCAAAGTGAAATCCGGGGCGATCTCCAGAGCAACTACATCCATCACCAAAATCGATAACACAACTATACCGGCTAACAAAATGATCTTCGCATTATTCATTTTGCGACTCTTGTGTTTCTGTTTGGTTAGAGCATTCATTATTGGGCACGCCAATAATAATCGGCTATATTAATACTTAATATATATTAATGCTTAATAAACATTATCGGAGATTTGTCGAGCAAACAAACAATTTCAAAACATCATGATTTCACACGCAAATGGAAGAAGGTCCCTTTTGCGCGCGCGATCCATGTGCTCGGCGATTGGCACACTGGACCAGACGGACTAGGGGTACCTGCAGTTCAGATGCTCTGCGAAGAAGCGGAACCATAGAACGAGACAGTCGACTTCAAGTCAGTCGCTTCCCTTTTTTTGCGCGCTCGCATGCAGTGATGTTATCGGATGAGGTCAACTAAGATCAAAGTTAGGGACAGGGAAAATTTGAAGAGAAACTTAGGAGCTAGCTATCGTCGTGAAGGTTATTGAATTCTGCAAACAGATTGATTCTAGGCCACATGCCTTTTGTTGGCATCTCCTATCAGAGTGAAGAGAAAGATGAAGAATATCGTATGCGATTTTCCCGGATGAGTGCGACAAGGAAAGTTGTGGAAGCAGCCATCCATATGGGCGTGTGCAAGTTTGCTGCCGCTACTCCACGCTCCTCTCCTCTTTCACCGGTTCACTTGCAGGTTCTACGACTTATGGTCGCTGAAGGCCACTGCATTGAAGTTTTTCCATGTATCGAGATTCCGGTTAGACTTGGGGATGTTGGGATTGACGCCTACAGGCGATGGGCGACATACGTAAGTCTTGAGGTACGACAACACTCGGAAGCGAAGAAGCGCATGCTCAGTGACCCGATTTTGAACTTCAGAGAAGACTGGAAGAACAGACTTGCCAGAAGCAGACCTTACGGGGAAGAAGATTTCCAGAGACTAAAAATAGACTGGAACGTTGCAGATGAGGACTTGGGGTTTTTCGTAGAACTACCCGTTTGTTGCATCGAATTCGGCTCAGAGACAGACTTCTTGGTTATGACTGGCCGCTTTGACCTTCTGGGCGAGCTTATGGACAGAGCAAAAAGTCACGGTTTCCAAAATGTTTTGTTTGGCGTCCATCATGCAGGAATGACGATTCCGATGCTGAATGGCAGACTTGAAGGCTTTCATGGTTATGTTACGCCTCTAAATCCTCTTGGCGTAATGATGTTCCCAACAAAACAATCAGCTGAGCGAGCTGTCAGGAGTGTTCGAGAACCAGTTTTTGCAATTAAACCTCTTGGCGGAGGAAGAACGACGCCGAAGAAGGCTTTCACCTACATCTTTGATTTCAATCTGGAAGGTTGTATGATTGGAGCTGGTTCCGTTGCCGAATTGAAGGAAGACGTTGAAACAGCTATCAATGTTGTAGAGCAAATGGGTTAGATCAAAGCATGCATGTGGCCATGACGGGGGTCTGATGGCTGCGCGCGCGCAATGCTCAGGTTCAGGACCGAGGAGGTGATCGTGACGTTAGGCTTGGACGCGTTTGGCGATGGAGACGTCGTAATCCGCATGCTGATGGGCAACATCAAGGCAGAGTTCGGTGGCACTCCCATACACGGCCGAGATTGCGTCTACATCTCGTTCAAGTAGATAGAAAAAGGCTCCAATCAACCTTCCCTTTTTTGTGCGCCCATGTTATGTGCACGCGCATGTGCGTATTAGAATGAAAGTGTATTCAGGAAGGTATCCTGCAGGGAGGCAAGTGCTTTCTCGCG